>CAZKQK010000144.1:0-13038 GCA_964554865.1 uncultured Luteolibacter sp. | reverse complement strand
ATAGCCGCCAGACCTCTGGCAAAAATGCGAGAGGTGCTCTGTTGACCGCTTACGCCGAAATTGGTGAAGTCCGCAATCATCTTGTGGGTTGATTTGGTGAAATTTGGACCGAGTCCGAAGTTCGCGTGGCCGTCATAAACGACGATCCGGCCATCGGCCTGCAGCGCTTCGAGCAGGGTCGCCTCGTCGTTGGCCACCTGGACGCCATGGGTCGGGAATGGGCGGTTCACGTCTTCGCAAGTCGGGAGCGGAACCAGGCGACGAGCGCGGCGGCCAGTATGGCGAGGACGGACACCCATGCCCAGTGTGGTGGGGATTTCCCCGGATTTTCCTTGATCTCGCCGTCGCCGGGGCCGGACGTGGAGGCGACGGGAGGAGCGGGAAGTTCGGGGCGGGCTTGTCCGCCCTTGACCGCCCGCCCGGCACCGGGAAGCGCGAGGTCTTCGCAGCCGGGCCAGTTCTCCTTGAGCCAGCGGGCGAGATGGAGTTTCCGCTGGACGTGGTTGCGTTCCATGTCAGATCGGTCTTCCGGAATTTCCTCAAAGCTGGCGTTGAGACGCTTGAGTTGAAACACAATACTTTCATACGTTCCTCTGGAAACGTCATGGAACACCGGACCATTGTATTCACTGTCGCTGTTTTTCAGATACACGGGTTCATTCCGCAGGAGCATGCGCGCCATTTCCGGGATATACGTGCTGCCGCGGCGAGAGGCAAAGTGGCTCGCTAAAGTCTTTAGAATAAAAAACCTTCTCGCGTCTTCTTCGCCGGAAAGAAGCCTCCTCAATTCCGAGTCATCTTGGATCGTTTCGGGGAAAGTACGCAAAAGAGTGCCGATCCTGTCGCTGCCATAGGGTAGATTCCCTGTATTGTGAAACAGATAAGCGGCAATCATGCGAAGCTTTTCGGAGTCCGACAATTCCTCGAATCCTTTCGGCATTCCCGCTTGTGTATTCTTCTTGTAAGGACTGTACGAAGACATCTCTTGCTTGTTCCGCACGAATACCGACTTCATTTCGTCCGCCAAACGAAGCTCTTCAGAGGTATCGGCAAACGCGATGGACGAAATGAGAATGGCAATGGTGATGATGGTTTTCATGGGTCGAATCTTTTCACGCCATAGACAATGGTGGCCTCATCATCTGCCACGGCCGCATTTTCGGAATGCAGGATGTCGATGATCTCGCTCGTATTCTTCCCTTCCACAATTTCTTCCACAAAGAGTTTTGACGCCTTGTAAACCGCACATGTTCGAGTGGTGTAAACGAACTCCCCGTGCCGGAAGTTCTCGATGAAATGCGGGCCGCTGCTGCAGGCGTTGTAGAAGAAGGTCTTGTAACGCAGGTTCTTGGGCACCTGGTCGCCGGGGGCGGTCACCATCAGGCGTTTGGAGCTGCCCCGGTGGAAATGCCACTCGTTGTTGAAGCCCTCGCCCTGCTTTGTGAAGAACTGGTTGGGGGCGATCCCCCCGGCATTGGGAAAACGCTCGTCGCCGATGAAGGGGAGGTGGTAGTTCAGCGCCTTGTCCCTGATCTGGACTTGCTGGAGCACCAAATAGCCCCAGCCTTCCCCGTGAATATGGTCGAGCGTGATCGCCTCATCCTCCGTCAGGGCGGGAAGATCGGGTGCATCCAAATAGAACATCATGTCCCTTTCCGTACCGTCTCCCCGATAATGCACGGGAATATCGGTGTATTTCACGCCGAAATTGGTGAAGTCCGCAATCGTCTTGTGGGTTGATTTGGTGAAACTCGGACTGAATCCGAAATTGGCGTGGCCGTCGTAGATGACGATCCGGCCATCGGCCTGCAGCGCTTCGAGCAGGGTCGCCTCGTCGTCGGCCACCTGGACGCCATGGGTCGGGAATGGGCGGTTCACGTCTTTGCCGGGCGGGAGCGAAACCAGGCGACGAGCGCGGCGGCCAGTATGGCGAGGACGGACACCCATGCCCAGCGTGGTGGGGATTTCCCCGGATCTTCCTTGATCTCGCCGTCGCCGGGGCCGGACGTGGAGGCGACGGGAGGAGCGGGAAGTTCGGGGCGGGCTTGTCCGCCCTTGACCGCCCGCCCGGCACCGGGAAGCGCGAGATCTTCGCAGCCGGGCCAGTTCTCCTTGAGCCAGCGGGCGAGGATCAGTTTCCGCTGTTCGTGGGGAATGTCATCCGGGGGGTCTTCAAAGGAGGCGTTGAGGCGCTTGAGAGATGACATAATGGTAATGTAGGTCCCCTTGGAAACATCGTAAAAGGTGGGATCGTCCCATTCGCCCGGCCTGTGTCTGCCAATATCAACCACCGGCTCATCCCTCAGAAGCATATGGGCCATCTCGGCAATAAATGAATTTCCGTCGCGAACAACAAAGTATCTCAATAGATTTATTTTCAATATGTGGAATTTTTTTGCATCTTCTTCATTGGCGAGAAGCCGTCTGAATTCCGAGTCGTCCCGGATCGAATCGGGAAAAGTCTCCAAAAGCGCACGTAGCCAAGGATCGCGCGCATAGGGAGTGACGGCATTGTAGGCAAGCAGATAAGAGGAAACCATACGGGTCTTCTCTGTGTCAGACAATCCTTCGAATCCTCTGGGCACGCCCTTCCTCGGCTCCCCTGATTCTGAGAAAACATTTCCAGATGGAGGAGTAATCTCTTTTTGATTTTGTTTGATTACTGAAATCATTTCTTTCATCAATCGGACTTCCTCCGAAGTGTCGGCAAATGCGATGGATGAAACCAGAAATATGATAGTGGTGATGATTTTCATTGTGGGAAATTCTCAGCGCCATAAACAATAGTATTTACACCCTTCGTACTCGCATTTTCGACATGCAGGATGTCGATAATCTCGCTCGTATTCTTTCCTTCGACAATCCCTTTCACGAAGATCTTCGTCCCCTTGTACACCGCACATGCCTGATTCGTATAAACAAACTCCCCGTGCCTGAAATTCTCGATGAAGTGCGGGCCGCTGCTGCAGGCGTTGTAGAAGAAGGTCTTGTAACGCAGGTTCTTGGGCACCTGGTCGCCGGGGGCGGTCACCATCAGGCGTTTGGAGCTGCCCCGGTGGAAATGCCACTCGTTGTTGAAGCCCTCGCCCTGCTTTGTGAAGAACTGGTTGGGGGCGATCCCCCCGGCATTGGGAAAACGCTCGTCGCCGATGAAGGGGAGCTTGTAATTCAGCGCCTTGTCCTGGATCTGACCCGGCTGGAGCACCAGATAACCCCAGCCTTCCCCGTGAATGTGGTCGAGCGTGATCGCCTCATCCTCCGTCAGGGCGGGAGGATCGGGGTCATCCAAATAGAACATCATGTCCCTTTCCGTACCGTTTCCTCGGTAGTCCTGGGGAATATCGGTGTATTTGACGCCGAAGTTGGTGAAGTCCGCAATCGTCTTATGGGTTGATTGGGTGAAATTCGGGCCGAGTCCGAAGTTCGCGTGGCCGTCGTAGATGACGATCCGGCCATCGGCCTGCAGCGCTTCGAGCAGGGTCGCCTCGTCGTCGGCCACCTGGACGCCGTAAATCCGTTCGTTGCCGTTCGCGCTCTTGCCCTTCACCGCCCAGATATTTCCCTCTTTCCCGACCTTGATTCCGTCCAGGTATTGCACCAGCAACTTCCGGCTGGAATCCGGTTCTTCCGGGCCGTGGAGAACTTCCGCAGTGATGCCACAGACCACGGTGATGTCCAGCGGCTGCGTGCGGACCACGCGGTGGATGCCGGTCTTGGTCTCGGCCTCGACGGTGAGCCAATCGGAAACGGTCTGGCCGGCCGGGATCGTCAGTTCGGCGATCCCGACGTCCTCCACGGTCATCTCATCGGGAATAAAGCCTTCATTCATCGGGCCTTCGTAGCCGATCTTGAGATGGATTTCCCGGTGGGGCTTGGAGGCGGGGGCGGGAGCCGGGAGGTGGAGGCGCATGCGCTTGTCCTTCCGCCCGGCGCGGCGGATGTCCTCGAAATCCCCGGACTCCTCCCCCAAAACGATCCATTCGTCCTGTCTCGATGCGGCGGACGTTCCGAGGAGGTTCTGTTTCCATTCGCCGGTCAGGAGCGGACCGGTTCCCGGAGCGAAGGGCGCCCACGGGGATGCGCCGATGCCGGAATTCACGGCGGCGGCGGATGGCGTCCCGGCATCGGGGGCCTCTTCGGAGTATCCCGGCCCTATCCCGTTCGCGCGTGTCCAACTGCGGTGGGTGATTTCCTCCTCCCCCCAGACCAGGCGGGTCACCTCGCCTTCCAGCGTGCGGATCTCTCCCTCCATCATCAGTGGGGTGGCGACGGGAGGCGGCGGCAAATCCGGGTGGCCGACGCCATCGGAATCGGCGGCAAAGGGATTGCCTCCGTCAATCGCAAGTTCCTGCCAATCGAAACGCCCATCGCCATCGGAATCCAAGGTCCAGTCCGCGGCGATGCGGAAGAAGGCCCGTTCCGCGGACGGGACCGCGGCGGGATCGAAGTGGGCGGCGGCGGCGACGCCGTTCTCCACCTTTTCCGTGATGTCCGGGAGGGCGGCGAGGAAATCCGCGAGCATGGCGGTGTCAAGAGCGCCCAGAGCGGGCGTGCCGCCGGTGAAATTGACGGGCGATCCCAGGCGCGGGCTCAGGGCGAAAAAGTGACTCTGGGCGAAATCGAAATAGGGAACATTGAATTCATCCCAGATTGGATCCAGATCCGTGCCGGGAAGCGGCATCCTGATGAGCGAACCATCGTCGAGCGAAATCCATGACAACAGTGTGACACCAGCGGTGGTTCGTTCGAGAAGGAGGAAGGCCAGCCGCATGGGCGGGGCTGCGGGATGGGGAGGCACGGGGCTGCCGGGAGGCAGGGGAACCGGAGGCTCATGGCCCGGGCGGAGCGGACAGATCCATTCCATTCCCGTCCCGTAGATGGTGGAGACGCCCTCCCAATCGCCGGACCGCAGGGTTTCGGTTTTCTGGAGGTGGTAGAGGACGCCGGGAACGGTCTGGACCCGCAGGCATTGCCACCATTCCGAATCGGTATTTTGGAGGGGCTCGAAACTCCAGACGGTGGGGAATCCGGTGACGGTTGCCGGTGAAGGCCGCACCCCGCCCAGGAGGGCGAAGGCGACAAGCGCAACGATCCGTGCGGCGGCGGGGAAATGGCGGAGGAAATGGCGGTTTCTTGTTTTCATGGCAGGTCGGGGCATGAGGATGCGTTTGCGGGAACGCGCAGCCCCAGTGCCCCGGCGATGTTCCATTCCGAGGTGATTTTCCCGTGCCTGGATAAAAAAGTGGGACGTGCCTACACACGCCCCACTACAGGCACTGGAATGCCCCGGAAAAGAACGCTTTCGACACGCCCCAATCCGGGCGTGTATCCAGCGCTGCCTTTTCCATGAAGTTTCCAGTTTCGTAGTGGATCAGCAGCCGAAGCGACGCGAAATCGCTTTGGTTTCAGGTTGTTATGAACTTTTTCTCTACAGCATGGTTGGCTCGATTGGCTGCGGACAGGGGACCATTTCCCGTCCTTTCTGTCAAACGGCAAAAACCAATGGCAAAAACCATCTTCAGGGAAAAGCGAAGCCGGGACAAAAGAACAGGGCGAAGCAACCAATCAATTTTTGGAAATTTTAAAAAACTATTGACAATCGGTTCTGTCTGATATTTTCTGCTTGAGTCAATCATCCCCAACGACCCACCCCCAAACTTTCAAAACCGTGAAACGTCGTGACGTTGAAATCCTCCAAAAGGACGGCCGCATTTTGGTTCTGCTCGCCAGGGAGCCGCTGCCGCTTTCCCTGAGCCAGATTGCCAGGGAGGGAGAATACCGCATGTCCGCCCTGTGCGAGCGGATCGGCGTCTCGGAACGCCACCTGCGCCGGGTTTTCGAGGACGGTCTCGGCATCAGCCCCAAGGAATGGCTGCGCCAGGAGCGGATGGTGGCCGCCCGCATGCTGCTGCGCCACGGCTCGCCGATCAAGGAAGTGGCCATCGATCTCGGATTTTCCACCGCCAAGATGTTCTCGCGCGATTTCCTGACCTTTTACGGCGTCCGCCCCACCGACTTCCAGCGCAAGGAGGCGGGCTACATCCTGCGTGCCACCGCTTGAGCCGGGACGATCAGCCCTTTCGGAAAACCCCGATCAAGCGTTCCTGAAACGGGGTGATCAGTTGCGGCGCCCAGCCGGAAAGCGACCACAGAACCTTGGCGCTGAGCGGGAAGACGATGGTTCCCTTGCGCGCGATCACACCGCGCAGCATGCCGGCCGCAGCCTCCTGCGGCGACATCATTCGGACCGGCAGATCATTGATGACGTCCTTGCGGGTGGCCCCCACAATGCGGTCTTCCGAAAAAATCCCGCTGTCCACGTATCCGGGACAAGCGGATGAAACCTGAATGCCATACGCCCGGGATTCGGCCCTCAGCGATCTTGAAAGCTCGATGATCGCCGCCTTGGATGCGGTGTAGGCTGCGGCCGTCGCGTAGCCGGACAAACCCGCGATCGAGGCGGTGTTGATGATGTGCCCGCCCCCCTGCCCGATCATCAGCGGATAGACCGTTTGGATTCCGTTGATCACGCCCATCAGGTTGACGTCGATGACCTGCTTCCAGCGCTCGAAGGGAAGCAGATGCGCCTCGCCCAGCAGCGTGATGCCGGCGTTGTTGAACAGGAAATCGATCCGACCGCGCTCGCCGTGGACCCGCCCGGCGAGATCCCGGTAGAGGCCGCGATCCCTGACATCAAGAACCTCTCCGCGCACCTCGCCCGGCCCGGAAGCTTCCGCGGCGAGCGAATCAAGCCCCTCGCGATTCACGTCGCATGCATGCACCACCGCCCCTGCGGCGGCGAGGCGCAGCGCAAGCGCCCGGCCAAGACCGGAGCCGGCTCCGGTGAGCAGCACCGTGCGGCCGGCGAACGCGTCTTGTTCCCTGGTGGAAGGTTTCATGACGGACTTCTGAAACCGCGGATCATCCGCCGGTGGATAAGGCCGATGAAAAACGGAAACCGCGGCGCGATCCACTTCATCAGCGAGGCGTATGCGGGAAACGCGAACTCGGTTTTCCCCGCCCCCACCTTGCGGAGGATGGTTTCCGCCGCCTCGGAGGATGACAGAATGCCGAAACCGAGCGAGCGGATGTCCCGCATGGTTTTCTCAAAGGTGGTCTTCCTGAACACCGCCTTCCGATAGATCGGGGTGTCAACATAGCCGGGAGAAGCGATGAACACCCCCACGCCCCAGGCCCTGCCCTCGTGTACGAGGCTGCGGTAGAGGCCTAACAGCCCGGCCTTCGCCGTGGCATAGGCGACCGCCGTCGGATAGCCGGCGTAGGCGGCCAGCGAGGAAACCAGGACGATCTTGCCGCCGCGCGCCTCCACCATGTTTTTGTAGAAGTGGACGGTCCATTGCACCGGACTCAGGAGATTCGTGCGATAGATGAGATCCCAGTCCTCCGGCAGCATGTCCCGGACCTCGCCGAACCCGGTGACAGCGGCCGCCAGATGCACCTCGTCAACCCCCGATCCGGCGGGGAAGTTCTCTGTAAGAAACGAAGCGGAGGTTTCAAGATCCGCAAGATCCATGGCGGCCACCCGCGCTTCCCCACCGCGCTGGCGGACCAGTGCCGCGACATCGCCCAGATCACCGGCATTCCTGGCGACCAGCCACAACAACACTCCGGGAGCGGCGGACCGGATGGCGAGTTCCCGGCCGATTCCGGAACTCGCACCCGTGATGATAATCGTCCTGTCCGGAGCTTTCACGATCAGAACCGCTGTTGCCAGGAGAAAACCAGGGCGTGGTGACGGGCCTTGTAGTCGCCGTTCGCAAGCGCGTTGACACCGGCGGCATCGTCAACCTCGCGGTTGGAGAAGCCGAACTGGTAGCCAAGCATCCAGGTGAAGTCCTCGCAGGCCCGGCCGAATCCGATGTTCAGCCAGTGGCGGTCCGCGTCCGCGATGCCGGGATTGAAGTTCCGGTCCGGCTGCGAACTCATGTTGAGATCGTAACCGGCGGCAAAGATATATCCCTGCCCGGTGGTATAGGACGCGCCGATCTCATAGATGAACGAGGACTCCCAGTCGAAGGTCACATTCGTGGATCCCCCCACCGATCCGGAGCGCAGGGTGAGATCGTTCAGCTCGTCCCAAGCCAGCCACTCGACGTTTGCCTCGATGTTCCAACCGGGCGCCGGGCGATACGAATATCCAGCCGCGATCCTGGCGGGGGTCATGAAGTCCATGTCCGCCGAACTGTCATCCGGCAACCCGTTGGAGTTGGTCTTCCCATCAAGGCTGAAGCTCGATTCAGTGACGTAGACCAGACCAAAGGCATGCTGTTCGTGCGGCTGCCAACGGGCGCTCAGTCCGCCGGAAACGGCGTAACCGTCACCGTTGAAACGCAGATAGGATCCCGCGGGACCAAGCCCCTGCTCCAGCATCAGGTCGGCGTAGTTGAGGGAAAGCGAGGCACCGATCGAAAACTCCTCCGTGATCCGATAGGCCGCCGCCGCCGTGGTGCTGACATACATCAGCCTCGCCTCGGTGATGACCGGGCTGAAGGGCGTGTTGCGTCCCCAATCGGTGCCGAGCCCGAAGGGACTGTTCAGGCCGAAACCGAAACTGAGCCGGTCGTTGAACGGCTGGACGTAGTAAATATGCGGAACCGCCTGAAACTCGGTTTCGGCTTTGGTCGTCACCCCGCCCGCATCGGTTTCATTGCCGAGAACGATACCGTAAACCCCGGCCTGGGCTTCCGGCCGCTCAAGCTGCGTCATCCCGGCGGGATTGTAGTGGACCGCCGAGGCGCCGTCCGCCGTCGCCACATGGGCATTGCCCCGCGCCGTGGCGAAGGTGTCCTGATTCGGCAGGTAATACCCGGCTCCCATGGCGGAAACCGGTGCGAGCGCGACCAATAGGGTTGGAAGGGATCTTGATTTCATCTCGGGGCAGGGATTGGGGTCGAATTCTTGCTTTGGAGAAAAATCAAATTTTGTCAAATATTCAATAAAAATTTACAAAATATCCAAATTTTTGACAATCAGTGGTTTGAGATGCCGGGTTTTCCTTCCATCCCATGATCGTCCGGCCCAGCCTTGCGGTAGTGATGACTTGGCGAAGCGTCGAATCACACCGGGCGGAGAAGATATCCGGCCACCCAGCCTTCCCGGCCGTCCTGATGGCGGCACCAGTGCCAGCCGTGGATCTGGCGGAGGGATTCGAGCTGGTCGCCGCGGCGGATGGTGAGCACGGAGGGATCGAAGGCGTTGGTGGCGGCGTAGCGGCCGTCACCGAGAGGCTTGAGGATTTCCTCGGGCACGTAGCCGTCGTTGCCCTTCGCATCGGTGGCCCAGACCCAGCCGGGCCAGGTGCGGTCGGCCGCGCCGGCGCGGACCTCGTCACCGGCCTGGAGCCGGATCGGGTCGCTGTCCTTTTCCTCATAGTCGGAGTTTGCGGTGAATCGCGCCATGGCGGCGCATGGAGTAAGCGCCCCCGGGGAAAAAGGCCACACCGGATTTTTCCCGGACGCGGGTTCCCTTCCATCGGTTGACTTTTCCGATTCCTCCGGCCATACCCCGCGCATGTCCAGCGCATTGCCGCCGAAACCACGGATCATCGGGCCAAAGGTCCGGATCTGCATCGTCGCCTCGAAGTACAACGAGCAGTTCACCGACGCTCTGGTGGAAAACGCGATCGAGGAGCTTGGCGAACTGGTGCCCCAGGGACGTGTGGACCTGATCCGGGTTCCCGGAGCCTTCGAGATTCCGGTGATGGTCGCCTCCGTGCTGGACCGCGATCCTCCGGCCTGCGTGATCGCGCTGGGGCTGATCATCCGGGGCTCGACCGAGCACGCGGATCTGGTGGGCAGCTCGGTGACCGAAGCCCTGCAGCGGCTGGCGGTCGAATCGCTGCGTCCGGTGATCCACGAGGTGCTGCTGGTGGAGGATGAAAAACAAGCCTACGCCCGCTGCATCGGCAGCCAGCTCAACCGTGGCCGCGAGGCCGCGCGCGCCGCCGCGGCGATGATCGACGTCTTCCAGGAACTCGACCGCTCGATGCCGAAAAACTCCATCGCCAAAAAACAGCGACATGCCTAGCAGACGCCAAATCCGCGAGGCGGCGGTGCAGTTTCTCTACTGCTCCGATCTGGAAGGCGGGGCAGATCCGGCGGCGCTGCGCGATCCGTTCTGGGACTTCATCACCGAGTCCGACCGGCGCAGCCTGCAAGTGGCGACCTTCCGCACGGTGCATCACCTGGCGCACGGCCGCGAGGGTCGCCTCGCCGAGTTTGTCGAACGCGCGGCCGCGGCCGAAACCTTGCTGGCGGCATGGCCGGAGGCGGAACATCTCAAGTCCGCGCTGCGCCGCATGAACGAACTCGAATCCGCATGGAGCACGGCGCTCGCACAGCTCGAACGCCTTCCCAAGGACGACGACGACGCCAGCGTGGCCGCCAATTTCGCCAAGGCCCTCGGCGGGCTTTTCCGCGCGGATCATGATCTTTCGGAAACCCGCGGCCGCTTCCTGGCGGACATCGGGGATTTCCCGAAACTCCGCGGCCCCTTGGAAGCCGTCGCCTCCACCATCCGCCGCCTCCAGCGCGTGTCCGACCGTCTCCGCATGGTCGAGGAACCCGAGAAATTTCCCGAGCAGGCGGACCTGGCCAAGCTCCGTGACTCGAAACGCGAGATCCAGGAGTTGAGAAAACGCGCCGACGAAGTGGTGGATCGCGTCCTGGCTAACAAGGAGGCGATCGACAGCACGCTGGCCGGTGTGGTTGAGAACTTCTCGCCCGAGCGGATCGATCCGGTGGATCGCGCCATCCTGCGCCTGGCCACCCACGAGATCCGGTCCGGCACGCCCGCAGCCGTGGCGATCAACGAGGCGGTGGAACTGGCGAAACGTTTCGGCACCAGCGAGTCCGGCCGCTTTGTGAATGGCGTGCTTGACCGCATCGCCAAGGCCGGCGGCTCGAAAAGCGCCTGAGTTTTCTCATTGGAGTGCCGGCCCGCGCCATGCATAAGAGCGGCCTCCGATGAGCGAACACCCCACTCCTTTCCAACGCAAAACACTTTGGAATGCGGCCACCGGCGTGGCCATCCTGGTTCTCGGGCTGCTGCTCGTCGGGCTCGTCTGGCTGACCGGCCAACTCTTCGGTTTCCTCCAGCCGGTGCTGGTGCCGATCATCGTCGCGGGCATCGTCGCCTACGTGCTCGATCCGGTGGTTCGCCTGTTGGAGAAACGGGGAATGAGCCGGCTGTGGTCGGTGGTCGCGGTATTCATATCCATCCTGGCAGGCGCCACGCTGCTGGTGGCCGCCGTGCTTCCAGGAATCCAGCGCGGGCATGGCCACATCAAGGAATTCCTCAGGAACCGGTCCGCCACCACGCAATCGTCCGCAGCGGCGCCGAGCGCGGACCCGGGCGCCGCCGTCGATATGGATGAGGCGGCGCCTCCCGCGGACGGCACCAAACATCTCGGCAGCGCGCTGGAGCGCGAGTTGGGCGAACTTTACCGGAACAATTATAACAATCCCATCGGCTGGCTGCTCACCGAGGTGGATGATTCCGGCGAGGCGGTCGCAAGGGATGAAACGTCGGCCACCCGGCGCGACATGGAATCCTTCGCCCACAGCCGCGGCGGGCGGATGCTGTTCGAATACAAGGGAGCCATCTTCAGGACCACGCGCGAGTGGATCACCGCCGGTTCCACGCGCATCCTCGGTTTCCTCGGCCTCGTGCTCGGCCTGATCATGGTGCCGGTCTATCTGTTTTTCTTCCTCAAGGACTCCGCCTCCATCCGCAACAACTGGCATCGCTACGTCCCGCTCAAAGCCTCGCAATTCAAGTCCGAGCTGGTGGACACGCTCCAGGAGATCAACGGCTACCTCGTTTCCTTCTTCCGCGGCCAGGTGCTCGTCGCCGCCATTGACGGCATCCTCGTCGGCATCGCGCTCACGCTTTTCGGCCTGCCGTATGGTTTCATCATCGGCATCTTCATGGCCATCCTCGGCGTGATCCCCTACATCGGCAACATCCTTTGCCTGGCGCCCGCCTGCGTGATCGCCTATCTCCACGCCCAGGGCGGGGGCGCCGCCTTCGGCCTCGGCCCCTGGGCCTATGTCGGCTGCGTGGTGGCCATCTTCGTCCTCGTCCAGCAGATCAACTCGCTGGTGACCGCGCCCAAGATCGTCGGTGATTCGGTGGGGCTCCATCCCCTGACCGTGATCTTCTCGATGCTGTTCTGGTCCGTTGTGTTGGGTGGTTTCGTGGGAGCCCTGCTCGCCGTGCCGCTCACGGCCGCGGTCAAGGTGCTGTTCCGCCGTTTCATCTGGGTGAAACAGGTGCGGGATACCCGCATGCCGGCGGCGTAGGGAGGGGGCGGAACAGTCTGTCACGCCGCTCCTTGGCTTTTTTCGTCCCGCGCCCTGTGGAGGTTCGGAATGAAAAAAGCCGGACAGGTTTCCCTGCCCGGCTTTTTTGTTAACTGTGGCGTCGGTCCGCTTGTTCCGGCATCCCTGGCGGGAAGCCGGATGACCGTCGCATGATCGATTACATCATGCCGCCCATGCCGTGGTCGTGGCCGTGGCCGCCGCCGGCGGGTTTTTCCTTTTCAGGAATGTCGGTGACGAGCGCCTCGGTGGTGAGGAGCAGGCCGGCGATCGAGGCGGCGTTCTGCAGGGCGGAACGGGTGACCTTGGTCGGATCGACCACGCCGGAGGCGATGAGGTCCTCGAACTTGTCGGTGGCGACGTTGTAGCCATCGCCACCCTTGCCTTGCTTGACGCGCTCGACGACCAGCGCGCCTTCGCGGCCGGCGTTTTCGACGAGCTGGCGGAGCGGGGATTCGACGGCACGGGCGACAATGCCCGCGCCGGTCTTCTCGTCACCGCTGAGGCCGAGGTCGCCGAGGGCGGCCTGGGCGCGGATGAGGGCGGTGCCACCACCGGCCACGATGCCTTCCTCGACGGCGGCGCGGGTGGCGTGCAGGGCGTCCTCGACGCGGGCCTTCTTCTCCTTCATCTCGGTTTCGGTGGCGGCACCGACGTTGATGACGGCCACACCGCCGGCGAGCTTGGCGAGGCGCTC
>CAZKQK010000143.1:0-13125 GCA_964554865.1 uncultured Luteolibacter sp. | reverse complement strand
CTCGATACCGCCACCGGCACCGTCACCCAGAACGCCAAGCTCACCGCCTCGGACGGCGCGGCAGACGATCGCTTCGGCCGCTCCGTCAGCCTTTCCGGCAACACCGGCCTCGTCGGAGCCTACAGGGATGACGACAAAGGCACCGATTCCGGCTCGGCCTACGTCTTCCGCAACCTCGATACCGCCACCGGCACCATCACCCAGAACGTCAAGCTCACCGCTTCCGACGGAGCAGAAGGCGATAACTTCGGCGTTTCCGTGAGCCTCGACGGCGACAACTTCCTCATCGGCGCGTATGGCAAGGATTCCGCCCGCGGCCAAGCCTACAGCGGCAGCGTTTCCAGCGTGACCACCCTGGACGAGGGCAATGCCTCCCGCCTCATCTCCGGCATCAGCTTCGCCTCCAGCACAGACTGGATCATCGGGGAAACCACCTCCAACAACTCCGTCACCCTCTCCGCCGGGGACACCGCCAATGTCACCACCGGCCCCGCCGCCGTCTACATTGGCAAGGACGCCGGATCGGATTTCAACACCCTGGACATCGCGGGCATCCTCGCCGCCAGCGAGGTCCACATCGGAGCCCTCACCGGCAACGAGGGCAACACCCTGCGCCTGCGCTCCACCGCGAACATCGACGGAGCCGTCGCCTTCATCCTCGGCATCGGCGGCTTCCTCGAAATCGAGGGCGACCACACCGACATCAACAGCCTCCTCTCCTACCTCGGCGGCACCGACCTCCAGGTCTGGGACGGCAACGGCCCGCAAACCGTGGACGCGCTCAACCACGGCGGCCTGATATCCTCCACCTACGGAAGCGGCTTCACCACCATCACCCCCATCCCGGAGCCCTCCGCCCCGCTCCTCACCCTCCTGCTGGGCGGCGCCTCCCTCCTCCTCCGCCGCCGCGTCCCCGGCTCCTTGTGAAGCGCCCCGTGAGGCGCGGCGGAATTACCGGCGATCCGGCCCCGCGCCCGAATCCGGGTTTCATTTCCCCTGATTTTGCGTTTTCCCGGAGAATGCCGCCCGTTTACGCTGCGGCATGCGCACCGCGGTTTACGCCGGCTCCTTCGATCCTCCCACCAACGGCCATCTTTGGATGATCGAGCGCGGGCTGGAAATGTTCGACCGCCTGATCGTGGCCATCGGCACGAATCCGTCGAAGCGGTATTCGTTTTCCGTCGAGGAACGGCTGGACCTGCTCCGGGCCTCCACCAGGGCGAGCGGTCAATTGGTGATCGCCCACTTCGACAACCGCTACCTGGTGGACTACGCCCGCAGGAAGGACGCGAAATACGTGCTGCGGGGCATCCGTTCGCCCAACGACTACGAATACGAACGGGTGATGCGCCACATCAACGCCGACATGGCTCCGGAGATCACCACCGTCTTTCTCATGCCCCCGCGGGACATCGCCGAGGTGTCCTCCAACATGGTCAAAAGCCTGATCGGGCCGAAGGGATGGGAGGAAACCGTCCGCCGCTACGTGCCGGAACCCGTCTTTCAACGGATCGCCGAGCGGGCGGCCGGCGAGCGGGCCGGGGACCTCGGAATCATGGGGTGAACCGCCCGCCGTCTCACCCGGCGTCCCGGCCCGCCGGATCACCCGTGACCTCGAGCGGCTGCGTGTGGTGGCGGGACGGGGCGGATTCCGTGGATATCGCCACCGCGATCCAGCGGAACCCGTCGCTGCCTTCGAGCACGATCTTCAGCATCATGGTCAAGGGCACGGCAAGCAGCATGCCGAGCGGCCCCCAGACCCAACCCCAGAACATGACGGAGATCACGACCACAAGGGTGGAAATGCCCAGCCGCCGGCCGACGAGAATCGGTTCGAGGAAATTCCCGATCAGGTTGTTGATGAGCAGATAGCCGCCCGCGACGAGCAGGGCGTTGGGCCAACCGGCCAGCATCAATGCGAGGATAACGGGCGGGACGCTGGCGATGATCGAACCGATTACCGGGATGAAATTGAGCGCGAAGGCCAGAATTCCCCAGAGAATGAAAAAGTCGAGACCCGCCGCCCAGCACAGCAGACTGGCCAGGGCGCCGGTGACGAGACTGGCCACGGTTTTGATCGCCAGATAGCGCTGGATGTCACGGGTGGCGTGCAGCATCCGCGAAATGTTCGGGCCGTGCGCCCTGCTAATGGCCTCCAGCCGTTTGGCGAAGGCCCCCGCCTCGCTGAGCATGAACACGGTGAGGATCAGGAAAATCATCGCCGCCCCGAAAAAACCCACCAGTTGGCCCAGCACCCCGGTGCCCAGATCCCAGATCCGCTCGAAGCGGATCTGCTGGAGATTGGCCAGGTTGTTTTCCACCACGGTCCGGATTTTGTCCTTGGCGTCCTCCACCCCCATGTTCTCAAGTTTCAGCGCCAGATCCTCCGATCCGGTGCGCACCTGCTGGTAAAGCTGGGCGGCATACTTGCTGTTCCACTTGTCCTGCAAATCCTGCAACAGCACGAAACCGAGCACCACCACCCCGGCGATGAACGCAAAGTCCACCAGCACCGTCACCAGCACCGAAAGTATCCGCGGCAGCCCCCGCGAACTCAGCGCGTGGGTGATCGGATAACTCACCGTGGTCACGAAAAACGCCAGCAGCACCGGCAGAAAGAAATTCTGGGCCGTCCGCAATCCCGCCACCACCAGCACAAGCGCTCCCAGCAGCAGGAGCACCCTGCCGGGTTTCTTCGCCAATTCCGCCATCTCCACGCCCATCTCCCGGAGTAAACGCGGAGCGGACCCGCCACGCAACTGGAAATCCGGAATCCGCTCACTCCCACTCGATGCTCGCCGGCGGCTTGGTGGAAATGTCGTAGAGCACGCGGTTCACACCCTTCACTTCGTTGAGAATGCGGTGGCTGGTCTCCCGCAGGAGCTGATAGGGAAGGTCCACCCAGTCCGCGGTCATGGCGTCTTCCGAAACCACCGCCCGCAGGGTGATCGCCCATTCGTAGGAACGTTCATCGCCCTTCACGCCCACGGTTTTCACGGGAACAAGTCCGGCGTAGGCCTGCCAGACGCGGTCATACCAGCCGTGTTCCCTGAGCTTGCCGATGAAAATGGCGTCGCACTCGCGGATGATGCGCAGGCGGTCGGGCGTGATCCCCCCCGGGCAGCGCACGGCCAGACCCGGACCGGGAAACGGATGGCGGTGGAGAATGTCGTGGGCGATCCCCAGCGAGGCGCCGAGCGCGCGCACCTCGTCCTTGAAGAGTTCGGCCAGCGGCTCAAGCACCTTGCCCTGCGCCTGGAGTTCCAGGATGCGGTCCACCCGGTTGTGGTGGGTCTTGATCTTGGATGCCTTGGAGCGGGCGTTGGACGCGCTTTCGATCACATCCGGATAGAGCGTGCCCTGGGCCAGCATCTCGGCGTTGCCCACGGCGTCCCAGAAGACATCGATGAACAGGTTGCCGATGATGACCCGCTTCCTCTCCGGATCGTCCACGCCCTCAAGGGCTGTTAGAAAACGCTCCGAGGCGTCGATGGTTTCGATGGGCACGCCCATCCGGTGGAAGTTGTGGCGCACCTCCTCGCCCTCGTCCCTGCGCATCAGTCCGTGGTCCACGAAAATGGCGCGGATGTTGGCCCCGGCCTCGTGGAGGAGCACGGCGAGCACGGTGCTGTCCACACCGCCGGAGACGCCACAGACGATCTGCCTGTCCCCCACCCGCTCGCGGATACCGTCGATGATCTCGCGCTTGAGGTCATCGATGCGGAAGGGCAGCAGGTTTTCCGCCTGAAGCAGGAAGTTGTGCAAAATGCGAAGTCCCTCGTGGCTGTGGGTGACCTCCGGGTGAAACTGGATGCCGAAAAAGCGCTCGTTCCATTGCAGGGAAACGGGCGTGCCGTGCTGGTTGGTGGCAATGACCCTGGCGCCTTCCGGCAGGTTTTTCACCGTGTCCGAGTGGCTCATCCACACCTGGGACGAGGCGGAGAGCCCTTCGTAAAGCCCGCCGCATTCCACCGGAAACAAGGCCGCCGGACCATATTCGCGCCTGTCGCTGGCCTCGACCGAGCCTCCGAACTTGATGTTCAGAAGCTGCATCCCGTAACACACGCCAAGCACCGGCGCATGGAAGGCCTTCAGCGCCTCGAAATCGAGATCCGGCGCGTCCGGCTCGCCGGTGCTGCGCGGCCCGCCCGACAGAATGATCGCCCCCGGTTTCCCGATGTCCGGAAAATCCTCGACCGCATACAGCTTGGCGAAAAATCCCAACTCCCGCACGCGGCGGACGATGAGCTGGGTATACTGCGAGCCGAAATCAATGACGGCGACGTGGTTGGAATCGTGCATTGGGTGAAATGATAAATTCTAAATTTGAAACGAAGACGCATGGTGACGAAACTCCCGTTTCGAATTTCATGCCTGTGATTCCACGCTTCTCAACCGAGCGGCTGATAGTTCGTCGGCTCCTCGGTGATGACGATGTCGTGGACATGGCTTTCACGCAACCCCCCGGCGGTGATGCGGGTGAAGCTGGCGCGCTCGCGGAGTTCGGTCAGGGTCGAGGCGCCGACGTAGCCCATGCCGGACTTGAGGCCGCCCATGAGCTGGAAGATCACATCGGAAAGCGGCCCCTTGTAGGGCACGCGGCCTTCCACACCCTCGGCGACGAGTTTTCCGGAGCTGTTCTGGCCGTAACGGTCGCCGGAGCCCTTCTGCATCGCGCCGATGGAACCCATGCCGCGATAGGTTTTGAAACGGCGGCCCTGGAAATGAACGGTCTGGCCGGGGCTTTCGCGGGTGCCCGCCAGCAACGAGCCGAGCATCACCAGATCCGCACCGGCGGCGAGCGCCTTGACGACGTCGCCCGAGTAGCGGATGCCGCCATCGGCGATGACCTTCACGCCCTTCTCGCGGCAGATGTCGGCCACATTGCGGATGGCGGTGAACTGCGGCATGCCGACGCCGGAAATCACCCGCGTGGTGCAGATCGACCCCGGACCGACGCCCACCTTCACCGCGCTGGCTCCGGCGCTGACGAGATCGCGCGCTCCCTGTTCGGTGACCACGTTGCCCGCCACCACCGGAACATCCGACAGCGCGCGGAGTTTTCCGATCACATCCATGACATGGCGCGTGTGGCCGGTGGCGGCATCGATGAACAGGGCGTCCGCCCCGGCCTCGATGAGCGCCTTGCCGCGGTCGATGCAATCGGGCCCCACGCCCACGGCCGCGCCGCAACGGAGCTGGCCGTTGTCGTCCTTGGCGGCATGGGTGAAAGTGAGGCGCTTCTCGATGTCCGATCCGGTGATGAGCCCCGCGAGGCGGCCGTCCGGGTGGACGAGCGGAAGTTTCTCGATCCGGTTCTGATAGAGAATGCGCCGCGCCTCCTCCAGCCCGGTGGCCGGCGGGGCGGTGACCAGTTTCCCGCGCGGCGTCATCACATCGGCCACGGTGGCGTCCGGATTGTCGAGGTATCGGATGTCCCGGCCGGTGACCATGCCTTCCAACCTGCCCTCGGCGTCCACCACGGGAAATCCGGAGAAGCCGTTGCGGGCCATGATGTCCCGCACCTGGTCCACGCTGTCCTCCTTGCGAACCGTGTGCGGCTTGTAGATCACCGCGTTTTCCGAACGCTTCACCCGCGAAACCATCGTCACCTGCTCCTCGATGGGACAGGCCCGGTGAATCACCCCCATGCCGCCCTCGCGGGCAAGCGCAATGGCAAGGTCGTGCTCGGAAACGGTGTCCATCGCCGCGGAAACGACCGGAATGAACAAGGGAATGCCTTCCGTGATACGGGTGGAAAGATCGGCCTCGCCGGGAAGCACCTCGCTCAGGGCAGGCACCAGGAGGACGTCGTCAAATGAAAGTCCAAGGGAAATATCCGCCATGGCGGAGTCAAGGGAGGAGCCCCCCGCCGCGCAAGCCCGAATCGGAAACTTGCCAAAAATCGAGCGTCGGCCCCGCCCATCACCCGCGCAAGACCGCGTCCAGATCCGCGTCGCTCCAGCCGACCGCGTCGCCGGCACCGGACTCGTCAATCGCTCCCGCCAGTTCCTTTTTCCTCGCCTGCAGCCGGACCACTTTTTCCTCCACCGTCCCGCGAGTGAGCAGACGATAAACGGTGACCGGGCGCGTCTGCCCGATCCGGTGCGCCCGGTCCGTCGCCTGCGCCTCAGCCGCCGGATTCCACCACGGGTCGAAGTGAATGACGATGTCCGCCGCCGTCAGGTTCAAGCCGTATCCACCCGCCTTGAGACTGATCAGAAACACCGGCGGTCCTTCCGAATTCTGGAAGATATCCACCAGTTGCTGACGGTTTCGCGTCTGGCCATCGAGACGGAGACAACCCCAGCCACGCTCGGATACACATTTCTCGATTTCCAGTAACTGTTTCTGGAATTGGCTGAAAACAAGAATTTTATGAGAACCTGATATCGCCTCCCCCAGGAGTTCAAGCAGTCGTTCCAGCTTTGAGGAGCGGCGAGCGACGGGCAGTTGATTCAATCGGTCGTTTCCAAGTAGCGCGAGATCGCAGCAGGTCTGCCGGAGACGCAGCAGCGCGGTCAGCATCCGCATCCGCGCCGCACCCTTGTTGCCCGAATCAGCCACCGACTCCACCCTCTTCCTGCCCTCGACCAGCAGCTCGCGATAGACCGAGGATTGATCCGGGCCGAGGTCGCAGAATTCATCGATGACAATCTTGGAGGGAAGCTCGGGCGCGACCTGCTCCTTGGACCGCCGGAGCATGAATGGCGAAACCTTGAGCCGCAACCGCTCCATCACCGCCGCCCGCCCCCCGCCGGCGGCGAGCGGAGCCTCATAGCGATCCCTGAATCCCTCCCGCGTCCCCAGCCAGCCGGGTTGGATAAAACGGAAGATCGACCACAAATCCCTCACTCCATTCTCAACCGGAGTGCCGGTCAGGGCGATCCGATGCGCCGAACGGAGCTTGGCAACCGCCTTGGCGTGGTCCGTGTCCGGATTCCGCACCAAGCTGGCCTCATCGAGAACCACCGCCCGATACTCGCGCTTGAGATGCCAGGCGAGATCGCGCGCCAAAGTGCCGTAGCTGGTGATCACCACCTCGCCGGCCGCCACCTTTTCCCGCTCCTTGTCGCGCCCGCTTCCATGCAAAATCCTGACTTTTCTGCCAGGCGCGAACTTGCCAAACTCCGCCCGCCAGTTGCCCAACAGAGAGGTGGTAGCCAGCACCAGCACCACACGCGAGTCGTCTGCGGCCCGATCAAGCAGACATTCGATACAAGCAATTGTTTGAATGGTTTTTCCCAAGCCCATGTCATCGGCCAATAATGCGCCACCGAAGCGCTTCAGACGATCCAACAGCCAACTCGCCCCCTGCCCTTGGTAGGGCCTGAGCGAGGCTGTGAACGAGGGCGGAAAAATCACCTCTTCAAAATGACACAACTCTCTCTTTTTCTGTTTGTTGCTTAAATTGTCACGGATTTCTCTGATGATTTCTCCAGAGCGTGCGGAAGCGACAAAACGACCGTTTTCCTGATGCAGCTCCAGATCCCCGAAGAGCGGATCGATCAGCTCGGAAATCTCAGGACCAATGATCAGATGTCGATCGCCAGCAACGCGGCCCGAGGTTTTCCCGGAACGCAACAATCGATGCACTTCAGCCGCCGAAACCCCGATTCCATCGACTGTTTGAAACTTCAGATCGAAGCTCAACCAATCCTCGCCAGAATCGGTGATCTCGATTTGAGGAGAGACGATGGCTATCTTTTTTTGGACTCTGGAGAATCTCTCCCCGGAGCTGACCGACCAGTGTTTTCGAAGCTTCGGCAGTGTGGACGAGAGGAAATCGAGGATCCCGGATTCGCCCTTGAGCGTCCATTTTCCGGAGGCCGGATCGAGCGCTTCGAAACCCGCCCTGGCCAGCAGCCGGGCGGCGTCCTCTTCGGCCGCCAGGTCGCGCACCTCGCAGCGGTCGGCGGAGAAACGTGGCAGGCAACCCACCACCCCGAGCCCGGGAGCCACCGGCGGGGATTCGCCGTAGCGGACGAGCAGCCTCGCCTCAATGGCCTGCGGCGAACCGTCGAGGCTCAGCTCGAATTCAGCCGCGGCGGGAACGAAATGCAGCGATTCGACCCAGCAGTCCGCCGGCAGGGCCACCCATTCCTGCCAGACACCGAGCCGGGCAAAAAACGCCGCCAGCGGGATATCCGCCGGGTTTCCCGCCGCGAGCCGGGTGAGATCGGCCGCGATTTCCACCGGGGTGATCCCCTCGCCCGCCCGGCTGATCGAATCGGCCCCGATATTCCAAAAGGCCCCACCAATGGGTGTCCAGACGCCGGTTTCGGCCTCCGGAACCAGACGGACGGCCTGACCGGCGCGGCTGGCACCGGCCAGCGGGATTCGCAGGCCGGATCGGATGGAAATCGCCACCTGGTCCCGACCGGCCGCCAGTTGCGGATGATCGGAAACCGCCTCCAGAAAACCGGCCACCCGCGGACCGTCGAGATTGAGCGGCAGGACCGGCTTGGGTGCGACACCCAGGCTGCCCAGCCAAGCGCCAAGCCGCTCGTCAGCGGGCGAAACCGGAGCCTCGCGGGAAATCGCGAGAGTGGCGGAAAGTTTTCCCCGCAACAGGGCCTCGCGCCAGTTTGGCGGCAGCAGGATTTGCCAGGCCAAGGCCCCGGATGGCGCTTCGCGGGCCGGAGTCGGAGCGGGTGCCGCAGACCGCGCCTTGCCTCCCCCCGCCAGCGCGGCCAGCCCCACCGCCACCGCATGGCCGCAGATCATGCCGGAGGCCTGGTTTTCCGGGCATGAGCAACGCGCCTCGATGTTCGTGGCGGACTTCACCGTCACGGAAACCCGGAACGGCCGCTTGCCGCCCCGGACGGAGCCTTGGAATCCGGATTGCCCGGACTTCGCCCCGATCACCCCGCCTCCATCCAGCAGCGCCCGGCCCTCCTTGAAGGCCTTCCATGATGCCGCCTTGCGCAGCGTTTCCTCGTTCCATCCGGTCACGCGCCGATCATTCCCGAGCGCACCGCTTCCGGCAACCCGATAGGAAACAAACCTCCGCCCACCGGCCCCGGACTTCCCATTTCCACCCACGGGGCGGAAAACCCCGCAAAAAGGCTCGACTTGATAGAACCGTCCCGCCCATACTGGGCTGGTAGTTTGTGAGCATCTTCAAACAACCCCAATCCAAACCATGAAACCACCAATCACCCGCCGCCGCACACTTCCCGGCATCGCCTTCGCCGCCCTTGCGGCCACCGCCCTCACCTGCGGCAGCGCGTCCGCTCTCGTCACCTCGCTCAACGGCGTCTACTCCTCCAGCTCCGGCACCCAGGTCATCGTGTCCGGCAGAACCGCCCGCTCAAACGCCATTCTCAACCAGCACCAAAGCTTTTCCAACAGCTTCATCAGCACCACCAACGGCATCCTCGTCGGCGGAATCCGGGTCACCTATTCCTTCACGGAGTCGGCCGGAAATTCGACCTTCACCGTGAACTACTTCACCGACGGACAACTCGTTCTCACCTTCACTTCGAAGATGTCCGTCACCATCCTCTCGAATACGAACACCTCCTTCCGCTCCCGCACCGAGTGGACCATGAACATGAGTTCCTCCATCCTCGGAAACATCCCCCTCTCCTCGCTGGTGGTGAACGAAACCTTCACCTTCAGCCTCTCCGGTTTCACCTGCGTCTATACCGATGGCGGGGCGAACATCACACTGCGCCGCACCAATACCGGCACCGGTCTCGGTCAAGGCAGCCCGATCATCCCCGTCGGCGTGAACTGGCGGGTTTCGACCGTGCTCGCCTTCCCCATCATCAACCCGACAAGGACGGTCTGGCTCGACCCGCCGTTCGCAACCTCCTTCCAGTACGACCTCGCCGCAGGCCGCAAGGAGCGGATCTCCAAGGTCGCCCTGCCCAAGGGATTCGGAAACAAGATCAAGGTTTTGGTCAAAAAATCCGCAAAGGCGAAACCCACGCTCGTCGGCACCTACAAGTCGGGAACCAGAATCGACCTCCTCAAGAGACCCGGTCTCTCCGGAGGAGCCCACTCGGTCATCGTCCAAGGCATCAAGCCGAAGGTGGATCTCAAGAAAAAGGCCCCCTATCCGCTGGGACTGACATTCACCGGCCTCAAGGAATCCGCCGCCAAGGTGAAGGTGACTCCGAAAAAAGTCACCCGCTGAACCACCCTCAGCCGTGTCCCGGTCCGGACCTCTCATTCCGCCTGCCGTCTGGCAAGCGGCGCTCCTCCTGTCACTCGGAGCGAACGCCTACCTGCTTATCCGTCCCTCCGGACAAGACGGAACCCCCGCCCCCGCCACCAACCTCCATCCCGCCCCCCGTGGCGGAGGCGCCTCCCGCGTTTTGCCGTCCGGGGAAATCTCCGGCAACTGGTCCTGGAGTGATATTACCCGGGACAAAAGCCGGAAACTCGCCTGGGAAAACCGGGTGGCGGCGGATCCCCCGGCTGCCCTCGCCGGGATCATGACCACCAGCGAGGGCACGGATCGCGAGGAAATGGTCGCGGCCGTCCTCAGAATCTGGGCCAAAACCCATCCCGAAAAGGCCGCCGCCTGGCTGGAAAGTCCCGACGGACAAACCATTCACCTCGACGCCGTGGCCCAAGACCTCGCGGAAGTTTGGGCGGGAATCTCAGGCCCCGACGCGGCGCATTGGATCGATTCCCTGAAGTCCCCATCCCTCCAAACCACCCTCGCCGAGGTAGTTGCCGGCATCTGGGCCGCACAGGACGGCCAGGCCGCCGTGCGCTGGATCGAGTCATCATGGAAAGATGGCGAGGCGGGAGTCGCCCTGCACCTCGCACTCGATGCCTGGGCCGAAAACTCCCCGGACGGACTCCGCTCCTCCCTGAACAGCTTCGGCGACGACCTCACCAGAAACGAGGCGGCAAAAGCCCTCGGCGCGAAAATCGCCGAAACCGATGGCGATGATGCCTGGAACTTCGCACTCGGCCAGCCACGCCAGGATACCCGCACCGAAGCGGCCCTCGCCGTCATGGAAACCTGGGCGGACACCGCTCCCAGCAAGGCCGCCCGGGCGATCCAGGCGACAGACAACACCGACATCCGGACCCATGCGACCCGCGCCCTTGCCGCCAAATGGATCGTCTCCGACCGGGGGCTTGCGCTGGACTGGTTGCAAACCCTCCCCCCCGGCCCCCAGGCGGACGCCGGCTACGAAGCCGCATCCCAACAACTCTCCTCCATCGCCCCCCGCGAAGCCTTCGGACTGGCCTTGAAAATATCAGACCCCACACTGCGCCGGGAAACCGCCGATTCCGCCTTCGCCGATCTGCTGGCCACCGATCCGGACCCATCCCGCGAAGCGGCCCTGCTCGAAAAACTCCTTGAACCCTCCGAGTGACCGCCGCCCCCACCCCCATTTCACACCCTTTTCACCTGACATCCCCCGATTCCCCCTATTGACTCCACTCCAGTCGCGGGTATGAAACCACCGACCAAGGGCGGCAGCGTCTCCCGTTGGCGCATTCGTTGGAATGCACAAGCGGATCCTTCATCTCCCTCACGCCCCGCCTCACCACACAGGCGCACGAGTCCGCGGTTCACCGTGCCCCCGCAGGGAAAAGCCAAAGGCAAGCAAACGGAGTGGCTCCATGCCGGAGCCATGACGGTTTTCGTGACAAAGTGGTTTCTTCCCGGGAATCCGGGTTCATTCGGACGCGAACCATGCGCCCCCGGATGACACCGCGGATATCGGCAAAGGCAACCCAGCCTCGCCAATCCCCCGAAACGGCACCGGATATGCACACCTCAACCCGGGAAAACCCTTGCAATACCAAGGATTCCAGCCACTCTCTGTCAAAAGGACTGACTGGAATGGTGCGTAGATAAGGCTGATTCCGGGGAGTTAGGGCGTGGGCAGGGATCGCTCTCCGAGCGGTCCGGCGGGGGGCGGTCCGCATGGAACATCCGGCTCCGAAAGACGAATCGGTCCGCCCCCCCGCCGGACGGCTGCGGAGAGCCGTCCCTGCCTCAGTCTTGCGAAATTCGGCTTATCTGCGCGCCATTCAAGACTGACTGCGGATATCACCGCAGGAGGCCCTACGGATAAATGCCGTTCTCCTAAAAATATATATGCAGCCTAAACGCAACTGGCTTGTGTTGACATCGATCGGAACATTGATCGTATTCATGACACTCTGGGCACCATGGATATTTGTCCCAGCGGAGGTCTCACTGATTCGAGATGGATATCAAGATTTGATTTCTCCAGGCAGCAGTGAATTACTCGGTGGACTGACAGTGATGGAGACTGGATTGAGAGGAGTGATGGATATTGGTATTTTCATTCCGTCATGGATTTGCATTCTGCTAATAGTGGCTTCTGGTATTATTTCACTTCTTACAATTTCAAGAACCTACATTGTCTCATTCTGGATTTTCATGATTCCCATCATAGTGTCTTTATTAATGCTCATTTACTGGGCTGGTAGCTCACCAGCTTTGGGTTGTAAGTTAGATGCCGGATTTCCGATTGTATTGATCGGCACTGCAATGATCAGCTACGTCGCCATCAAAAATAATCAGATGGAGAACAAGTCGCGCCATGCAACCACTACCCGCCGCTCTGTTTGACATGTCTATCCCTAGTTTGAATATTCACCCCGTATGCGACTTCCGCCCTCGCGGGTAGTGGTGCATGCGCTTTACGTTGGCTAAGAACATGGAATACGTGGAAATCAACACCGGTCCGTGGGACGACAAGCCTGACTCGTGGTGGGTAAGGCTACTGCGACGCGTTCTTCCGGCGGCTAATCCAGACTTCGAAGAGACTCTTTATCCACAGACTCGAATCTGGTGGATCGAGCTTGATGATGATCGGATTCCACAACGGGAGATTGGCTTCAATGAGGCGGGCGAAGCGATTGTTCTTGGTCCTGTTGGCCGGAACTATGGATTTGCTGTTGATGAGTCCGCGCCATGGGCGTCAACGGACGACCAATCTGAGGAGGCGTCACGACGGTTTCAAGAGACCTGGGATGTCCTGTGGCCTCAATTTGCTCACCTAGAAAACAAAGAAAGCCAACAAGCCGTGGGTGGCAACCGGCGATAACGTCTCTAGTGCGCTGTCACCGTTAAAGGTTAGGATTTCTTAAATAAATCCATGGCTGGTCGCGTAGTGT
>CAZKQK010000142.1:0-13206 GCA_964554865.1 uncultured Luteolibacter sp. | reverse complement strand
CTGGTGGACGGGGAGCCGGAAGGCCTCATCCGCCGGGGTGGATACGGAGATGCCAGCAGGGATCGGGGCCGGCCGCACAGTAGTGCGAGGCTGATAATGCCAATGCCCCCGTCCCCCGGAAGGACGGAGGCAGTCCATGCCTGTTTCAACATATTGACAAGACTGAAAATGCGCCATGCCGCGTCTCCCTGTCCTGACATATAATTCCGGAACCCGCGAGGCCATCGCCCGCAGAGTCACCGGGGGCATCCGGCGCCACCGCTACAACCGCTGATTTTTCCGACTGCATTCGGCCGCCGCGCGGGATAGGATTTCCCCATGCCTGCGGTCACCGTTGCCGAAATGCTCGCCGCCGAACAGGCGGCAAAAGCCGCCGGATGGAGCGAGGAAAACCTCCTGGATCTCGCAGGCAGTCGGCTCGGCAGGGCCATCGGTCGGTTTTTCCCCCACCCCGGCACCGCCGTCGCCTACCTTGGCAAAGGCCACAATGCCGGAGACGCCATCGTCGCCCTCGCCATCCTCCGTGATGAATTCGGTTGGCAAATCGCCACCCGTCAGGCATTCGGAACCGCCGACCTCGCTCCGCTCACCCGCGCCAAACTCACCCAGCACCGGATTCCTCCGCCACTGGAGCATCCCCCGGTCCCCGTCGATCACCGCGAACCCTTGCTGCTGATCGACGGACTGCTCGGGATCGGCAGCCGCGGCCCCCTGCGCCCTCCGCTCATCGGACTGGCCATGGAGATCAACCGCCTGCGGGACAAAAACGGCGCACGGGTGGCGGCAGTCGATCTGCCTTCCGGCATCAATGCCGATACCGGCCAAACCGGCCCCATCCAGGTGATCGCGGACGCCACCTTCATGGTCGCCAACGCCAAGGCGGGCCTACTCCACTCCCATGCCGCCAATGCCGTGGGCGCGCTTGCCGTGGTCCCGGTCGAAATCCTCAGCCAGCCCGGCTCATCCGAACTGAAGCTGATCACTCCAGCCGCTTTTCCGGCCCACAGGAATCCCCGCCCCTTCGATTTCCACAAGGGCAAGGCGGGCCGCGTCTCCATCCTCGCCGGCTCACCGGCCTACACAGGAGCCGCCGCCCTCTGCGCCACCGGAGCCCTCCGCGCCGGGGCCGGTCTCATCAGCCTGTTTGTCCCGAGAGGCACCGAGGCACTTGTCGCAGCCCGATGCCCGCCGGAAATCATCATCCGCCCTTTCGATTCCCCGCTGGATGCCTTCTCCGCCCCAGCCGATGCCACGGTCGTTGGCTGCGGACTCGGCCTCCTTGACGAAAAGTCCGAGCGTGAAATCCTCAGTGGCATCTCTTCCTGCCCACTGCCTACCGTGATCGATGCGGACGCGCTGAACATCGCTTCAAAGCATCGTTTCCATCATTCGTTTCAACCAAATCGCATCCTCACACCCCACCCCGGCGAGTTTGCCCGTCTTGCATCGAAGTTCGCGGAAACCGATCGCGAGGAGAGCGCACGGAAATTCACGAAAAATCACCGTTGCACATTGCTGTTGAAAGGATCACGAACATTGGTTTCCAACCCGGAAGGCAGCCTGCTTTGCAATTCGACCGGCCATCCCGGCATGGCCAGCGGCGGCCAGGGCGACCTGCTGGCGGGCGTGATCGGCGCCCTCTTGGCCGGAGGCATGACCTGCCACGAAGCCGCCGCCATCGGCGCGTGGGTCTGTGGTCGGGCGTCTGAAATCGCCGTTTGGAACGACCACCACTCGGCGGAATCCCTCACCGCCACCGACACCGCCCACCGCCTTGGCCAGGCATTCCACGATTGGCGGCAAGCCCTGCGCTGACCGACCGCATCAAGCAGCCGCGACCGCGCAAAAAAACGACCGCCTCCATGGGTAGGAAGCGGCCGGTTTCCGGAAAATTCCGATGGTAAAGTCAGTTGACCGCCACGGCGGACGACCCGGTCTCGCCCGTGCGGATGCGGATGGCCTGCTCAACGGTCGAGATGAACACCTTGCCGTCACCAATCTTGCCGGTGTTGGCGCTCTTCACAATCACGCCGGCGACACTTTCGGCCTGCTCGTCATCCACGACGATTTCGATTTTGACCTTCGGCAGGAAGTCCACCGTGTATTCCGAACCGCGGTAAATCTCGGTGTGGCCCTTCTGACGCCCAAAGCCTTTCACTTCCGTGACAGTCATGCCTTGCACACCCACCTCGGCGAGGGCCTCCTTGACTTCTTCAAGCTTGAACGGTTTGATGATCGCTTCGATTTTTTTCATAGATTGGTGGATTGTGATGGGTGCTGAGCCAAAAGCATGAACCGTGCCAACCGCGATTGACCAGCCAACTTTTTTCCTCCGGCAAGCTAACGCCGACTCGCCTCCCTGACGAGAGGAAAAACCGCCAAACACGCCAAAAACAACGGATCCGGCGAAACACGGGGCTTCGCCGGACCAGCCGGAACGTCCCGCCGGACTCAGTTACCGCTGTTTGAGCAGGTCGCGGATCTCGGCGAGCAGCTTCTCCTCGGCGGAAGGCTCTGGTGGCCCGGCCGGAGCGGCTGGCTTTTCCGCAAGCGCCTTCGCTTTGTTAATGGCCTTGACGACGAGGAACATCACGAAAGCCACAATGAAAAAGTTGATCGCGACAGTAATGAACTCGCCATAAGAGACCACGGCCCCCTGCTTCTTGGCTTCGACCAGACTGGTGGCAGTGACCTTGTTCGACAGCGCCAGAAACTTGTTTGTGAAATCCATTCCTCCGGACAGGAGTCCGACGAACGGCATGGCGAGCCCCTCGATGAAGGCGGTGGAGAGCTTGGTGAATGCGGCCCCCATGACAAAAGCCACCGCCATATCGATGAGATTTCCTTTGAGCGCGAACTCCTTGAATTCTTTGAGCATGATGTTTTTCGGTTAGGTTACGCCCGAAAATGAACAATGTAAGCCCGACGGCCGCCAAGCTTTTTCCCCGCGACTTGGAACTTGGCACTGCCGCTGCGGCGGCGCATGCTTCACCCGATGATTGCCACCAGCCCGCGCAGCATGCGACGCCTTATGGACGAGATCGGCCCGGTGGATGCCGTTGGCGTCGAGGAACGCGTCGCCAAATACACCACCCGCAGCATCAAGAAGGAGTCCAAGCTTTTCGGCCTGCGCCTCGCGGTGACCATGGTGGACCTCACCACGCTCGAGGGCAAGGACACGCCCGGCAAGGTGGCCTCGCTTTGCCGGAAAGCCCTGTGCCCGCACGACGCGCCGGACATCCCGCAGGTCGCCGCCGTTTGCGTCTATCCGGCCATGGTGAAACACGCGGCGAAACACGTGAAAGGCACGCCCGTCCGCATCGCCTCGGTGGCCACCGCGTTTCCTTCCGGCCAGGCACCGCTCAAAACCCGCCTCGCCGAGGTGAAACAAGCCGTGGCCGATGGCGCGGACGAGATCGACATGGTCATCAACCGCGGAGCCTTCCTCGCCGGTGAACTCGGCCTCGTGCGGGATGAGATCGCCGCCGTCGTCGAAGCCTGCGGCGACGCCACCCTCAAGGTGATCCTCGAAACCAGCGAACTGGAAACCTACGACAACATCCGCGCCGCCTCGTTTCTCGCCATGCGCGTGATCCGCCCCGGGGATTTCATCAAAACCTCCACCGGCAAAACCTCCGCCAACGCCACGCTCGGCAACAACCAGGTGATGCTCGACGCCATCCGCGACCACTTCCTCGCCACCGGAGTCGAGATTGCCATGAAACCCGCCGGCGGCATCCGCACCGCGAAACAAGCGCTCCAGTTCCTCATCGCCGTGAAGGAAACCCTCGGCGACCGCTGGCTCAACAACCGCCGCTACCGCTTCGGCGCCTCCTCCCTGCTCAACGACCTGCTCCGCCAGCTCGAAACCCAGCGCACCGGAGCCTATCAGGCCCCGTGGACCTTCTCCGAAGACTCCGGCGGCTATTGATCACCTATTCCCAACCTCCATGTCCACCCCGATCAAAGACCGGTCCCATTGGAAAATCCGGAAATTCACCTCGTTTGAAGAGCAACGCCGCCAACAGGTGCTCGATTGGCAAGCTCTGTCCGGAGCGGAGCGCCGCAAAGCGGCCTGGGAACTCGTTTACGACTACTGGGTCGGCATGAAACACATGAATCCAAATGAACTCAGACTTCAGAGAACTGTTACACGCCTTGTCCGCGAATGAGGTGGAGTTCCTCGTTGTCGGAGGATACGCCGTAATCCACCATACTCAGCCCCGCTACACCAAGGATCTGGATATCTGGACCAAACCCTCGGTTGAAAACGCCCGCAAACTCATGAAAGCGCTCCATCAGTTCGGCATCCCTCTCCTCGGGCTGACGGAGAGCGATTTCGCAGCACCCAGGACACAGTTGAGCGTCGGTGTGGCTCCCTGCGAAATCGATCTCCTCACGAGTATCCCGGGGCTTGAGTTCGAGCCATCTTGGGACAGGCGCGTCATCAGTGAAGAAGGCGATCTGTCCATTCCCTACCTTTCCAAGCAAGACCTGGTCACCGCCAAAACCATTGCCGGACGCCCTCAGGACCTCGCCGATCTCGACGAACTCCGCCGCGCGGAATAATCGGTCAAGCCCTCCGTGAAGAACCGGTCCCGTGACTTATCCGCCCCGAGTGGTTGCCCGGTTGTGGTTTTTTTGTTGTCAGGTTCGCGGAGGAATTGGAATTAGGTTCCCGTGAGTGCCCGGCCCGAGTTCGAACCCGCAGCTTCCGAAGAGGAACTGGTTCTCGGCGCGCGGATCGAGGAATTGCGGCCCGCCCTGAAGGGTTACGTCCTGTCCCTCATGCCGGATCAGGATGCCTGTGATGACGTGGTGCAGGAAACCTGCCTGTTCCTCTGGGAAAGGCGGGCGGAATTCGAGCCCGGCAGCAATTTCAAGGCGTGGGCCTTCAAGGTGGCCTGGTTCAAAATCCTGACCCACCGGCGGGAAATGCAACGGCGCAAGCTCGTCAGTTTTTCCGAAGACGTTCTGGAGCGGATTTCCAGAGCCGCCGAGGCTTTCGCGGATGATGCCGATCACCGGCTTCTGGCCTTGCGCGACTGCGTGGCCGATCTGCCGGAGGACAACCGGCAACTGCTGCGCTTGAAATACCTGGATCGCCTTTCGCTGACCGCCCATGCCAGGAAACTCGGCGTCAAACCCAATCAGATCCAAAAAAACCTGTCGCGGATCCGGATCGCACTCCGCCACTGCATCGAATCCCGTCTGTCCTCAATGCCATGACCCGCCGCCCGCCCCATCCCAGACTACGGAGCCTGGTGGATCGCCTCCACGATGGCCCGCCCCTGTCAAAACCGGAGGTGGCGGAACTCGAGGATCTGCTGGAGGACGATGGGGCTCTCGCCTATTATCTTGCGGTCGGTCAGCAGGAAGCCCTGCTTTCCTCGGCGATTCCCCGGACCGCCCCGTCGCTTGTCGGGCCCGTTCCGCGTGAGCGTTTCCCCCGCCGCGCGGTCCGGATCATGGTTCCGTTGGCAGCCGCCTGCCTCGTGTTCGCTCTCGGCCTCAAACTCGGCCAACATCTGGAGCGGCGGCCCGGCGATGGCGCGGCCGTTTCCGTCGCCACGTCCACCCCTCCCGCCAGGATCACCGGGATGGTTGGCGTCGAGTGGACCGATGAGCGCGCCCCCCACCAGATCGATCTGGACGCCTCCTCCGACCGGATTTCCATCAAATCCGGACTGGTGGAGGTGACGTATGCCAGCGGGGTGCGCGTCACCCTTGAGGGGCCGGCCGTTTACGAAGTCGCAGGCCACGAGACCGGTCGGCTGGAAAGGGGGAAACTCTACACCACGGTGCCGAAGGGGGCGGAAGGTTTCCTGGTCCACTATTCGGGCGGCACGGTGGAGGATCTGGGCACCGAGTTCGCGATGGAGGCTCTTCCGGACGGGAGAACGGAAGTCGGCGTGTTCGTCGGCAAGGTCAAGCTGCACTCATCGGGACGCGAATCGATCATGCTGTTTGAGAACCAATCCCTGGTTCAATCCCCCGACGCGCAAGAGCCGCTCCAACCCGTGCCGCTCGACCGGGAGAAATACGTCCAACGGCTGCCGGCCCGTGATTTCCGCTGGGAGGTGGATTCGCCCGGCACGCGCGAGGTCACCTTCGATGTCACCCATCTGGTTTGGAAACCGGCCAGATACCGCGCCATCTTCAAGTGGATCAGCGGTCCGGACGCCGTCATCGTCCGGGATGTGCGGCTGTTCCGTGATGGCGAACCCGTGGCTGCGGACGAGCATGAAGGGAGCACCGGGCTGTTGCGCCATGTTTCCGGGAACATCTATGTCCTCGATGTCGACTCTGGAAACTATCAACGGGGCCGCTGGACGGTGTCCGCGCGGATTGAAACGATGAACCGGAGTGGAGGCCTCGCCAAAACCTCCATCCCGATTTGCAGCCGGGGCATTCTCCAGTTCGAGGAAGGCCTGGTGACCGGAGCCGGACCGGAACAATTCGTCGGCCGGTGGTCCTATCATCATATGGGATCCCTGTTTGTTCGCGAGTTTCATCCGGACGGATCGGTGTCCTTCGAAACCAACGGTGTCCGGGACCAGGGCTCGTGGACGGACAGCCGGTGGGTGGTGGTGGATGGCGTCTTGCATGTCACCATCCCGAAAAGGGGCTTCGTGGAACGCCACGTCCTGAGAAACCCGGAGACCCTGGTTTTCATCAGCAATCCCTATGAGAACGCTGTCAAATACTCCGGGAATCCGGCCGGCATCCCGACGGGCCCGGAGTAGGTCATGCGCCCGCGTTCCGGCATTTGGTTTTTTTTCGGAAAATCCGGTCAGCATCCCGAAGGAGCGGGAATATAGCGGGCGGTTCGATGATCCGTCCCGGAATCCGCCTCTCCACTTGAAGGAGGCGGATTCCGCCTTCGTCGGGCCGTCATGAAGAATACTCCAAATTATGAAGAAAAAAATCCTCCTGATTGCCTCCGGCATTTTCAGTCTCGCGATGACCGGGCAGGCGGCTTTGGTCGCCCATTACAAGTTCGACGAAACGACGGGGACCACCGCTCTTGACTCAAGCGGCAACGGTTACCATGCCACGATCACCGGTGGCGTCACCTTTGTTGTCGATAGTGCCGACGGCGGCGCCTACTCGTTCAACGGCACCACCGGTTTCGTGACCGCATCGAAGAGCGGCAGCCCCAACCCCGACTTCTTCTCCTCCATCATCGGCAGCGGTCAGTTGACGCTCTCCGCGTGGGTCAAGACCGTGGCGACGGCCGACAACCGCAACGTCGTTGTCTATGCGGGCAGCGGCAGCGCCACCCAGACTTACGTGGACCTCGGCTATTCCGGAACCGGAAGCGGAGCCATCAACGACGGGGGAGCGGGCAGCGCCTACGCCCGATCCAGACCGGGCAACGTAGGTTCTGGCGCCGGAGTGACCGGAGTATGGAGTCCGGACCCGGTGAACGACAACGAATGGAACCACTTGGTGGTGACCTTGAATGTGGGCGATACGAGTTCGCTCATTTCCCTCTATGTGAACGGGGCGCTTGAGCACTCGGTGACGTTGACGGGGACATCCCATGGTCTCCCGACCCTCAACACCTTCTCGGTCGGGCGCTTGGATCGCGGTTCGCCCACGGATTACTTTGAGGGTCTCATCGACGACGTTCAGGTTTATAGCACCGCTCTCACGGGAAGCCAGGTGGCATGGCTGGCCGCCAATCCCGGACAAGCGGTCCCCGAGCCGGGCGCCTTCGGCTTGGCGGGCCTCGGCTTCCTTGCGTTGCTCCGCCGCAAGCGGGCTTGAGAATCCATATCGTCATCCCTTGATTCGCGCCCCTTTTTCTTCGGAAAATCAGGTCAGCATCCCGAAAGAAGGGGAATAAAGCGGGCGATTTGACGGGATGAGTCCGTTCGGCCGACGGTCGCCGAATGGCGCAACCCGGCCAAACGCACTGAAAAACCGAACCAATCCAAAATACCAACCATGAAATCCCTTTCCCTCGCGTTCATCCTTTCCCTTGGCGTCGCAAATGCCGAACTGATCTCCCATTACACCTTCGACGAAACCAGCGGAACCACCGCGGTGGACGAGGGGCCTGCCGGTGCCGACGGCGTGATCGGAACCAACGTCACACTCGGTGACCCGGGCGTGTTCGGCACGGCCTTCACCTTCCACAACGACGCCTCCCAGAACGGCATCGTTGACATGGGCAATGCCACCGGGCTCTTCAGCGCGATCACCGCCAGCCAGAAAATCACGATCTCCGTGTGGCTGAAATGGACGCCCTCGGGCGACAACCGGGACAGCGCGATCTTCCTCGGCGACAACACCGTCGCAAGCCGTTACATCGATCTTGGCACCGCCGGAAACACGAATTCCGGAGTTTACGGGCGGACCCGCAACAATCAGGCTTCCGGCTTTTCGGACGGGATCAGAGGCGCGGGCCTGAATGACGGAAAATGGCATCATGTCGCCTACACCTCGGATGTGTCATCCGGCACGGCCCAGCTCTACATCGACGGCGTGCCGCAAGCCGTCCAGGCGGGAACCAACACCTTCCCCACAACCTTCAACAACTTTGAAATCGGCCGTCTCGGACGCAGCGCTCCGACAGACGCCTATGCCGGGTCGGTGGACGAACTTCGCATCTATGATTCCATCCTTTCCGCCGATGAAATCAGAAGTCTGTCACTGGGCGATCCATCCCTTCAAGTGGCCGCCACCGTTTCGTTCACCAACAAGGGCGGTGAGGAAACCTTGTGGATTCCGTTTTCCAACGAGGGAACCGGTCAGACGCTGGTTCTGACGGAGCCCGCACCGATCACGGTGGACGGACCCGACGCGGATTATTTCACCGTCGCGTCTTATGATAACAATATTTCGCCCGGGGCTTCCGGCGAGATCGGCATCCATTTCAATCCCGTCGGATCGGGGTTCTACCACGCCACGCTCGCCATCGCTTCCAACGACTCGATCGCACCTTCGCGGGAAGTTGCCATCACCGTCGAGGTGACCGATCCCATCGCCGCGCTTGCTCCGGCCGCCATTGACTTCGGGAGTTTCGACGAGGTCTCCGAACCCCAAACCCGAACGCTCACGATCACCAATGAGGGCGGCGCGACGGACCTGACCGTTTATGACCTGACATTCACCGGCAGCCCGGCTTTCTCCACCAACGCCACGCTCCCGTTCCAGGTGACACCCGGCGGAAGCACCGATGTCACCGTGACTTTCGATCCGGCGGGCTCCGATGGCCGCTTCTCCGCAAACTTGCTGGCAATCACCGACGGCTACAACCAATCGCTGTTCAACATTCCGCTTTCCGCCGAAGTGAAGCTGGCCGATCCGGATGCCAGCCTGGTTTCCCATTTCACCTTCGACAACGAAGCCAGCCCGGGCGAAGACACCGGTTCCTACAGCAACCACGGCACCCCGCTCGGCGACGCGCAACGGACATCCTCCGCCCGCGTCGGTTCGGGAGCCCTGTTGCTGGACGGTTCCGGCGATCTGATCGATCTCGGAACGGAAACCGGAGCCGACTACACTTCACAGCTCATTGCCGACAATGACGGTTTCACGGTCGCCTGCTGGGCCATCGTGCCTGTGGGCGCAACTGTGGACCGCACCCGCTTTTTCTCCGCTTATGCCAATGGCGCTTCCAGTTTGGCCGAAGGCTGGGGCGTCGGCCGGCGCAATGTCTCCGCAGCCTTGGTGGGCACCACCTACGGCAAGGCGGACTACCTCGCCCCCGCAAACTCGGCGCCCGCCGCCGGTGCATGGCATCATTACGCCTATGTTTTCCGCAATGTGCCGGTCAACCGGGTGGACTTCTACATCGACGGCGCGCTGGTCGATTCCCGGACCGCCGCGACAACCGACTTCAACAACGCAACGACCGTCGGCTTTGCCATCGGGGCGCTGGGCAGGTCCAATGCTTTCGAAGGATTCGAAGGCCGCATGGACGACTTGCGGATCTATGACCGGGAACTCATGGGAAGCAACATCGCGGACATATACAATTCCGCCCCGTCGGAATCGGCGTATGACACTTGGGCCGCATCCTTTGGCTTGGACCCGGCGGGCAACGGAGCCCACATGGAGGATCCGGATGGCGACGGCCTCGCCAACGCGGTCGAATTCGTTCTGGGATCGAGCCCGGTTTCCGGAGAATCCGCCAACCTGCCTGCCGCCGCCAGGAGCGCGAACAACCTGGTGGTCGTCTATCGGCGCGAAACCGCGGCAACCGCCGCCGGATTCGTTGACCGCGTGCAGCACGGCGATGATCTCGCGGAAGGAAACTGGACGACCGCGGTGGATGGCGTCGATGGCGTCGTGATCGACACGGTGGAAGTGGATGACGGGATTGAGGAGGTCACGGTTTCCATCCCTTCGCCGGGCGACCGGAAATTCGCGCGCCTCATGGTGGCCGCGCCGCAATAGCGGAAGCTGCCCCCGCTTCGATAACAAGCCCTCTCACCCGCGACGGGGCATGGCCAAACCGGCCATGCCCGGCTGCCGCGGCCGTCGGCGCAACGGTACTCGGCCGGATCAAACCGTGCTGGAAAGACGGCGGCCATTCGGGAGACCGATCCGTCAATTTGACCAAAGTCCGGGATTTTTTCACTACTTCACGCGCGTATTTCGCTTCGCGTGTCGGTTCCGGAGATGGATTGCTCGACAGCCCGTTCCGCGATGCCCAGCAGCGGACGCTCGACTACCTGCCCTCGACTCGATCCGCCGCCGCCTGGAGGCCGAGGGGTTTCCGGCCCACGACTACAGCCGCCCCCACGGCCCCTACTGGTTCGACAAGTCCATGATCGCCGGGGCCTTCGCCGACTGGCCGGGCATGAAGGGCAAGTTCCCCATCGAATCCTGGATCCTCTCCAAGCGCGACTGGCCGCGCTGCCACGGCCAGGTCAAGCAATACTACGGCCCCTTCAGGGGAGCCCCCGCATCCGGACAAAGATACCTCAACTACAACGACAAGGGCAACACCCCGGAACTTCAGGCGATGCTTGAAGAAATGTTCCCGGAACAATCCCGCTTCGAAAAATCCGTCCCACCACCTCCCGAATACGATTGCCGTGTCCGGGGCGTGGTAATCGGCCTGCTCAACCGCCCCCGATGGGAAAACCGGTGCATCCGGGAAATGGCCGCCGCCGGAATCGATGTGGAAATCCTCCACGGCACCGATGCCCATCACGGCGACCAGCCTGTGATGCCATTGAACCGGCGGGCCTTCCGGCGCGAGTTCGGACGTGAAATGCTCACCGGTGAAATCGGGTGTTACTCCAGCCACATCCGGATTTCCAAGGCGGCCGAATCCCTGCCCCCGCTGTGCGAGGCGTTTCCCGATTGGCGCCTGGTGTTCGAGGATGACGCCATTCCCATGGGGGACATTGACGGCGGCAAGGTTGCCCGGATCGCCCACCTTGCCGCGCAAGGCGGATACGATCTGGTGATGATGAACACCGGCCGGGAAAACCGCAGGGGCAGGCGCTCCGCGTCAATCAGCCCGGCAACCGGAAACGATCCGTTCACCCACGCCTATCTGGTCAACCTCAAGGGCGCCAGGGAGATGAGCCGATGGGAAATGCGCCACCCCATCGATCTTGCCATCTCCAAGGCCAAACAGATGAAGGTCGGACTCCTGAATGGAATGGCGAGATTCGAGCAAAGGTCTCCGGCCGACTCCATGGAATCCATCCACCGCGAGCGCAAGTACGGCGCGGTGCCGGACATCAATGATGCGTCGGCCGTACCATCGCCGCAGATTGCTTCCACGTCAGTCCCGCTTTCACCGGGGATCGCTTCTCCTTTGCCTTTGCCCCGCCTGATTCATCAAGTTTGGATTCAGGGAGCGGAAAACCTGCCAGATGCCTTCAAAAAGAACCGGGATCTCTGGCAAGAAGCGTTTCCCGACTTCAAGATGATGCTTTGGGATCAAAATTCCGCTTCACGCCAATGGCCTGATTTCGAAAAAGTATCGGATAAATGTTTTCATCATGCTACCCGCGCCGATCTTATTCTTGCGCGAGCGGTGCGTGACTTTGGTGGACTTGCCACTGGCACGGATTGCCGACCAAACAATATTATGAAACTCAGGCAAATCACTAACACTCTGGAAAACTTCATCGTCCTGACACCGGGCAGACCGGAAATTAGCAATGGGTTGCAATGGTCGGCAACTCCAGGGCACCCGTTCTGGAAGTGCGTTTGCAACCATCAGCTCAGAAGCAATGGAGAACACCTTGGTAGAAAAAGCGTATCAAGCGCCACCGGACCAAAATGTTACCACGAGGTGTTTTCTGCCAGGTTTTGGCAGCTTCATGTGATCACAGCGCCATTGGCTTTTACCCGTGATTGGAACGGTGGATGGGAAAACCCAAATGCATTGATTGATCCCGGATTCGCTGCAAGTTGGACATGAACAGCCCTACTTTTTGACAATCGTTGTCGTTCCGCCTCCATCAAGACTTCTGATCTTTCCGTTTCCAGCCGAATCGATCACGGCAAAAAATGCCGTTCCATTGTCAGACTGAATCACCAGGTTTCCATTTTTCAACTTCGCCCACGACCCATATCCCGACCAAGACGAATGCCGCGCCTTGCCATCGGACAACAAGGTCAACGTGCCGCCTGATCCCCATTGCCAGCGAGAATCAATTCGTTTGCCGCCCATATCAGCCTCGGCAAACAACAGACTGACGGATTCAATCTCCTTCCCGACCGAGACCGCCGCATCCAGATTCCCGGCCTTGGTCAGCCTCGATTTCAGAGACTCCAACGCGGTCAAGTATTTCCGATCAACCGTATCGAGAGCGCGTTTCCTTGCTTCCTGCCACCCAGCGCGGAGCGATTCAAGTTCACTCGGTTTCTCCGCGCCCGCCGCAGCCACAAGCATCATCGTCAGGACCAGCGGGATTCTCGTCATGCCCTGCGGATAGCACGGGCCGAACCGCCGTGGGAAGCGGAAAGTTGCCGCGCTCCCTTCCCAACACCCTCCGTGGAAACACGGGGGAGAGGGAGTGACCCGGGAATCGGTTTGTTTTCATTCCCCCGCCCCTTTGCCCCTTGGGAATCCGTTGGCGTTGCTGTTGGCCGGTGCCCGCGTTTGGAACCGGCTGGATATCCCCGAAGGTCAAAGCAGAGGGGACCAGCGACTGGCGGTCTGATTTCCAAGGCAAACCCGAGCCGCTGGTCGGATTCGAACCGACGACCTGCTCATTACGAATG
>CAZKQK010000141.1:0-13237 GCA_964554865.1 uncultured Luteolibacter sp. | reverse complement strand
CCCTGCCCACGCCCTGATTCCCCGGAATCAGCCTTATCTACGCACCATTCCAGTCAGTCCTTTTGACAAAGAGTGGCCGGAATCCTTGGTATTGCAAGGGTTTTTCCGGGTAGGGGTGTGCATATCCGGTGCCGTTTCGGGGGATTGGCGAGGTTGGGTTGCCTTTGCCGATATCCGCAGTGTCATCCGGGGGTGTATGGTTCGCGTCCGAGTGAACCCGGGTTCCCCGCGCGTTCTCACGGATGCGGCTAGGAGAAAGGGGGCGGCGGTTGGGGGATCGCCCGCCCGCGTCATGGCTCTGGCATGGAGCCACTCCGTTTGCTTGCCTTTGGCTTTTCCCTGCGGGGGCACGGTGAACCGCGGACTTATACGCCTGTGCGGTGAGGCGGTGCGTGAGGGGGATGAAGGGTCCGCTTGCGCGTTCCAACGAATGCGTCAACGGGATACGCTGCCGCCCTTGGTCGGTGGTTTGATTCCCGCGATTGGTGTGGAGTTAACAGGGGGAGGCGGGGGATGTCAGGTGAAAAGGGTGTGAATTGGGGCTTGTGGGGTGGGGAGGGTCGGGAAGAGTCTGTGGGGGCGGGGCTTTGGGTCTGTATGAGGGCCGAGGCTCTCGGCGAAATATCGTTACGAATCATTTTTTGCGATGTCTGGCGAGTATCCATCCAACGAGCGGTTTCCGGTTGCCGATGCGGGGAGTTTTCTTGAGGGATTGCCGCATGGGCGGTCGTTCCGGTTTGTGGATCGGGTGGTTTCGCTGGTTCCGGGGTTTGAGGCGGTGGGGATGTACCGGCTTCGAGGCGACGAGGGGTTTCTTGAGGGGCATTTTCCGGGGAATCCGATTATGCCGGGGGTGATTCTGATTGAGGCGATTGCGCAATTGGGCGGAGTGCTGGCGCAGAGTGATCCCGAGATTCCGAAGCTGGGGGATTTGCGGTTGGCGGCGGTGCGTGGGGCGAAGATCCGTGGGGCGGCGGTGCCTGGGGATGTTCTTGAGATCGAAGTGAGGATCGAGGGCCGGATGGGGGGGCTTGTGCAGGTGGATGGGGAGATCCGGGTGGATGGGGTATCGCTGGCGAGCGCGAAGGTTACATTGGGCGGTGACATGACGTGAGGGCCGCGGGGGCTTGGGGGACGGGGGAGAGGAGGGAGGAGAGGCGGGTAGTGAGATGGGTTTGTTTGTAGGCGACAGTGAGGTCTCGTCTATGGCCGGCGACAGTAAGGTCGCCTCTATCTTTGGAATGGGGACTTGATTTCGGCGGGGCAAGTGGGAGGTTTCGCGGAGTATGAAGCGACTTGCGATTTTGATTTCATGCGTCTTCCCGCTTGCGGCGAGTTCGGCGGGGGACGAAAAGAAGGCGGTCATGGAAACGAGTTCCGAAAAGCCGGTGGAGCCTGCCGCGAAGGTGGAGAAGAGCGAGGAGGAGTGGCGGAAGCTGCTGACTCCGGAGCAGTTTGGGATATTGCGCAAGGCCGGGACGGAGGCTCCGAACGGCGCGGTTTACAAGCAGTTCAAGGCGCAGGGGGAGGGTTCCTATCACTGTGCCGGGTGTGGGGCCTTGCTGTTCAGTTCGAAGGAGAAGTTCGATTCCGGCTGCGGTTGGCCGTCGTTTTACGATCCGGCGAAGGCGGAAAACGTGAAAACGAAGAAGGATCTGAGTCTGGGGATGGTGCGGGTGGAGGTGGTCTGCGCGAAATGCGACGGGCATTTGGGGCATGTTTTCGAGGGGGAGGGATTCAGCACGCCGACGGACAAGCGCTATTGCATCAATGGCGTTGGCTTGAAATTCGTTCCCGCGAAGGAGGGGAAGCCGGCCAAGCCGTGAGTTTACCGATGGGGGGCGCGTCCGGTGATGCTGATCACCGCGGCGAATTTGCGGCAGATTTCGCCGAGGCGTGAATCGGCCATGATCTGATCGACCGACCAGGGCAGGCGGAAGCGCCAGTTGTCCGGGTGGTTGGTTCCCGGGTGGTTCATGCGATCGTCCAGATCGAACAGGGAGCTGGCCATGAGCGCGGCGTAGCGCGAGTTTGAGTCGAGCAGGGCCTTTATGAGCTTGAGTCTCACGCCCTCGGTGAAGGGGGGCCAGGTTCCGTTGTGGGGGATGGGGATGCCGGCGAATTCCGAGAGGACGCGCAGGGTGTTGTGGGCTCCGTGGGATTGCCAACCGGAGTTTTCGTCCGGGTTTTCCGCATGGCGGGCGATCACCCGCAGGCAGCCGCGCCAGATGCCGCAGACCGGATCATGGTCGTGGGTGGAGTAGGTGGCGAAGGAGTTTTCCGGAAAACAATCGCCCGGCGTGGGATGTCCGTGGTCGTTGCAATCCCAATGCGGGATGCGGTATCCGGCGATGCCGAGATCGGCGAGGTGGGGGCGGACGTATTCGGGCACCCAGCCGAGATCCTCGGCGATGATCTCGGCGCCGCCCGCGGCCTCGACGATGGCGCGCAGGCGGGTATCGCCGTCGGCGCGGTTGGCGGCTTTGTTTTCGGCGGTGTCATCCGGCCGCAGGAACCATCCCGGCAGGCGGCCGCCGGTGAGTTCGGCGGCCTGTTCGTGGGAGAGCCCGATGAATTCGTGATTGCGCCGCGGGTGCCAGGGGAAGGCGTAGATGCGGTAGAAGCCGAGGATGTGATCGAGGCGGAAGATCGAGAAAATCTCGGTGAGGCGGCTGATGCGGGATTTCCACCAGGAGAAACCGTTGGCCTCCATGAAATCCCAGCGGTAGAGGGGAATGCCCCAGTTTTGTCCCCATTGTCGGAAGAAGGGATCGCTTTGGCCCATGCCTTCGGGCGGGGAGCCGCCGCACCAGTCGAGGTGGAATTCCTCGGGGTGGAAAAACACGTCGCAGGAGTGCCAACTGATGCCGATGGGCACGTCTCCCATGAGTTTCACCCGGCGCGAGTCCGCGTAGGCGCGCAATGCCCGCCACTGGCGGAAGCAGAGCCACTGGACGAAGGCGAAAAACCCGAAGCGGCAGTCGATGGCGGCGGCGTCCCGATGCCTGAGTTTTGTGAGGAAATCCCTGGCTTTGGCGGGGTTGCGGCATTCGGCGGGCCACTGGTCCCATGTCAGACCGGCACCGTGGTGTTCCATGAGGAAGCGGAAGAGGCAGTAGTCTTCGATCCATTCGGATTCCTTCCGGCGGAAATTTTCGAACTCGGTGACAAGGCGCTTTGGCGCCTTGTCAAACCCGGCCCACGCGAGTTCCAGGAGATTGCGTTTCGCCTCGCGCACCGCGGGGTAGTCAACCTTGTGCGCGTGCAGGGCGGGTCCGAGTTTTTCCCGCGCACGGGCGAAGCGGGAGGCGTCCAGCCACGGGACCGATGCCTCGTCGAGCGTGAGATAGACGGGATCGAGCGCGATGGACGAGATGGCGCTGTAGGGGCTTTCGTCGAAGCCGTTCTCGTTGATGGGGAGGATCTGGATGAAGCCGACGCCGTGATCGGCGGCCCAGTCGATCCACTCCCGCAGGGCGAGCGTGTCGCCAATGCCGAGATCGCCGGCGCGGCGGGGTGAAAACACCGGCAGCAGCAGGCCGGTGAGGCGCGGGTGTTTCTCGGGTGAATGCACGGCGCGGATTCTCACCATCGAAACGCCGTGGTAAACCCGGAAATCCGGTGATGGCCCCGCATCATCGTGTGAGGGGGATGGAGCGGCACCGGCGGTCACAGACACGCCGCTACGGAAGATCTCACGCGCTCTTCCCATCCACCTTCGGCTTGCGGATGCGGGGCGGGGCGGGGGGCTTGAGGGGGGCGATGCGTTCGATGGACTCGGCGGGGATCCAGCCCCGGGTTTTGGAGGCGAAGGAGACGTAGCACCAGCGGCCGGACTCGCGGATGATTTCGCAGAGGGAGCCGGGTGGGGCGTCGATGACTTCGGGCGAGGTGCGTGAGGCGTCGGCGTGGAGCACGGCCTTTTCGGCGATGATGACCGCCTGTTTTCGCAGGGGGGCGAATTCGGCGTCGTTGGGGAAATAGCGCCAGCCGAGGCCACCGCAGGCGGCGAGCATGGGGGCGATGACGAGTGCGGCGACGGCGGCGATGCGGAGGCGCGCGCCCGGGCGGGTGGCGGGGAAAACGAGGAGTCCGAGGGAGCAGAGCCACGCGCCGGCCCAGACCGCGCCCTTCCAGTAGTCGAGCGGGACGCGGGCGAGGGCGTATTGGTATTCGGGGCGCTGGACGGTGATGGAGCCGTGCTTGCGTTCGATGAAGCGGAGGTTCTGGCGGGCTTCGGAGTGGGTCGCGTCGCGGTGGAGGGCGCGGCGGTAGTAAAGCGCGGCGTGTCCGGGGGAGCCGGCGCGGTAGCAGGCATTGCCAATGTTGTAGAGGGTGTCCGCCGAGAGGTTTTCGTATGGGCCGGCGGCGAGCCAGATGCCGATGGCCTCGTCGAAACGGGCGGCGTCGAATGCCGCCTGTGCCTGTGAGGCGGGATCGTCTGCGGCCCGGGACTGCGGTGACGCGCCTAACAGAACGAGGGCGGCCATCCAGACGCTCGCGGCGCGGCGCAGGACGCGGAGGATCTCGGTGCGGCGGGATGGCGGGAGCCGGCCATCGCGACGGGCATCCGCGCGGAAGCATTTCTCATCGCGCTCGGCGAGGATGGCGCGGAGTTCGGGCGAGGAGTTCGCACCCAGCCAGCGTTCGATGAATGCGCCGGCGGAGAGGAGGAATGCGGATTCGCCGCCGCCTGCGGTTTCCACCGCGCGGAGGTCCCTGAGGCGTGCTGTTCGCACCGGATCGCGGCGGAACTTGTGGCCATGGCGCATCCAGAGGGCCTTGAGGATGAGGATGGCGGCGAGCGCGGAGCCTAACAGGTGCCATGCCGCGGCGGGGATGGCGGGGCCGGCGGGGCGCAGGAGGGTGGTGGGATTGACGAGGCCGAGGATGTCGGTCATGCGTTCGAGCGGCATGGGCAGCGATTGGGGTGGGGCGGCGACCGCGGCGGTGGAGGGCGCCGGTTTCATGCTGAGGGGGATGGGCGTGCTGGTGATGGTCTGATAGGATTTGAGCGCCGGATCGAAGTAAACGAGTTTGTATGGCGGGATTTCGCCCTTGAGTTCGAGCGGGCGGATGAACTGCCTGAAGACGGTGCTGCCGGAGAGTTCGCTGCGTTCGCTGCCGCGTTGTTCGGGGGAGGCTTCGTAGAGTTTCCAGCCCCCGGTGGTGACCGGCTTGGGCGGGCGGATGGTATCGAGGTTTCCGGTGCCGCGGATGGCGATTTCCACGGGGATGGGATCGCCTTCCTGGAATTCGGTCATGGTGGTGCCGACTTCCATGCGGAAGGAGCCGACGGCGTTTTCGAATCCGTCGGGAGCGCCGGCGGGGAGGGGTTGCGAGTCGAGTTCCAGTTTGTCGACATTCACATAGACCTCGCGGTTCACCCTTTGGATGTAGCCGTCCATGATCGTCTGGGTGTTGATGAGGCGGATCTTTGCGGGGCCGATGGAGACCTTGCCGCTGCGGTTTGCGGTGAGGGTGCTGGGGTAGGCGGCGGAGACGTAGGGCCTGCCCAGCAGGTTGAGCTGGCCGCGCATGGAGGAGGGCTGGAAGCGCCAGGAGGTGAGGCCGTCCCGCTCGAAGTCCGGGATGCCCCAATCCTCGATGAAGATGTCCCTGGGCACGTAGAGCTTGATCTCGACGGGGATGGTCTCGCCCTCGTAGGGGCCGGCGTTCATCACGCGGAAGGCGGTGGCGTAGCGGAAGTTGATGTTGCCGGCGCTGGCCTCGGACCACTTGAGGTTGTCGGGATCGAACACGGCGAACCCGAGGGGTTCGGAGCGGAAGCTGTTTCCGACCACCGGCACTTCGATGGGGGGGATGACATGGTTTCCGCTCTCATAACTTGAGATGATATATTCGAAGACGTGTTCGATGCGGCGTCCCGGCTGGAGCCTGGCCTGGGGGCCCACGCCATTGCGTTTGATTTCGAAGCCCTTGATGGCGGGGATGACCGGGTAATCGGCGGGCTGGGCGTCGGTGGCGATTTCGAGCAGGGCCTGCTCGCCGCGTGCGAGGAAACGGGAGGAGAGCCGCGCGGTGATCTGCGCGGGCGCGGTCTCCGCGAGCCCGAAGCCTAACAGCAGGGTGGGGAGGAGTGCGCGGCGAAAGGTACGGTTCATGGTGTTTACCAGTCTTTTTCGGGTGGATGGAACTCGCTGCGTCCGGGGGCGAGCGGGCCTCTTTCGAGATCGGCATTCTCCTGCAGAATCCTGCGGGCGCGTTCCTCAGGTGTCTCATCGGGTTTCCGGCCGCCATCGGATTCCTGTTCCTTTTCCTGTTGGTTGCCTTTTCCGGACGAGTCGCGCGGCTCCCGCTCCCTGTCGCCGCCGGAGCCTTGGTCGTCGGGATTCTCCTCGCCCCGGCCTTCGCCTTGCTGTTGACGGGGATCATTGCCCTCGCCCTCCCGGGGTTCGCCCTCACCTTCGCCTTCCCGCGGCTCTCCGCCCTCGCCTTGTTGGGGCTGCGGCATGGATTCCTCGGCCGCCTGTTTCTCGTCTTCCAGCAATTCCCGGAGGCGCTTGAGGTAGGTGAGGGTCATGTCGCGGTTGTTGCGCGCGGCTTTGTCATGCGGGTGGTGTGCGAGTCCGGAGTCGAAGTGGCGCACGGCGTCGGACCAATTGGTGATGATGGATTCGAGGCGCAGGTATCCGCCGGTGTTGGAGTCGCCTTCGGTGTTTTCGATGAGTTTGTCCAACAGTTCGCCGACCTTGGTGTCGAAGAACTCCATGTCCGGCAGATTGTCCGGATCGTCCGGGTAAGACTCCCCGGTGAGGAGTCGCCAACCGAGTTGGAAGAGGGTGTTGCCCATGCCGAGATGGCCGGAGGCGGCGATGTCCGGCTCGCTGGAGAGCATGGCATTGCTGTAGGCGGAGCGGGCGCGCTTGAAGTTCTCTCCGCGATAGGCGGCGGTGGCCTCGCCGAGGTGGAAACGGGCCTTGCGCTCCGGGAGGCGGGATTTTTCGGCGAGGCGGCGGTAGGCCTGGCTGGCTTCCGGGAAGCGTTTTTCCTCGAGAGCGGCGCGGGCGTTTGAGACGGCATCGGCGCGGGCGGTTCCGGGGGCGAGGATCATGGTGGCGGCGAGTGCGGCGGGTTTCACACCGCGCCAGCGGGTGCCGGAGACGATGGAGGCGATGAGCATGAAGATGGCGGGCAGCAGCAGCCACTGATAGAACTCGACGGCGACGCGTCGCTCGCGTCCTTCCATCTCGAAGCTGTCAAGATCACCGATGGCGGACTTCACGAGCGCGGGGATGTCGGTGCCGGAGCCGGCCATGGCGAAGCGGCCCTTGGTTCCCTCGGCAAGCTGGCGCATCACTTCGGGCTGGAGACGGCTGAGGACCGGCTGGAGGGAGCGGTCGGTCATGTGCCGGCCCGGACGGTCGGGGCTGGGGACGAAACCTCCGTCCTCGGTGCCGACTCCGACGGCGAGGATGTAAACGCCGGAGCGCTCGGCCTCGGCGATCATGTCAGCGATGTCGCGCTCGTGTTTCTCGCCATCGCTGAGGATGACGAGCGCGTTGTTTTTCTGGCCGGTGGCCTTGAGGGTCTCGATGGCGAGGGAGAGGGCCTGCGAAAGGTTGGAACCGCCGAGAGGGGCCCATGTTTCATCGATTTGATCGACGGTCTCGCGCACGGCGCGGTGGTCCACGGTGAGCGGGGCGTAGAGGTAGGCGTTGCCGGCGAAACCGATGAGGCCGACGCGCTCGGAGGGCATGGCCTCGATCAGTTCGTAGATGACCATTTTCGCCTGGGCGAGGCGGTCCGGCTTCACGTCCTGGACGCGCATGCTGCGCGAGAGGTCGAGGGCGATGAGGACATTGCGGCCGATGGATTTCTCGGTGCGGGTGCCGGCCTCGGCGCGGGGACGGGCGAGGGCGGCGATGAGGGCGGCGCAGGCGGCGAGCAGGAAAACGAGCGCGAACCAGCGGGGCAGCGGGCTGCCGCGCATGAGCAGGCCGCGGCGCAGGCGGGGGGCGACGAATGCCGACCATTTTTTGCCACGGATGCGGGCGGTCAGGATCGCGCCGGCGCCCAGGATGGGGAGCAGGACCAGCAGGATGAGCCATGCGGGTTGGGCGAGCGACATGAATGGTCAGGGTGAGGGCGGAGGATTGGCGGCGAGGACCACGGCGGCGGCGAGGGCCGCGAGCAATGTGGCACCGAGAAACCAGGGGAACAACTCGGTATCATCGATGACGGTGAGGTTGCTCGCCTCGGTTTTCTCCAGTCGGTCGATGGTGGCGAAGGTCTTTTTGAGTGATTCGAGGTTTTGCGCCCAGTAATGCTCGGCCCCGGTAAGTTCGGCGATTTTCTCCAGGGTGGGCAGGTCGAACTCCTGATAGGGGAAGCGCATCACCCTGCGCTCCACGCGCCCTTCCGTGGTGCCGATGGCGATGGTATAGATTTTGATGCCGAGGGTTTTCGCATGCTCGGCGGCTGCGAGGGGTGAGATTTTTCCGGAGTTGCTGGCACCGTCCGTGATGAGGACGATGATTTTGCTTTTCGCGTCGCGGGCGTCGAGCCTGGAGGAGGAGGCGGAGAGAGCGGAGCCGATGGCGGTTCCCTGCTCCCTGATGGTGCCGCGGTTATCATCGTCATTGAGACGCAGGTTGTTGAGGGCCTGGCGCAGCCAATTGTGATCGAGGGTGATGGGGCTGCAATCGCGTGGGCGGCCGGCGAAGGCGATGAGGCCGATGCGGTCGTCCGGGCGTTTGCGGATGAAGTCATCGACGACCATCTTGGCGACATCGATGCGGCGGGCGCGGCGGCCGCGGTCGAAGAAGTCGTTGATTTCCATGGAGAGCGAGACGTCGAAGGCGATGACGATATCGATGCCGCTGGCGGTGCGGCTTTGGAATTGGTTCCGCCAGACGGGCCTTGCCATGGTGATGATGGCGAGGACCAGCGAGATGAATGCCAGTGGCAGGGCGAGATTCCCCGCGGTGTGGCGCGCGCGCCTGCCGAGGCTGACGAGGACGGAGAGGTTTGGAAACACGACGGCGGCCTCAAGACCGCGGCCGCGGCGCAGGAACAGGAGCAGCAGGGCGGGCAGCAGGAGCAGCAGCCAGCCGGGATGGGCGAAGCGGAAATGTTCGGGAAAGGCGCTCATGCGGCGAATCCCCGGTGGAGGGTTTCGAGGAGTTGTTTCGATTCGCGCATGATCTCGCGCGGATCGGCATCCGGTGAACTGGGGCCGTATTTCATGGCCGCGAGGTTGTTGAAACCCGCGCCGGCGGCTTCGCGGATTTCCGGTTTCAAGGCGGAGAGGGAGTTGTGGCGGGAAACGAATTCCTCATGGGTCTCGAAGAGGGCGGGATCCGAGGCGGCGACGGACAGGTAGCGGCGGAGGACCAGCGAGCTGCGGATGGCGGCGTCGCGGGCGTCGGCAGGGCCATCCGGTGCGAGGCCGCCGAGTGCCTCGCGGTAGGCGGCGGCGCGCGCGGCGTGGCGGTCCGTATCGGGGCGGCGCGAGCGGACGAGGAGCACGATGAGGACGGTGATGGCGGCGGCTAACAGAAACAGGGCGGCGGCCCCGACGAACCACGGCCACAGTCCGATGGATGGAAGCAAGGCCTCGGGCGAGGCGGGTTCCATGAGTTCCATGCGCTCGGAGGTTTCATTCATGTCATCTAACGGGCGCGTCCGCGCGAGCGGCGCCTGAGGAGTTTGTGGAGTTCCGCCAAGGTGTCCGCGGTGGTGCCGAGGTCGGCGGAGTCGATGCCATGCCTGCGGAAAATCGAGGAGACGCCCTGGTGCTGGCGGAGCATGAGCTTCGCATAGCCCATGCGGAGGTTGGGATTGTCGGTGTTGACGACGGTTTCAAGTCCCGTTTCCGGATCGATCATGGCGACACGCCCGCCCTTGGGGAGTTTCTCCTCCAGGGGATCGACCACGCGGAGGGCGACGGTTTCGTGTTTGCGGGCGAGCTTGCCGAGCGGCTTGTCGATGGGATCGGAGTGGAAATCCGAGATGAGGAAAACAAGCGACTTGCGGCGGAGCGTGCGGATAAGGAAGTCGCAGGCTCCGGCGACGGAAGTGCCCGGGTATTGCGGGCGGGTCACGAGGATCTCGCGGATCATGCGCAGCAGGTGGCGGCTGCCCTTTTCCGGCGGGATGAAGAGGATCGGTCCATTGGCAAAGGGGAGGAGTCCGACCTTGTCACCGTTGTTGAGGGCGGAGAAACCGAGGACGGCGGCGGTTTCCGCGGCGATCTCGCGTTTGCTGAGGTTCACGCTGCCGTAGTCCGCGGAGCCGGAGACATCGACGGCGAGGATGACGGTGAGTTCGCGCTCCTCGCGGAACTTGCGGACAAAGGGCGCGTTCATGCGGGCGGTGACGTTCCAATCGATGAAACGCACCTCGTCGCCGTGCTGGTATTCGCGGAAATCGTCGAAGTCGAGTCCCTGGCCGCGGAATGAGGAGAGGTATTCGCCGGAGAACGATTCGCGCACGAGACGGCGGGCCTTGAGTTCGAGCTTGCGAACCCGGGCCATCATCTCGTCGATCTGTTCTTCGCTAAGCATTGAATTCCACGCATGAAATTTGAAACGGAGGAGAAGGCTTCGGCATTGGGTTGAGGCGGGGCATGGAAATGTCCGTTTCGGATTTCATGCTTCGGATTTACGAGATTCAGGGCACCGGCACCTTGGCGAGAATGCGTTCGACGATCGAGTCCGTGGTGGTTTCCTCGGCCTCCGCCTCGTAGGTGAGGAGGATGCGGTGGCGGAGCACATCGAGGGCCATGTCCTTGACGTCCTGTGGGGTGACGAAGGCGCGGCCGTTCATGAAGGCGAGGGCGCGTGCGGTGAGAGCGAGATTGATGGTGCCGCGCGGCGAGGCTCCGGCGCGGACGAGGTTTTTCAACGGCGCGTCCACCAGTCCGGGGTAGCGGGTGGTGTGGATGAGCTGGACGATGTATTTGCGGATGGCCGGATCGATGTAGATGTGGTTGACGAGTTCGCGGGATGCGGAGACCTGCTCGGGAGTGGCGACGGTTTTCGTCTGATAGGGCGGTGTGGAGGTGGCCATGCGGTCGAGGATGACAAGCTCCTCGTCCCTGGTGGGGTAGCCGACGTTGACCTTGAGCAGGAAGCGGTCGAGCTGGGCCTCGGGAAGCTGATAGGTTCCTTCCTGGTCGATGGGGTTCTGGGTGGCGAGGACGAGGAAGGGCTGGGGAAGGGGGTAGGAGCGGTCGCCGAGGGTGACCTGGCGTTCCTGCATCGCTTCTAACAGGGCGGACTGGACCTTGGCGGGGGCGCGGTTGATCTCGTCGGCGAGGATGAGGTTGTTGAAGATGGGGCCGAGCTTGGGTTCGAAGCGGGCGTCCTGGGGGTGGTAGACCATCGTGCCGACGAGGTCGGCGGGCAGGAGGTCCGGGGTGAACTGGAAGCGGGCGAAGGAGGCGTGGAGGGAGCCGGAAAGGGCTTTGACCGCGAGGGTTTTGGCGAGGCCGGGAACGCCTTCGAGCAGGATGTGGCCGTTGCAGAGAAGTCCGATCAGGAGGCGGTCGACGAGGCGGTCCTGCCCGACGAGCACTTGTGCCATTTCATCTTTGACGGCCTGAATCCAGCCGCTCGTTGCCGCAATCTGTTCCTGCAAGGTTTCCGTTGTCATCGATTTCGCGTGGATTCTGCCATGCCGGTGCTCCAGTGCAACCGGCAATGCGGATGATGGCGACGGCACGGGCCCGCTGTTATAGCGGGCTCGGGCGGCGGTTTCGTGCAATTTGAAGGGAAGGATTGCGAATTCCCCGGCGGGGCGGCGGGGGATTCCGGAAAAGTCGTTCACGGGGCGTGATTTGGAACTGGCATGAAGATTGCGGGAGAGAAAACCGGTGGAAGTCCGCGGACGATCCGCCGCTAAAAAACCCCAACTATCATGGACGTCGTCGAAATCCCTCAAATGCGGGAGGAGTTCCGCATTCTTCAGACCCGGAAGCACAGCCAGACCGCGGTCATGCACCTGGAGCCGGGCAAGGCCACTTCGAAGAAACCCTCGGTCCATCCGGACAGCGAGCAGACCATCCTGATTCTGGAAGGCGAGCTGGTGGCGGAGGTGGAGGGAGAGCAATTCATCGTGGGGCCGCACGAAAGCCTGATCATCGCGGCGGGCGCCAGGCACCGGCTGGTGAACCAGGGCGAGGTGGCGGCGGTGGCGTTCACGGTTTACGCCCCGCCGGTGTATCCGCCGGCGCTGCCGCGGAAGTGATCACTCTTCCTGGTAACCGAGCACGCGGGCGGAAAATCCGTCCGGGAGCGCGCCGGGAAAGACGGCGTATCCCCGGCGGGTTTCGCCGCGGGAAATGAATTCGAAGGAGAGGACGGATTTGAGGCCGGTTTCGTGGACGACCTCGACTTCGACGGTTTGAGCGGAGCGGGAGCCGAGGTTGGAGGCTTGCACGGGGATGCGGGTTTCCCCGTTGGTAACGAAGGGGGGACCGAGGGCGAGGCGGACGTCGGCGGGCTCGTCGCCGTTCCGGAAATTTTCCCAAAGGAGAAAGCCGAGCGTGGCGGCGATGAGAAGGCAGCTGAGGACGAAGATCGTCCATTCGAGCGCGTTTTTGCCGTTTTCCCGCGGAGTCATGAGGATTCGGAATTGGATTGGAGCAGAAGACGGCCGGCGGAGGCGCCGAGAACGGCGGGCAGACCGAGGACCACGGTGCGGGCGACGATTTCGCGGGGGGATTGGTCGTCGAGGCGTCCGAAGAGGAAGAGCGCCCCGGCGGAAGCCAGCAGGGCGATGGCGTAGGTGACGAGGGTGCCGTGGAGACGCAGGAAGGGAGTGTGGCCGCGCACCCGGCCGGAGGCGCCGCGGAATCCGGCGTAGTGGAGCACCCAGGAGCCGAGGGCGAGGGAAATGGCGGCGATGCCGAGGAGGCGGAGAGGCGAGGACTCCATCGCCAGAATGGCGACTTCGTCGGTGGGAGCGATGTTGGCGGCGAAGAGGACGGCGCCGCAGAGGGCGATGGCGCACTGGCCGGTGAAACCGCCTCCGCCGTCATCCTGGAAGCCGCTGTCGCCCTCGTCGTCCGCGCCGAGCTGGGCGGTGCCGACGGAGACGCCGATGGCGACGGTCATGGCCTCGACGCTGATCATGGAGGCCATGAGGGGCGGGGGCATGCCGGGGGTGAGGCGGCCCATCATCCAGAGGGCGGCCGCGGCGATGACGAGACCGATGCCCATTTCCTCCACGGAATCGATGACGACTTCGGCGAGGCTGGCGTCCTTTCTCA
>CAZKQK010000140.1:0-13282 GCA_964554865.1 uncultured Luteolibacter sp. | reverse complement strand
TTGCGCGATCCGCAGCTACCTCTCCACCACCCGCAAGCACGGCCTCAATCTGATGGACTCCGTCAAATCCGCATTCGCAGGCCAACCCGTAGATTTCGCACCTGAATAGTTACGTTTTCTGTTTGAAAGGGGTGGGACGCCGCTATCTGGTAAACGCACTCCGTCATGACAGCGGGTGGCTAGCACGCCTCCGCGGTCGTCCCGAATCTTCGAAATTGTTTCATCGTGTTCATTGTCCGTCGATGGTCACGCCGTGACGTCGCCCTTGCGCAGGGGTTCGTAGTTGAGATCCCGTTTCCAGAGCGTGAGCATCAGGACGGAAAGTTTCCGGGCGATGGCCACTACGGCTTTCTTCTTGATCGAGCGGCCGCCGCGCGCCGCGAGTTCAAGACCGTGGCATCCGAGGTCACAGTCCGGTCTTCCCGATAGCACTGGGTAAAACTGGTCGGTGAAAGCTACCAGTGAGCGAAGCGGTGTGCGTGACGTATATCATACCCATGTTCATTCCCATGCGTTTCCTGCTTTTGCTTCAGACCTTGCTGCTCTCCCTCGTCCTGCCTCTCACGGCGGAGATTCCCGACCTGATCCCGCTTCCCCGCGAAATCGAACAGGGAGAAGGCTTCCGGCCCCTCGGTCCGGAAGTCCGGATCGCCGCCACCGAGCCCGCGCTCATCGTGCGCCTCATCTCCGTTCTGCGCGATGCCGGGCTGCGGCCCGTGCCCGCGAAGGCGGAAGAAGACGCCGACATCGAACTGCGACGGGGCGAAGTGAAAAATCCCCATGGTTTTCCCGGCGCGTATCGCTTGGAAAGCGGCGGCCCGGCGGTCGTCATCACGGTGGCTGATCCGCCCGCCGCCGTCCATGCCGCGGAAACGCTGCGCCAACTGCTCTCAAAACGCGACGGCGCGGTCACACTGCCGCGCGTGACCATCGGCGACTGGCCCGCCTTCCCCATCCGGGGCTTCATGCTCGACACCGGCCGCAACTATCAGTCGCCGGAACTGCTCAAGGAGCAGCTCGAAGTGATGGCCCGCTACAAGCTCAACATTTTTCACTTTCATTTCACCGACAACCCCGGCTGGCGTCTGGAAAGCAAGATTCATCCGAAAGTGACGGCCGCGTCCTCCATGTCGCGGAAACCGGGGAAATACTACACGCAACGCGAATTCCGCGATCTCCTCGACTGGTGCCGCGAGCGAGGCATCACGATGATTCCCGAAATGGACATTCCCGGCCACACCGAGGCCTTCCGCAAGGCGCTCGGCATCGACTCGATGAATTCGCCCGAAGCGCGCCAGATCGTCAAGGAACTGATCAGCGAGATGGCCGCGCTGTCCACGCCGGAGGAAATGCCTTACATCCACATCGGCACCGACGAAATCCGCCACAAGGCAGAGCACGTGGACAAGACCTACATGCCGGAAATCATCGCGCATATCCGCAGCCTGGGGCGCGAGGCGATCGGTTGGCGGCCGGGCCTGGAAGATCCGGGGGACAAAAAGCGCATCACCCAGCTCTGGGCGCGCGCGGATCCGCTGCCGGAGAATCCTTTCATCGACTCCCGCTCGACCTACATCAACCACATGGATCCCTTCGAGATGGTCTCCACCTTCCTCTTCCAGCAATCCTGCCGCCGCCCGCACGGCGACGACCGCGGGCTGGGCGGGATCATGTGCTCCTGGCCCGACGTCAACATCGATGACGAGCGCGACCAGCTCCGCCAGAATCCCATCTACCCCGGCATCGTGACCTATGGCGAGTCGATGTGGCGTGGCGTGGAAGAAGACGACCGCGAGAGATACTGGGCGAACCTGCCCGAGCCCGGAACGCCGGAATACGAGAAATTCACCGAGTTCGAGGCGCGTCTGCTCAACCACAAGGAGCGGTTTTTCAAAGGAAAGGAATTCCCCTACTTCAAGCAAACCGACCTGCGCTGGCGGCTCATCGGCCCCTTTCCCCACGGCGGCGATGCGGAAAAGAAATTCCCCGTGGAGCACGAACTACGGGACTCCTACGAGATCGACGGCAACGAATACCGCTGGCTGGACCGGAAAATCGGTGCGGCGACCGTTTACCCGCGGCATTTCTTCGACTTCGGCGGCCTCGTCGAGGGCGAAACAGGCACCTGCTACGCGCTCACCCATATCTGGTCACCGAAGGACCAGAATATGCCGACGTGGATCGGCTTCCACAACGTCTCCCGCTCCGACCGCCGCAACGTCGGAGAAACCCGCCATGGCGAATGGCACGCCAGCAAACCTTGGGTGCGGGTGAACGGCAATTTCATCGACCCGCCGAAGTGGAAAATCACAACGCCGAAAAACGACGAAGTGCCCTTCACCGACGAGGGCTACTTCTTCCGCGATCCCTCCATCGTGAAACTCCGCCGGGGCTGGAACGAAGTGCTCATCAAGGTTCCAAAACTCCCCGCGCACCGGAAATGGGTCTTCACCTTCGTCCCCGTGGGAGACACCGCCGGCCTGCGCTACTCCGGCGAACTCAAACCCGAATGAACCGCACGACGCGTTGCGTGTTTTCAATCGGGTGGGTGGTAGTCTTTAACTCCCGCCCTTGCCGCGAAGTGCCTACCATGCCGCCCAACCAGAACGTCTCGATGTTTGCCGCAGCGAGCGCTGGAGTATTCACCAAGCACCACGCCTTCCCGCTGGCCATATAATCTGAATCCGACGACCATCGCCTTGGAGGCCGTCGAGATCGAGCCCACTGCGCCGACCTCCGTGGAGGCCAATAGATGGACGGTCCGGTACGATCAGAAACCCACCGACCAGATGCGCCCGATGAGCATTGCCGCCCATCCTAAGGAGTCCCGCACCTGCAATCGGGCGGGCTGGGCACCTTGGAAGATCGCCCGTTTGATTTCGGGAGCGAGATAGGCGGCATTGGGAAGCTGCCTGTTATCAATGCTTTGCACTACGATTCCCGGATGATGGACCCGATTTCAGGTGAAGATGGAGGATGCGGCGGGCTTCAGCGATGCCTTCCGGGTGCTGGTGCGCGCTGTGGTTCGACGGGACGATCTTTTCCGAAACGGCGCCGTCGAGGTGGGAACTCCAGTAAGGGACGATGCCGTCGGAGCTGACCGGCTTGGTGCGGTCCTTGTTCCCGCCCTTGCCGCGGTCGCCCATGACCGAGTGATGCGGGATGCCGGGCGCGATGGGCAGCTTGTTGACTTCCTTTACGAAACGGTTGTCCGGGGAAAGGGTATCCACGCTGTTGGGCGCGCGCTGGAGTTGGAGGGATGCGGCGTCAGCGGTGACCACGGAGGCCACTGCGTTCCGCGTGCAGGCCGGGATTGGCGGGCAGCGCCAGCGCGAGGCAGGCGCCGGGGATGGAATTCGGTTTCATGGATGGATCTGGGGTGGTGGAGATTCGGGGAGCGTGAAAAGATCGGTTGGCTCAGGTTTTCGATTTCCTGAGAAGTTTGTAAATGACGAGAAGGATCACGGCTCCCGCCGTGGCGATGAAGATGCCGCCGAGATCGAAGGACTCGACCTTGCCGAGCCCGACGAAGCTGCCGAGGAAGCCGCCAACCACCGCACCGGCGATGCCGATCAGGATGGTCACCAGAATGCCGCCCGGGTCTTTGCCGGGCATGATGAATTTCGCGAGCGCACCGGCGATGAGGCCGAGCAGGATCCAGTAGAGAATGCCCATGGTTTTGGTTGGTTTGGAGTTGCGGGTTCTTTTCGGGTGAAACAGCGAAGGAGATCTCAGGGCGGCGGCATGACGCGGCGGAAACCGGCGGCGGCGAGCAGGCTCCGCGTGTTGGATGAACCCGTGGACGCACGGCCCGCCAGTCCGATCAAAGCGATGAAACCCGGCGGGAGCAAGTTGATTTTCCTTTTCATGGCGTTTCGGGTGGTTGGTCAGAATCTGAACTCCAATCCGATGGCAGGGCCGTGGGCCGTGACGTCGTAAGCGAAGCCTCCGTCGGAATAGTCCGTGCCGATGCCGCGGTAGCCGAGCAGGCCGGAGCAGCCATCCGTGAAGCGGTAGCCGAAACCGGCCATCGCCTGCCACGTCAAGTCCGATGAGACGCCGAAGCCGCCGATGTCGCCCACCGCGCGGAAGAAGATCCTGTCCGACAATTCCGCCTGGAACCGGACGCCGACGATCGGATCGACCCAGGTTTTCCGGTCCGCACCGCTGAAGTCCGTGCCCGGGGTGGCGGGATTGTCCAGATCGAGCGAAAGACGGACCGAATTCACCCGCGCTCCGGCATAGATATCGAATCTCACGCAATCGTTCGTCACCGCCTGATAGGCGACGGTGAAATTCCCGAGGAACTGATCCTGCTCGGCATCCACCTCAATGCCGCCGGCCGTCGTGCCGCCGGAACTGACTTCGGCGTAGTTCATATCGGCCACGAAACTCCAGCGGCCGCGGCCGATCTCGACCGAGCCCATCACGGCGATGTCGAGGTTGTCGAGAATGTCGTCGAAGCCGACATCCACCGGCGCGGAATTCCCCGCGATGGCAATGTCGCCGTCGAGCGATTGAGCCCAGCCGTAGAGGGCCACGCGGACGGCCCATTCCGATGGCTCCGCCGCGGTAAAGAGGGTGGGTTCGACGACAGGCGACGGGTTTCCGGCGAATGCGGGCAGTGAAGCGATCACGAATGCGGTGGTGAGAAGATGGGGGTTCATGAGGGTATCCTCAATGTCCGGCGGCAGGCCGCAACCGGAATCGCGCACCGAGACACGCACCCCGCCCTCGCCCCGGGTTGTGTCCACTTTGATTTGCCGTGCATACGATTCGTTGCCGGTCATCGCATCGCAGGCGTTCATGAGCAGGTTCAGGATCACCTGCTGGAGCTGCACGCGGTCGCATCGCACGGGCGGCAGGCCGGGTGCGAAGGAGCATTCCACGGTCACGCCGCGTCCGATCAGGTCGCTGCGTACCAGTTGCAGTGTTTCCTCCACGGTTTCGTTGATGTCGTGCGCCTGCCGGTTCGCTTCACCGCGCTTGAGAAAGGCCCGCAGGCGTTTGATCACCTCGCCCGCGCGGCGGTCGGCTTTGACGATGTCGGCGAGGATGCTCCGCAGTTCGTCAAGATCGGGCGCGTCGTCTTCGAGCAGCGCTTCGGCGGCCTGCGCGTTGCTCAGAATGATGCCGAGCGGCTGGTTGAGTTCGTGCGCCAGAGATTCGGAAAGCGCGCTGAGCATGGTCACGCGCGAAAGATGCGCCAGCTCGCGGCGCTGCTCGTCGAGTTCCGCTTCGATGCGTTTGCGCCCGCTCACATCCATCGACACGCCGCGGGTGCGGAAAAAGGAACCACCGTTTTTCCCGTCCGCGCGTCCCACCGAGACGATCCAGCGCACGCTGCCATCCGGCAACACGATGCGATGCTCCAAATCGTAGCCCCGGCCATCCCGCGCCCCGCGCTCGATCGCCTCGCGCATTCCCGGCGCATCGGCGGGATGCACGCGGGCCAGCACATCGTCGAGCGTGAGCCGGCCGGACGCCGGCAGGTCGAAGAGCGCCCGCCAGCGGGGCGAGGCGGTCACTTCATCCGAAGCGAGGTCGCGCTGCCACAGACCGACATGCGCCGCATCCGCGGCGAAGCTGAGGCTTGCATCCGTCTCCCGCGCACGCCGCCGCGCCGCGAACAGGAGAACGAGCAGCCCCGTCTGGATGGTGATCACCGCCAGCGTCAGCAGAACCGCCGTGCGATGGGTTTCCCACAGGCCCGGCGTGCGGAAAAGCACCGTGCTCCCGGCAGGCAGCGCCGATTCGGAAATGCCCCGGCGCTGCAACTCGCGCGCGTCGAACCGGAAGCCGCCCGGGCGCGGCGGCTGGATGCCGATGTCCTGCGGCGACTCCCCGGCGAGAATGCGCCGCACCAGTCCCGCGGTCGCCGCGCCCTCCCCGTTGAAATCGCTCATCATTCCTCCGACGATCCCTCTGCCCGGATACGTGTCATACGGACCGAAGACCGGCGCCGGGCACTTTTCCGCGAAGCGTTCCACAGCTTGGGCGGAGGAGGACAGCGGACTGCCATCCGGCTCCTTGAAATAGGTGAGAAAAAACACCGTCGTGTCCGGGGAAAGCCTGCCCGCGCGTGCGAGCAATTCGGCGAAGGGCAGATCGTTCCAATATGTCACTTTCACGCGCGATTCAAAAGGCTTGAACTCCACTCGCGCCAGCTCGTCCCATTCGCGGTCGATCTTCGCGCTGCCGGACACGACAACGACCTCGCGCGTTTGCGGCCTGAGACGCAAGGCCATGTCCAGGGTCGGCGCGATCTCCAGGCTCATGGGCACCCCCGTGACGTTCGCTCCGGGTTTGAAGTCCGGCTTGTCCCGCAGCCGCATGCCGCCGAAAACCAGCGGCGTGCCCGGAAACAGCGAATCCCGCCGGCTCAGGAAAAAGCCCAGAGCCTCCGGCCCCCCGGCGACCAGCACCTGGGGCGGGCGCTCCTCGTAGCGCACCCGCAATGCCTCCGCCATCGCCTCCTGCCGTTCCTCGCCCGGAAACCGGACCGCGTCGAGGAACTCCGCGTAGAGTTCGTAGCGCTCGCCGAACGCCTGGCCGAGCGTTTCCCGGAAGCCTTCGTCGAAGCGCAGGTTGGCGGGCAGCAGCCGGTCGTTCGAGTAAAGCAGCAGCACGCGCGGCGGCGCTTGCCCGGCGGCGTCCCGCGCGCCCGCCCGCTCGCAGATCATGCAGGGATGGAAGCCAAGGAAGATGAAAAAGATGACGGTGCGAAAGCTCACAGATACATGATGCCACTATCCGAAAAGATCATGCACTCCAAATCGAAAACATCGGTGGGCGGCAAAACTTCGTGCCCCTCGCCAATCTTCGGCAAAACCATGCAGTCCGACGTCATTATTGGAAACCCGCCGTATCAACTCGCCGACGACGGCTTCGGAACGAGCGCCGCCTCCATCTATCAGCTTTTCGTCGAGCAGGCCAAGAAGTCGAACCCGCGCTACCTGTCGATGGTCATTCCGGCTCGCTGGTGGAAAGGGCTTGGATGAATTCCGGGAGTCGATGCTGAAGGATAATCGTCTGCGCACGATTGACGACCATCTCAGAGCGCCGGATGTTTTTCCGGGCGTTGGCCTCAAGGGCGGAGTCCGTTTCTTTCTTTGGGATCGGGAAAATCCCGGCTTGTGCCGTGTCAGCACCCATTTCAAGGACTGGCAGCCGTCGCAGGCATCGCGCAAGCTGCTCGAAAACGGCGTGGATGTCTTCATCCGCTTCAACGAAGGACTTTCGATCCTCAAAAAATCGTCGCCGCCGAAGGTGGAAAAAGCAAATCCCGCGCCCTGCCGGAAGAAAGGCGCTTCGACCAACTCGTCAGTTCCAGAAAGCCCTTCGGATTGGAAACCACATTCAAGGGCAAGCCAACCAAGCGAGCGGGCGACGCGATGATCTATCAGAACGGCGGACCCGGATATGTCGCGAGAACCGCGATTCCCACCGGAGAGCGCCTCATCGACAAGTGGAAAATCTTCATGGGATACGCCGCACCAGGCACCGGGAACAAAGACACTTACCCGCACCGGATCATCAGCACGCCCTTTCTCGGCGAGCCTGGAACCATTTCCCCGGAAACCTATCTCTGCATCGGCCCGCTTGACTCCAAACCGCAGGCCGAAAGCGTCCTCTCCTATCTCTCCTGCCGCCTGACACGCCTGCTGATTCTTCCGCACAAACCGTCCCAACACGTCACCCGCAAGGTTTACACCTTCGTGCCGACCCAGGACTGGTCGAGAAAATGGACGGACACGGATCCATACGCGAAATACGGCGTCACCGCCAAGGAGATCGTCTTTATTGAGGAAGTGGTTCGTCCGTTGGAAATCGATGGCACCTAGGACGATGAGTAAGAAGTTCCATTCAACTTATAGAGAGAGGTTTGCAATTTCGAGCCCTATGGGCGAGAAGCCTTCCCTGGCATTTTCCCCGCAACTCACCCGGTCCCACTATCGCGCCCCGATGCGGGTGGATGAATCTGATTCCCGCCGCGCCAAAGGCGCATCCCACGATAGCCCGGGCAACGCCCCGGGTGTCTGATCAAACCACAAATTCAAGCCCTGAAAGGGCGATCCAACCGATGCCGCGATCCCTCGCCCGTGTTGCCTTTGATGGGGAGATGTATGGGATGGATCCTCGCCATCACAGCCATTCGGCCGCCCTTTCAGGGCTTGAATGGACGATTGCCATCGATCCCGGGGCGTTGCCCCGGGCTGGCATGGCACGCCCCGTTGGGGCCAACCTCATCGAATCAACCCTGGAGGATCGAACCGATGACTGAACCCACCATCGACGAAATCCTCGCGCCGAAGCCGTAGTTGCGCCAACGCATCTACGCCTACTCCATCGCGGACAAGGCGCACGCGGGATTGCTGAAGGTCGGGCAGACCAGCCGGGAGGTGAAGAAACGCGTGGCCGAACAACTCAAGACGGCACGTATCAACAGCAGGCAGGGAAGTCACCGGCACCTCGCCAATCGACCGGCTCGGGAACCTTTCCCCGGGGAAATCCGGACGCTTGCAATTAAATGCAATTTCATGCAATAAAGGCGCGCCGCTCGCGTATCGTCCGGAACAACCCCGAAAACCCGCGCCATGACTCCCATTCTCCGCTCCGCCCTTGCCGCCCTGCTGTTGTTCCACCCGGCCACGGCGGCCGGGACCGTCGCCGTTTCCGACGGCCGGCTCCGGATCGACGGGAAACCGTTCCGCATCAACGGCATCACCTACGCCGACAAGCCGAATGAGGCGGATTTCAGGAAAATGGCCGCGCTGGAGGTCAACGCCCTGCGCACCTGGGGCACTGGCGAGACCACCAAGACCCTGCTCGACATGGCTCACAAGCACCGCATCAAGGTGCTGCTCGGCATCTGGATGCGCCACGGCCGTCCGGGAGCGGAAGGCGACGATTCCTTCAACTGGCTCACCGATGAAAAGGGCAAGCGGGCGCAAATGGACAGCGCGCTGGCCGCGGTGAAAAAATACAAGGACCACCCCGCCGTGCTCGGCTGGGGCGTGGGCAACGAGGTCACGCTGAACATCGCCACCGAGCCCGAGAAGGAGGCCTACGCCAAGTATCTGGAGACGGTCTGCAAGGCGATCAAGGCGCTTGATCCCGACCATCCGGTGGCCTCCGTTTCCGCATGGACCACGGACGTCCCCTATTGGGAAAAGCACTGCCCCTCGCTCGATCTCTACGGCATCAATGTCTATGGCTACGCGGTCTTCGCCGTGCCGGGAGAGTTGAAGAAACTCGGCGTGACAAAGCCGTTCTTCCTCGGCGAATTCGGCGCAACCGGCGAATGGGAGCTGAAGCCGGACGGGAACGGCGTGCGGCCGGAACCCAAGGACCGGCAGAAATACGAAATCTTCGCAAAAGGCTGGTCCGATGTGGTGAAACAATCCGGCGACCAGTTTTCCGGCGGCTTTCTTTTCAACTTCGGCAACGATCTCAGCCACCCCGGCATCTGGCTGGATTTCTTCGTCGGCGACGCCTATCGCCCGAGCTACTGGGGCGCGCGAAAGGCCTACACGGGCAAGGAACCGGTCAACCATCCGCCGGTCATCGACACCTTCATCCTGCGCAGCCCGGACAAACCCCGAAAGGCCGGCGAGTGGATCGACGCGCGCCTCGACGTGATCGAAAAGGAGGGCGAGCGTTTCGAGATCAGCTTTTACTACAACCAGCGGATCGGCAACCGCACCCGCCGTGATGCGGTCAAGCCGCTCAAGCACGAGCCGGGCAGCCTGCCCGGCTTCTACCGTGTGCAGCTCCCGAAGGAAACCGGGCCGACCAAGATCTACGCCTTCGTCCGCGACACTTACCCGAACCTCTCCATCGCCCACGCCTCCATCCGGGTCGAACCCTGACCCGCCGCAACTTCAGCGGGATTTCGGGTAACCGTAGCGAGACCCTGTCAGGCCCCTGAATCCGGGGGAAGTTCGCGCGGTTCAAGATGAACTGAAAGTGCAGCCCGGGATAGCCGTCCGGCGCGATGGCCGCGAAGGAAACCCGGGGCTCACCCGAGACGATTGAGTTCCCTCGCCACGATCATCAGCGTCTCGCGCACACCGGGAGCGAATCCGCCGTCGGTCTGCACCGCGAGCAGCACCTTGCCCTCGCGGATGAACTCCAGCGGAACGGAGCCGGAATAAAGCTTCAGTGTGCCGCTGCCAAAGCCGAGATTCGAGAGCAGCGTCTTGAGCGAATCGATGGTGATCATTTCGTTGGGACCCACCCGCGCGATGTTTCTCATGCCGGGAAGCGCCCGCGAGCGCTGGAGGATTTCCTCGCCGCCCATCTCGCGGTCCACACCGAAAATCGCCCGCAGCTCAAGCTGCCGGATCGATGACGAATCCGAGTGTTCCTCCGCAGCCGCCGCCGTGACAGGCTGCGGAGCGGGAGCGGCAACAGGTGCCGGAGCAGGTGGTGCGGGCGGCGGCGCGGCGGCGAAAGCCGACGGAACCGCGGCAGGCGCTGGCGCGGGCTCGGGCTGCGCGGTGAACGGGGAGGCGGCCGCAGCCGGTTCCTGCCAGGTCGAAAACGCGGCGATGGCCGCCTGGGTGGCCGGCGAGGCCGGACGCGGGGGTTCCGCCACGGCAAAAGGAGACGCCGGAGCAGCCGCCTGAGGCGCGGGCGCGGCGGAAAACGGCGAGGCCGGCGCCGCTTCCAAGGCAAATGGCGGGGCAGGCGCGGCGACCGCATCAAAGGGACCGGCGGGCAGGGGCCGCGCGGAAGCTTCAAAGCCAAATCCCTCGCCTGGCTCCGCCGCCTGGAATGGGGAATCCGCCCGGCGTTTCTCGGGCAATCTCACGGGACGGCCGAACTCCGCCGGAGCGGATTCCGCCTCGTCCACCACCGTAAACGGCGAGTCCTGGCGCGGGGCCGCCGCAAACGGACTGGAAACCGCCGGCGCGTCGGCCGCCGGCTCATGAACCACAGCAAAGGGGGAGTCCGGACGGGTGCCCGGCTGGCTGGGAAAACTGTCAAAAATGCCTCGGTTGTTGCTCATGATGATATGGGGAGTTGCCCCGCGATTCTCGCGTCAGCGTGGATAGAAGAGCTTAATCAATGCCGAAAGTCGAGCCCCGGCGCAAAAATTTCACGCATTGCCTCCGGAGTCCAACAGCCGCTTGAGGCGGTTTTTCATCGCCACCTTGGCCACTGGCGAAAGCCGGTCCACGAAAAGCACGCCGTTCAAATGGTCGATTTCATGCTGCAAGGCGCGGGCCAGCAGGCCGTCGGTCTCGATTTCCAGCACCGATCCATCCAGTTGCGGCAGCGTCGCCCGCACCGCCGCCGGACGTTTCACATCCGCCCGGATCCCCTGGATGCTCAAACAGCCTTCCACGGAACTCTCCTTCTCCTCGCTGTATTCCAGCTCCGGATTGATGAAAATCAGCGGCATGATGGAACCCAGCCCGGCGTCCTCGCCATTCACCTTCAGCAGGGAAACGCATTCCGGATCATGCGAAACATCGATGACCGCCAGCCGCAGATCCTCACCCACCTGCGGCGCCGCCAAGCCCACGCCATTGGCATCCACCATCGTTTCCAGCATGTCCGCCACCAGTCGGACGATCCCGTCCGTCACCTCGGTGACAGGTCGGCATTTCTGGCGGAGCACGGGATGGCCGTATTGGACGATGTCGCGGATCATGGCAGTCGGGAGACAAGCTAACCGGACGAATCCGCCAAGGTCAAACCCCGGAAACAAAACGAATCCGGTCGTGCAAATCCTTCCGGAATGCGCTTCATTCACCGCCGTGAAGGAAACCTTGCTCGGCAATCCGGTGTTTTCAATGGCCGCCACCCAGTTCGACCAGGTCGCGGATTTCCTCAATCTGAACGAAGACCTTCGCGAGCGCTGCAAGTGGCCGAAGCGGCTCATCACTGTGGCCGTGCCCGTGCGCCGGGACGACGGCCGCACCGAGGTCTTCATGGGCCACCGCGTCCAGCACCACCTCACCCGCGGCCCGGTCAAGGGCGGGCTGCGTTTCCACCCGGCCGTCGATATCGGAGAGATCACCGCGCTGGCCATGTGGATGACCTGGAAATGCGCCCTGCTCGAACTCCCCTTCGGCGGTGGCAAGGGCGGTGTGAATTGCGATCCGCGAAACATGTCGCCGGGCGAACTCGAACGCCTCACCCGGCGTTTCACCATGGAGATGATTCCGTTCATCGGCCCGGAAATCGACGTCATGGCTCCGGACATGGGCACCAACGAGCAGGTCATGGCGTGGATGACCGACACCTACTCCACCCACCACGGCCACCTCGTCCCCTCCATTGTCACCGGCAAGCCGCTTAACCTGCAGGGCTCATGCGGCCGCACCCGCGCCACCGGCCACGGCGTCGCCTTCACCGCCACCAACTCGCTGCACAAGACCGGCCACAAGGTCCAGGGAGCCACCGCCATCGTGCAGGGCTTTGGAAACGTCGGCTCCCACGCGGTTTACACGCTGGATTCCTACGATGTGAAAATCACCGGCGTCTCCGACGTCAACGGCGCGCTCTGGAACCAAAACGGCATGCCGGTTTCAAAACTCCGCAAACACGTCGCCAAAACCGGCACCGTCGCCGGTTTCACCGAGGCGGAGGCCATCGATCCCGCCGAACTGCTCACCCGGCCCTGCGACATCCTCGCGCCCTGCGCGCTCGACCGCGCGATCACCGGAGACAACGCCCCGCATCTCAAGTGCCGCGTGCTCGCCGAGGGCGCGAACGGACCCACCACTCCCAAGGCCGATGACATCATCAACCGCCGTGGTGATATCTTTGTCATCCCGGATGTGCTTTGCAATGCCGGCGGCGTCACCGTTTCCTACTTCGAGTGGGTGCAAAACCTCCAGCACTACGCATGGACCGAGCGCGAGGTGCTCTCGAAGATGGAAGCCATGATGCAACACGCCCAGGCCAGGGTCGTTTCATTCGCCAACAAACACCAGCTCTCCCAGCGCATGGCCGCGCAGGCCATCGCCATCAAAACCGTCGCCGACGCCAAAAGTGCCAGGGGGCTGTTTCCATGACATGACATGGTCCGGCAGGTCCGGCAGGGCCGGCAATTGCCCGCCGATGAACCAATACCGACAACGCGCCGCCCTTCGGCTGCCTCCGCAACACCTCGCTCACCGTCTCACCCGAAGATCCCGCGCGCTCCACAGCACACCGCCCGCCGCCGCACCATTCCCGCGCATCCGCCGCGCCCCGTCCTTGCGCTTCGCCGAAAACCTTTCCCGCGCCGCGACAAACAGTTCGTTCACGAAACCCTTGCTGCCGA
>CAZKQK010000139.1:0-13284 GCA_964554865.1 uncultured Luteolibacter sp. | reverse complement strand
CGGGAATGCACTCAATCCCCAGCTTACAGCGCGATGACGCGAGAGCACGCCATCGAAAACTGGAACCGCTATGCCGCGAGTGCGCGGAACGCATAGCTCATGGACGCCGAACTGAAATCTCCGCCTTGCGATGGACGCTCCCCGGCGTTCCATGGAGCGTCTGGTTATGCTTTGGCGCTGGACGCCTGCTGCGGGTCGCGAATGTTCTGGATCAACCGGGCTGATCCTCGCGCTGTCTTCGTGGACAAGCGCCGGGAAAAGCATGTGCTCACCGACAAATCCAGCAAAGGGGGAAGCCGCACGCTGGTTGTTGATCCCGATATTCAGGCGGACTTCACGGCGCTGCCTTTCCCAGATGAGGCGTTCGCGATGGTTGTCTTCGACCCGCCGCACCTAATCCGCAACGGCCGCAACGGCTGGCTCGCCAAGAAATACGGGAAGCTGGAAGGCGACTGGAAAGAGGAAATCCGCCAAGGGTTCGCCGAATGCTTCCGCGTCCTCAAGCCGACCGGAACGCTCATCTTCAAGTGGAACGAGCACGAGGTGCCAGTCTCGCAGATTCTCGCGCTGACCCCTGAAACGCCGCTGGTGGGAAACCGCTGCGGGAAAACGGCGAAGTCTCACTGGCTCGTCTTCATGAAGCATAACGCCAAAACTGAGGGACCGGCTGACAACGCCACCCCGCAACCCAAACGATAATGGAAACACCTGAAAATAACGACAGCATAGCGGAAGCCGGTTCCGCTCCAGTGCCTTGTTCGGCGTGGACACAGACACCGCCATCGGAACCCGGATTGTATTGGCTTTGGACTGGCGACGATGACGGCGAGCCGATTCCTGTTTCTGTGCTCGGGAACCACCTCGGAACATGGGTGGCCGAAGGGCAATGGGGCTGGAACCGCTCCCAAGAAATGTCGGAGCTGGCAAACGCATGGTGGATGCCAATAGAGATACCGTCTCTGCCGAACGTCAAAGAGCATACACCGCTACCAGCGGCGGCCAGCGATGAAACGGGGGTGAAGCCATGAAACCACGACAAGACTCCGCCGACAGGGGGGCTGGTAGCGGTTGTATGGCACGTCTTGTTCGGCTTTCTTCATTTGCGGTCGATGGAACTGTCGATCTCCCCAAGAGCACTACACACGGAACCCATTCCGCTCTCGATCACACTGGCGAGATTCTCAATCGCGCCCATGCCGCCGTCAGCAGCGTCACCGTTGCCCAAGTATTTCAGTTGAGTCGCGATACGATCAAGCGCCTTAGCTATCTCAGAACCCCGTTGATCGTGAACCTTAGTTAATGCCATGATTGCCTTAGATAATGAATCGTCCATAGTTGTAAGTGTTGGTGATAGAGTCTTCTTTCGCCGACTTGGGAAACGTGAATTAGAATTCGATGATGTTGAGGAGGTGATTGATTCGCGTCCGGTCAGGGTGATCCGCTTGAAAGACGGATCATTGATGCCGGAAAGTGGGATTCTTTCATTTCTGCCGAACGTCAAAAGTGATGGCAACCCGGTCGTTGAGGTACCTCTGAAAAGCGATTGTGGAGCTTATGCGGGGTTGCCATCCACGGCTTGTTCGCCTCTTCAAATTCTGTCCGATGTGGGCGGAGTGTCATTGGAGGAAGCGGGCCAGATGATCCGAAATGCAGAGTCAGCCTTTGGTGGTGTGGAGGTGGCATCTCCCATCCGAAATGAACGAGGCGACGATCCAGCCGCCACGGGTCTCTGAAAACCGATTGCCGCGACTCAAGTGCTGTCCAATACGAGCCATCAATCCATCATCATCGTAACCCTTCCCAAGCGTGAAAAGAAACAACATCATCGAATACATAAGATCCTCCGAAAAGTCAGCCGCCTGTGGCCATGAGAGTCGGAACTCGGTTGGAGCTTCGCTCTCGCAAGATGGATCTACCTCAAGCGTGACTCCGCCAGAAATGAATGTTCCGGCGTTGATTTTGTAAGGGCGCTTTTGTGCGTCCGCTGTCTCTATGAATTTTTGAACTACAGTGTGCATAATATGAAAAACGAAATTGAAAAACTATCGGCCCCGCATGGGGAAAATTCTCTGGCGAACGTGGAGGTGAAGCATGAGCGTTAGCGAATTGCTTCGACCGTCTGGTTCGACCTCCTTGTCGGGCCACCAGTCGGCTCGAATGAAATCGGAAGTGTGGCTGACTCCGCCGGAGATCCTCCAGGCTCTCGGGACGTTCGACCTCGATCCGTGCGCTCCGGCTATGCGCCCGTGGGACATGGCCCGAGACCATATCAGCCCGCCGGCCGATGGACTGGCGGCGGACTGGTGGGGTCGCGTGTGGCTCAACCCGCCATTCGGGACCAAGGCGGCGGCATGGCTCCGCAAGATGAATGAGCACGGGAAGGATAGTAAACTGACCGACCACGGCCGCGAGCTCATCAGCCAGCCATAATGACCCATTTCGCCACCGCCGTTCGACCCTTTGCCCCCTTTTCCCTCCAATACCCGCGCCGTCTCAGGGTCAGATCCCCCCGGAAACTCCCTATTATCAAAGCTTTCCCGCTCCTCTCTCCATCGGATTCCACCCTATTCACCATATATCACCGTTCACACCAGCGCCGCACCAGCCCCTCCGTCCACGCCTCCAGATCCGCCGCCATCATCGGCCCCAGCACATTCTCCCAGGCCGCCAGCACCCCCGGCAGCCGCTCCAGGAAAGCCCCCGCGCTTTTCCCCAGATCCATCCACCGCTCCAGCCTCTCCGTGATCGGACCGTAATCCTTCTCACCCGTAAAACCCAGCCGATACTGCCGGATAGCCGTATAAACATCATACGCTATCCGCTCATCCGCCCGGCCGCGCGTATTCTCCACCGCCGTCTTATCCTTCCCCCCGTTCTCCGCCCCCGCCTGCACCCATCGCAGCACATCGTCATAAGAAATCCCCCTCCCCTCCCGCCGCGGAGCATCATCGCCCTCCTCACGCCCCCGCCAGAAAACCTCCAGCGCGTCCCCCGCCTGCCTCGCCAGGATCAACTCCACAAAATCATCCGTCCGCTGCGCCCACACCTCCGGGTCCGCATCATCCGGCGGCGTCATCAGCAGATACTGCCGCGCCGCCTGCCTCGCCACATCCACATACCCCACCCGGTTCTCGCGGAAAAAACCATCAGCCCCCTCCGCCATCTCACGGCCCATCCCTTCCAGACCCCTCACCAGGTCATCCAGCTCGGAAAGATCCCATCCGTTCTTCACCATCGCGGGAAAAAATCAAGGTGCCGGCTCCAGCAACAGCGTCCGGAACATCCCGCCATGGTCGCCATAGGCATCCCATGCCTCCTTCAGCCCCGCGCTCGCCGTCTTCTGCACATAGAACGCCCCGTTCACCTCCACCCTCACATCCTCCTTCACCGCATCATCCAGCCCCAGATCCGCCAGATAATCCAGAATCACATCCCCCGTCCTCACCTCCATGAACCTCTGGAACCCCGACAACCGGTGGTCCACCTGGTGAAAAAGCGTCCGGAACTCCACCTTCTTCCCCTCCACCTCCCCGCCCTGCTGCGTCGTCTCATCATTCACATTCCACCCCGGCGGCCTCGTCACCTCACGCCAATGCAGCCACGCCGTGCAGGCCACATCACTGTCCAGCACCATCGCCGCCGCCTCCGCCACATCCGCTTGCACATGTCCATGGATCATATCATTCCATTTTTCTACTGCTTCCATTCTTGGGAATTTTACGGATTCGGGATTCACCGCACCTTCTGCACCAATACTCTTCCGCGCGCCTCTCGCACCTGGAAGGCATCTCCCAATAGTTCATCCTGTACTTGAATCCGCGGAATTCCCAATCATGCCCACACCGGTATCGGCGGATCAAGGGATCATTGACAATGCGGATGGAAACACGCATCAGCCAGCCGCAACAAGCAGCCTTCACTTGGGCCGCTTCGGACCCCTTCGTTTCAGTTGTATCGTTTTCGATCATTGCCTCCGGTTCCACGCAATTGGTTGCCAAAGATCATGAAAAAGCCCCCATCACCGGACCCGCCGCCGCACCCGCCCGCCTCGGCAGCATGGGCACCGCCCCCGTCCCGTCACCCGGCGCATCCACCTCCGGCAGCATCACCGCCGCATTCGTCCCCAGCGGCACCGCATCCTCATCCTCATCCGCCACCGGCAGCGGCGCCGCATCCTCCGGCACCTCCCGCATGCACCGCACCAGCCTCGCAAGCTCCTGCGTCACACGCACCTGGATCTTCGTCGGCTTATAGTCCGGGTTCCACAGATTCTCCGGCCTCAGCGCCTCACTCATCCGCGTCACGATGTCCGCCCGATACAGCGGCGGCCTCTCACCCAGCGGTTGCAGCAGCCAATCCACCTCACCCGCCGTGAACACCCGGTCCACCAGAATCTCATCCGGATCCGTCTCCCACTTCGCGCACATCTCCATCAGAAAACCCATCGTATCGATCAGCCGGCGCTTCTGCGTCGTCCGGTCCGCCTCATCCGCCCCTATCTCCTTCTGGAGCGCCTTGTGCGCGTCCGTCGTCTCCCGGATCAGCTTCTCAAGATCGGAAGCCTTCTTCTTCACCACCTCCATCTCACCATCATTCGCCGTCAACTTCGGATCCCTCTCCAGAATCTCCTCCATCCGGTTGTTATACACGATCAGCAGCCGCTCATTGTGGTGCAGACTGATCTCCCAGCGGATAAGCTGCCTCGCCGCCGCCTTCGTATGCTGGCTCTCCAGATACTCCCGCAAAGACAAAATCCGGTTCGCCACCTGCAAGCGCAGCCCATCCCCCCGCACATCGCCGAACCCGAACGCATCCAGCACCCTCCCCACCATCTCATCACCCAGCCCCGCGCGATTGTTCACCGCCAGCAGCCGCTCCAGATCCGCCGCCGCATCCCCGCCCGCCTCCGCCGCCGCCTGCCTCGCCAGATTCTCCCGCCCGTCGTGAATCCGCCACGCCTCCGCCGCCGCCGCCAGATCATGGTCCACCTCCTTCACCGGTATCCCGAACCGCTTCGCCACCTCCGCCCGCGTCCATCCGCGCAAAATATCCGGATCATCCTCCGCCAGCGCCCCCACCTGGTAAAGCCGCCTCACAAACTCCCACACCTTCGTCCGCACGATAAACCGGTGCCAACGCTCCAGATCAGCCGCCCGCACACCGAAATCCCCCTCCAGCAAATCCGGCCGCTCCAGCCGCCAGTATCCACCGTCGTCCGCAGGCTCATACTCGATGAAATGTATCTCATCACTCATATCGTCGCATCATCATTCAGTGATAAAAAGCCCCTCCGGGCAAAACAAAAGCCTCCCCATCCGGATCGGCGGATCGATTGGCGGAGTCCCCGGCGCCCCCGCCACCACCTTCGGCAGCGCCACCACCCCCGGTCGGATCGTCGCATACCTCCGGCCCAGCACCCGGAAAACCACCCTCGGGTGTTCCCAATGCAGACCGCTTGGCGGCAGCAGCAAAGGCTCGGACAGCCCCGCCGCCTCCAGCGTCCACCCCGGAGCCAGCGTCAACCCGCTTGACCCCGCGTGAAGACGGAAAGCCAGCACATGTTTCCACTCCAGCCCCGTCGCCGCCACCCCGCCCATCGTCCCCGTCCGCGTCACCGCCGCCATCATCGAAAACTCAAGATCACCCTCCCCATCCACCGCCCATGCCACATAGCGCGGCGCCTCATCACCCTCACCTCTCACATTCTCCCCATCCTCCGTCCACGTCCCCTCCGCATAATCATACTCCCAGCACCGCACCGTCCGGCCCAAGTGCCGCCACTCCAGCACCCCCACCATCCGCGGAGCCATCCCCGGCATCGTCCCCGCCTTGAACTCCTCCATCCAGCCCGCGCGCACCCTCACCGTCCGCATCATCCGCTGCGCATCCTCCGCCGCCGTCACCGGCAGCACCTCCGCATCATGGAACTGGAGCGTCCGCCACAGCCCCGTCGCCTTATCCCGGAACCTCGCCACCACCACCACCGGCGCACCCGGCGGCAAAAACCCCAGCGCCGCCACCTCGGCACCCTCATCCGCCGCCGCCGCCAAAGGAACGGAAAACTCCACCGCCCACCCGCCGGCAGCCACCCCCTCCGCCGCCCCCCCATTCATCCGCCAATCCCCGAAACCCGTCACACCATCAGCAGCCCCATCCCCATCCGGAGAAATCGTCAGCCCCGCGCGGAACTCCGCCACCATCCCCAGATGGCGTGGCATCGGGCCGCTCACCGGCATCCCGTCCCGCCAGGCGTGCCATACAGCCACCTGCGCATCATGCACCGTAAATGGAACCACCAGCCTGTGCATCCTCAAGCCGTCCTTTCCGGTTCCCGGGTCACCCCCAGCTCATTCTCAAAATCCTGCCAGATACCGAAGCAGCGCGAGCCCCCGCTCCCATGCGGATCACCCTCCCGTTCCAGCTTCTGGATCAGCCGGCGCAGAGCATCCAGAGAAGTCACCCGCTCCAGCGAATCCACCCGCGTTTGCAGCGCCCGCGTCTTGATCGAAACCGGAATCCCTCCGCCAAGCATCAGCATCGCCGCCCTCAGCACCAGATACCCCCTCGCATCCACAGAATCCGGAGCCGGGTTCAGCCCCGTCTTCCCCGCATTCACCGCCACCCCGCGAGGCCCCATCCCCATCTCCACCACACTCTGGATCGCCGCATCCAAGGATTCATTCTTGAAACGGAACACCCCCTCCCGCCCGAAATCCCCAAGAGTCGTACGCAGATTCGTCCGGTATTCCGAAAAAAGCGCCTCAGCCATGCCCCAGCATGCCCCCATTGCTTGCCCCACGCAAGCATAACCTAACCCACCAAAACCCCAAATCCAAATCCCAAATCCAACCCCACCATCACCACCACCCCAAGACCAATCCAAACGCCATTTGTTACGCGAACCGCCTAACCCATTGATTATTAAGTGGTGGCCCGAGCCGGGATCGAACCAGCGACACGCGGATTTTCAATCCGCTGCTCTACCAACTGAGCTATCGGGCCTTTGAAGGCAAGGACGCCCTTGCGGGCGGGGCGGGATTAAGGGCGGCCGGGCGGGTTTTGACAACCGGAAAATTCAGCAAAATTCGCGCCCCCGTGGAATTCGCAACCAAGCCGAATCGCATCGACAAAGCCTGTGTTTCCCGGAACACAAGCCGCCCGCATGCAGCTTCTCTCGGAATCGCGGCTCACGCTGAAACTGGCACTGCCGCTCGTGATCGGGCAGCTGAGCCAGATGCTGCTCGGCGTGGCGGATACTGTCATGGTCGGCCACCTCGGCGTCACCGAACTGGCCGCCCTCACCTTCGCCAACACGCTTTTCCATGTGCCTTTTGTATTCGGCATCGGCGTGCTCACCGCCGTCTCCGTCTTCACTTCGAACGCCCGCGGCGCGGACAATCCCGCAGCCGCACGAGCGAGCTGCCGCAACGGTCTGCTGCTGTCCCTCGCCGTCGGCCTGCTCCTCTTCGGGGCCTCATGGCTGGTCTCTCTCCACCTTCATCGCTTCGGCCAGCCACCCGAGGTCGCCGACAGATCCGCCGTGTTTTTCCGCATCGTGATGGCGTCCATGGTTCCCGCCCTCGCATCCATCGCGCTGAAAAACCACGCCGACGCCCTCAACCGCCCCTGGCCTCCCTTCTGGATCTTCCTCGGCGGCGTGCTGCTCAACATCCTCCTCAACTGGTTTCTCATCCATGGCAAGGCCGGCTTCCCGAAACTCGGCTTCGAGGGCGCCGCCTGGGCCACGCTCATCGCACGCACCCTGATACTCATCGCGATGTTCGTCTGGTTCGCCATGGCCGTGGATCTCCGCGAGTGGATCCCGAAGCGCTGGTTCACTCCGGATTTCCGGGAAATCCGCCGCCTCTCGTCCGTCGGCTTCCCCGCAAGCATCCAGATGCTGTGCGAGGTCTCCGCATTCTCCGTGGCCGGCCTCATGATGGGTGCTTTCGGCCGCGAATCACTCGCCGCACACCAGATCGCCATCACCCTGGCGGCCACCGCGTTCATGGTGCCGCTCGGGCTTTCCATGGCACTCACGGTCCGGGCCGGCGAAGCGCTCGGCGCGGGGGAAAACCACCGTCTCCACTCCATCGCGATATCGGGCTGGCTGATCGTCGCCGTCTTCGCACTGATCGGAGGCTCGGTCTTTCTCCTCGGCGGGAAATGGCTCGCCTCGCTCTTCATTGGCGAGCCGGCCGTGATTTCCCTAACCGCATCCCTGCTGGTCATCGTCGGAGTGTTCCAGCTGGTGGACGGCCTGCAAGTCGCCTCCTCCGCCATGCTGCGCGGCCTTCAGGACACCCGCGTCCCCGCGCTGATGGGATTTGTTTCCTACTGGCTCGTCGGCCTTCCCGTCAGCGCCCTGCTGGCCCACACTGCGGGGATGGGACCGCGCGGCGTGTGGTGGGGACTCGCCACCGGTCTTTGCGTTGCCTGCCTCACACTCGGCCCGCGCTTGTGGAAACGCTGCGATCATGCCACCTTCAGGCCGTGATGCGTTTGTCCATGCTGTTTCTATTCCTGCTCGCCTGCCACGCGGCGGCCCAACTCCGCGAATTCGCAAACTGCACCCTCAACTCCACACCCTGGGCGGACGGCGACAGCTTCGAAGTTGTTTTCCCCGACGGCAAAAAACAAACCATCAGGCTCTACGGCGCGGACTGCATGGAGATGCATGTCAACGGCGACGACTCGAACGCCCGCCGCCTCCGCGACCAGCGCCGGCATTTCGGCATCGCGGACATCCTCACGGCCAAGGCCGCCGGCGAGGCCGCCAAGGCGGAAACCGAAAACTTCCTCGCCAAACCTTTCACCGTCCACACCTCCTTCGCTGATGCCCGTGGCGACGGCCGCTTCCCGCGCATCTATGCCTTCATCACCACCGCCGACGGCCGCGACCTCGCCGAAACCCTCGTTTCCAAAGGCCTCGCGCGCGCCTTCGGCGTCACCCGCCAACGCCCGGACGGAACCACCGGTGACAACTGGCGGGAACACCTTCGCGATCTCGAACTCACCGCCGCCCGCGCCGGCACCGGCGCATGGCGTCATACGGATTGGAACAAACTGCCCGCACTACGCGAGGAAGCCCGGCGCGAGACCGCCGAAATGGAACAAGCCAAGGGCATCCGCAAGGCATCGGAAAACAATCCGGTTGATCCCAATACCGCGCCGCGCGATATCCTCATGACACTCCCCGGCATCGCGGAAAAAACCGCAAACGCCATCATCGGCACACGGCCCTTCGGCAGCATCGACGATCTCGACCGCGTCCCGGGCATCGGCCGCGCCACCATCGAGAAACTGCGACCGTTTATCATTCTCGGCAGCCCGGAGCCACCACCTTGAGCACCCATCCTGCATCGCGTCGCAGGACAAACATCCTCTTCGACGCCTTTCCCCGTCCCACCGCTCCATACTCCGCCGTCACCACCATCTCATTCGCCCGGTGATCGAGAGCGACCACGCGGAAAACCGGCTCCCGCCGCATCCTCAGGAAACAATCCAGAGGCACATCCGGATGCGACGCGTTCCACAAATGACGGGCGGGCGGAAAATCCTCCACCCCGGATAGCGCGACAAGGACCTCCCGCACCAGGCGGCTGCCGTGCCGCCGCACGAGACGCCCCATCATGCGCCTCGCAAGCAAGGTCTCCAGCCATGCCGCCGCCGGATTCCGGTAGTCCTCTTCCATCTCGCCGATCAACTCCCTGGCATGCACAGCCATCATCGCGTGAAGCTCATCACGCTCGATCTCCCCGCGTTCGAACCGCGCGAACAGTTGGGACGGTGTCGGTATCATCGCCAGTGGGGAAATCGCATGCTCAACACCTCCAGCCAATCACATTTCCACAACAGCGCCAGCCTCAATCCGAGGACTGGTTGAGCGCGTAGCGAATCGCCAGCAATCGAATGCCGGTCACCAACAAGGTCACCACCGCCACCGCAGCCGCCTCAGGAACCCGCAACCCATCCAGTCCGATCAACACGAAACCGCCGACCAGGCACGCCGTCGCATAAATCTCCCTCCGGAAAATCAACGGAACCTCCGCCCGCGCGACGTCCCGCAACACTCCGCCGAACGTCGCCGTGATCACCCCGCACGCCACACAGGCCCACCACGGTGCCCCGTGCGACTGCGCCACGCGGATGCCCACGCACACAAACAGCCCGAGGCTTACCGCATCCACCAACGAAACCACCCGCCGGATTCTCGACCACCACCCGCCACCAAACCGGGCGATCAGGGCCGCCACCGCCACCACCAGCAAATACTCCGGCTTGCGCAAAAACGCCGGTGGCAGATCCCCCAACAACACGCTCCGCAAACTCCCTCCTCCCACCCCGGCCAGCAGGCCCACCACATACATGCCGAAGAAATCCATATCCTTCTGCCTGCCCGCCAGGGCTCCCGATACCGCCGCCACAAAAACCGCCGCCAACTCGATACTCCAATGCACGCCCCAGCCAAAACCTTCCCGTGACCCGCGGCAAGACAAGCCATGCCGAATCCTCATTTGCCCATCACGCTACGGCCTAACAGAAACTCCGGAACAACTGATTGTTTCCGCCCCCGTAACACAAACGGAACGCAATACACTGAAAACCAATCATTTGAAACCCGGCCTCTCGTCCTACGTGATTGCGTGAAGATCCGAAATTGCGCGCACCCGCCAATTCAGGCTAACTTCCGTCCGTCACCCCCAGATCCCCCACCATGAAAACAACTGTGTTCCCCCACACGGTTGCAATCGCGATCCTAAGCCTCGTTTCCCCGCTCGCGGCCCAAAATCTCGAAAGCTCCCTTGCCGCGCCGGAAGGCGCGATCCCCGCCATCGCCGGTGCCTATGTCCCCGGCAATGCCTTCCTGCCCGTGCCCGTCAAGGCCGATGGCCTCATCGCTGACGACTCCCCGCTCATCGCACCGCAGGACTCCATGACTCTCGCGGAAAACCACTCCGCCAGACGCGATGTCGATATGGTCGTCGATCTCGGCGTCCTTCGCCAGCCCTCCGCCTATCGCAGCGTCGCCGCAGGTACCAGGACTCCTTACGAAATCGACTCCGAAAGCCTCCGGAAAGGCCTCGCCGCAGTCTCGGCCGTTTATCGGGAAACCGAAAAAACCAGCGACTGCATGCAAGTCGCCCTCTCCGTCGAACAACGGGTGAAACTCGATACCTCCAAGATTCTCGAAATCGTCGAATCCGAAGTCACCGCCAACCCCGGCTGCTCCTGCGAAACCGTCAAAACCGCCATCAAGGCCAGCGATGCCGATGTCGGGCAGACCGTCGCCATCGTCGAGACCGCCATCCACGCCTCGCCCGAATCCATGCGCATCATCTCCCAGTGCGCCATCGCCGCCAATCCCGACGCCATCGCCGCCATCCAGGAACTCCTCGCCCGCCTCGATCCCAATGCCGGCGAATCCGGTGACAGCGCGAAAAGCGCCAAGGACAGCAAGGGAGCCAAAGTCGCTACCATCGACGCGCCGCCCCTGCCCAATCCACTCGACCTTCCGCCCGCAGGACCGCCCATCGTCCCACCTCCCATCGTCCCCCCTCCGGTATCCCCGGTGGACCCCTGACACCGCCACCGCTGATCTCCCGACAAACGCCGCCCCCACACGCCGGCGTCCGTCTTTTCCGGAAAAAATCCCGGTGACAAATGTTGGAACAACGAAGCCGGCCTGCGTGCTTGCCGCGGCCGCCACGCCTGCTTGAATCACGTCCGTGAGTGCCGAAGACCGCGATTTCCTCCACCGTCTGTTAGAAACCCCCAGCCCCACCGGCTTCGAAATGCCGGGACAGAAAGTCTGGGCCCAATGGCTCGAAAAGCATGCCGCCTCCGTCGAGTGCGACTCCTACGGCTCCACCTGGGCCACCCTGCCGGGGAAATCCGAACGCGCCGTCATGCTCGCCGCCCACGCCGATGAAATCGGATACATGGTCAAACACATCGATGACAAGGGCTTCCTCCGCCTCGACCGCGTCGGCGGATCGGACGCGGCAACCGCACGCGGCCGCCGCTTGAATATCCTCGGCGACAAAGGCCCGGTGCCAGGCATCATCGGCAACACCGCCATCCACCTCCGCCGCGACGACCTCGGCTCGGAAAAAGCTCCCGCCGTGCACGACCTCTGGGTGGACGTTGGCGCGGCAAGCCCAGCCGATGTCGCCAAGCTCGGCATCCGCGTCGGCCACCCCGCCGTCTATCAGGACGGCCCCATGGAACTTGCTAACAAACGCATCGTTTCCCGTGCGTTGGACAACCGCGTCGGCGGCTACATCATCGCCCGGGTGATGCGCCGGGTCGCGGCTTCCCGCAGGAAACCCGCCTTCACCCTCGTCTGCCTCAATGCCATCCAGGAGGAAATCGGCGGCCACGGAGCCATCATGGCCACTTACCGCCTCAAACCCGATCTCTGCGTCTGCCTCGATGTCACCCACGCCACCGACACCCCTGGACTCGACCCCGCCAGGCACGGCAGCGTGAAACTCGGCGGCGGCCCCAGCCTCACCCACGGCACCGCCAACCATCCTCTCATCGTCAAGCGCCTCATGGACTGCGCCGCATCCAACAAAATCCCTGTTCAGCACGAAGCCAGCAGCCGTTTCACCGGCACGGATACCGACAAGATCTTCGTCTCGCGCGGAGGCGTCCCGTCCGCACTCGTTTCCCTGCCTCTGCGCTGCATGCACTCGGTCGTCGAAACCGCCCACCTCGATGACATCGAACACACCATCAGGCTGCTGTCCGAATTCGTCCTCTCGCTGGGCGCCAAGGACTCATTCAATCAGTCGCTCGATTGATCCGCCACCCCGGCGCTCATTTCCTCCACCAGTCGGAACCTCGCTCCCAAGGCTCCCGCTTGTGACCGCCCGCACCAGCTTGTCCCTGACGGAGAGTCTCGCGCTCCACCTCTTCCAGCAACGCGTCCACATGCGGATCACGCCGCGACGCCGCCCGTCTCATGCACACAAAGAGCATCGTAATCGTGCCGAATGCCAACCCGATCACGCCCAACATCGAAAGCGCGAAGGCATCCACCGCATTGATCGCCGGAAAATCGATTCGCATGACACCCAAAGTGATCCCTCCCCACCGGCACGCAACCGGATTCTCACGGGTTTTACCCGACTCGACATGCACTGCCCGCCGCATACCACCGGCCGATTCACCCGCCCGTCCTCAAATCCCGCGCGCTCCAAAGCACGCCTGCCGCCGCCGCACCGCTCCCGCGCATCCTGCGCGCGCCGTCCTTGCGCCTCGAGCTGAACCGTTCCC
>CAZKQK010000138.1:0-13425 GCA_964554865.1 uncultured Luteolibacter sp. | reverse complement strand
TTCAATCTCAGGAGGGTTTGATTCCCCGCCGCTTGCGGCGTAGCAGTCGGCAATGAGCGACTACATCCACAAAAGCCACAATGTCACGATATTGCTCTACCATATCGTTTTTCCGGCGAAGTATCGACGGGCGGTCATTGATGACGAGGTTGACTCGGTGATTAAGGAGGTCTGCTTGGAAATCGAAAAAAGATACGAGATGAAGTTTGTCGAAATTGGAAGTGACCATGACCATATCCATTTTTTGGTGCAGTCTGTTCCGACCTATGCGGTGACGAAGCTGGTGAGAATGATCAAGAGTTTGACGGCGCGGGAGGTTTTCAGACGTTGTCCCGGGGTGAAGAAAAAACTCTGGGGAGGTGAGTTCTGGAGTGACGGATATTTCGCATCGACGGTGGGAAAACACGGTGACGAGGGGATGATTGCGAATTATGTGAAAAGGCAAGGTGGAAACTACGAGAGGCTACATCGTGATGAGCAACTTGTCTTCTTCTGAAATACCCCTCGGCTTGCCGCGGGGTTGTTTATTCCGGATTCCGAAGCTGGGCGTGGAGCATGCGCCAGGGAACCGCTCGGCTGAACCGAGCGCCACCGATTTCACTGGGGAGTTCCGAGAGACGGCAATTGGCGGGTTCGCGCCCAACCTTGAAAAATCGGTTCCTTCGGTGGTTATCACGCCGAAACGGGATTGAACTTCGGATTTCGGGTTCAATCCGGCCACGGGCGGGCAAGCGGAGCGGTGGCAGAGCTCACTTGGCGTTCGCCTTGAGTTTTTCCTCGGTCTGGCCCTTGAACCAGGTGTCGAAATCCCCGGCCTCGATGACTTCCATGGTGCCGACCATGTTGCCGTGGCCTTCCCCGCAGAGCTGGCCGCAGACAACGAAGGTTTCCAGGGTCTTGACCGGCGTGAACCACATCGGGATCTCGCGGCCGGGGATGGCGTCCTGCTGGATGCGCATCGGCACGATCGAGTAGTTGTGGATCACATCGGTGGAGGTGATGTTCAGCACGGCCGGGCGGGAAACCGGCAGCTTGAGAATCGGGCTGGTGAAGTCGTCGAGGGCGTTCGGGTCGTCCAGATCGAGTCCGATATCACCCACGGCGGAGATCCTGGCTCCATCCGTGCGGCCGAACTTGCCGTCGGCTCCGGCGTAATGATAGGTCCAGCCGAACTGCCAGCCAACGACGCGCACGCGCACCGGGTTGAGGTCTTTCACCCTGTCCCAGTTATCGACCCGCTCGGCCCAGAGCGGGAAGGCGAAACCGAGCAGCAGCACCGCCTCGACAATGATGACTCCCACCTCAAGATGGCTGGAGAGGTGGCTGCGGACACCGTGGTAGGAGGCCTTCGGATTGTTGCCGCGCCAAAAACGGACGATGCAGTAGAGGAAAAACAGCGTCCAGCCGATGAACAGCGCGATCATGAACCAGTGGACCACATCAAGCATGTGATCGACCTGGGTGCCGTGCACGGAGAAGTTTTCCGGAATGCCGAGGAACTTTGATGGACTCATGGAATTGGGAGAAGCTGGAAACTGAAAAGCTGGGATAATGCGGGAGAAGATCAGTGGCGGGAGGATTCGGCGGGCACATAATCGTCGCAGAGCGATGGATCGAGGTGCTCGCGCTCGCGGCGGGCGATGCGAAGCATGAAGCAGGTGATGCCGCCGAGCATCGCGAGGATGATGACCAGCAGCGTGAAGATCGACCAACCGGCCGCGTCTCCCCCACCCTCGACCATGGTGACACGGCAGGTGGAGCAGGCGAGTGTAAGGAGGGTATTCATGGCGGTGCTGGGGGTTTCAGAGATTGATGCGGCGGGCCTTGCGCAGGAAATACACGCCGTAGAACGGCATCAGAATGAAACCGACCGCCCCGGTCACGCCCATCCAGAAGGCCACGCCGTTCTTTTCCGGAGTCAGCAGGAATCCCCAAAGCGCCAGGAACGCGAAGAGCAGAAGGCTCACCGTAACGAAAACCATGTGGAATCCCCTGAGTGACATGACGTTGGTTTCTACCGGGGGCAATCAACCGCCGGATTCCGGAGATTCAAGCTCCGGAGTGACGAATTGTGCGCCGCCGTTCTCGAAGTGCGGGTCGTGGATCGGATCATACTTGGCCAAGGCGGTGAGGCCGAAGAGCGCGATAACGAACACGATCCCGGAGCCGAAGATCCAGTAGATCGCCTTCTTCTCGTGATTGAGGTGCATGAAGATGGCGGCGACCAGCGAGGCCTTGGTGGCGGCGATGGCCAGACCAAGGACGGCGTCCCAGATGTCGAATCCGTGACCACCGACATCGAGCCACGGAACGGTGGCCACCAGCACGGTCAGGATCGTGCCGAGAAAAAGCACGCCGCCGACGAAGAGGTAGGTGCGGATGGACTTGCGGATTGCTTCGGGAGTGTCAGCCATGGGGATGGAGATTGATCGTTGGAATTCGGGAAATCACATCAGGTAGAAGATCGGGAAAACAAAGATCCAGACCAAGTCCACGAAGTGCCAGAAAAGGCCGCCCACTTCGACGCGGTTGGCGAGCCACTCGGGGTTGGTTTCATACATCTTCCTGCCGAAGAACAGATAATAGGCGAGGACCAGCGCGCCCCCGATGACGTGCAGGCCGTGCAGGCCCGTGATGGTGAAATAAATCGCGTAATAGGTGTTCCAGGACGGGGTGAACTTGGAGGCGAAACGGATCTGCTCGCGGGGGAGTTCGAGCGGGGGAAAGGTTTCCTCGCCGCGGGCGGCGTAGTTCGGCCCCTTGAACTCCTCGGTGATCTTGCCCAACGCGCCGAGTTTGGTCTTGCCCTCGGACTCGGCCTTTTTGGCGAACTCATGCCAGCCGATGCGGTAGCGCTCCTTGGCGGTGGGTTCGTATTTCGGCTTGCCGGTCCTTTTATCGATGCCCTTGGCGGCGAGTTCCTTCTCCAGTTTCGCCACCTCGCCCTTGTGCCATTCCCAGGCTTCCCGGGCGAAATCGACATTCCCGAGCAGCCAGGAATTCTCGATGGCGATCATCGGATCCTGACCTTTCTCGACGGCTTTCATCGCCAGGTGGCGGAAGTCGATGGCATCGACATTGTGGAAACCCATCGGGCTGGCGAGGAGTTTGCCATCGATCGCCGTGTCGTCGCGCAGGCGGGACTGGGTGGCGCCCTCCTTGACGTCGCGCGGCCTGAAATCAAGTTGTGATGGCGGATCGACCTTGAAGGAGACCGCCGGCAGTTCGGTGAGGAGCTTCGGAGCGAGGGCCTCCATGTCGATATTGACGGCGGTGGAGAGCGCCCATCCGGGTTTGCCCGGGTTGGCGGACTTGGCCTCGGCCCATTCCTTGCGGAGGGCGGCGGTGCGCATCGCGCCGTTGTGGGCGCGGGCGGCGAGATGGGCGGCACGGATTTTTTTCAGAAGAACCACGGAGAGTGGCTCGCCGGCCTTGGCGAGGGTCTCGGCGGGTTTGCCTTCTTCGGTGACCAAGGCCACATCCGCGGCGAGGGTGATCTTCGCCTTGTGGTGCTCCGCCTGGCTGATCATTTCCTCCACCCAATCGGCGTGGAAACGGACGCTGTTGAAGGTAAGCCCCGCCGTCTCGATGCGGATGCGGTCATCCTCGATCTTTTTGCCATGATGGTCCTTGAGGTATTCCCCCTTCCCGTCCTTTTCATATCCAAGGTGCCCTTCGATGACGGTGTGGTCATGCAGGCGCACGGCCTGGTGATGGAACTTCACGTTGTATTCCACCGCCTTGAAGGCCATGAAAAGCAGGGCGCAGGCAATGGTGATGCCCATGTAGATCTGGAACTGCCGCCACTTGCGCATCTTGAGCGCGGCCCAGGCGAACACGACGGTCACCGAGGATCCGATCAGCACGAAGGTGTTGATGAGACCCGGCAGCACCGGCAGCGTGCGCTCCGGCCACGGATAGTCCGCGCCGAGCCGCAGGAAGATGTAGGCTGAGAAAAACCCGCCGAAGAGCATGACTTCGGAGGCGAGGAACAGCCAGATGGCGATCTTCGCGTTGAAGAGCCCGGTGTCCTTGCGGGGGGTGACGATGTAGGGGATTTCCATGGGGAAAGTTGGCTGGGATCGGTTCTAACGGTTTCCGCGGTCGGTCGCTTGTCAGTGTTTGGCCTGCCCGGACGGCTCCGTTTCGCCGCGCTTGGGCTCGATCCATTGCGGGAAGTAATCCTCGTCGTGATCGGGGCGGCTGTATTCGTAAGGTCCGCGGTAAACGACGGGTTCGGTGGTGAAGTTGCCGTGGCCCGGAGGAGTGGGCGTGGCCCATTCCAGCGTGGTGGCTTCCCAAGGGTTGTCGCTCTCGACCTTGCGTCCGGTTTTCCAGGAGCTGATGAGATTGATGATGAACGGAATCTGGGCGAGGGCGAGGGTCCACGCGCCCATGGACATCCAGATGTTCATGTCGAGGTGCTGGGCCACGGTGTTGGCGAAGACGTTCGGCCCCTCGGCGGTGGCCTTGTCGAGGTAGGCGTCGCCCCCGTTGTACCAGCGGCGGTGGAAACCGGCCATGCCCTGGAGAAGCATCGGGAAGAAGATGACGTTCATGCAGATCAGGCTGGGCCAGAAGTGCAGATGGTTGAGCCAGGAGCCCATGTAGCGCCCGGTGATCTTGGGATACCAGTGGAGGATGCCCGCGAAGAAACCGAACAGGATGCCCGGAGCCACGACGTAGTGGAAGTGGCCGATGACGTAGTAGGTGTCGTGCAGGTGAAGATCGGCGAGGTTGAAGGCCAGCGGCAGGCCGGTAAGTCCGCCGATGCCGAACATGGGGATGAAGGCGCAGGCCCAGAGCATCGGGGGCGTGAAGCGGATGGAACCGCCCCAAAGCGAGATGAGCATGGCGGTGAGGATCACCACGGAGGGCACCGAGATCAGCACGGTGGTGGTCTGGAAGAAGGTGGAGACGGCCGCGCCCATGCCGGTCATGTACATGTGGTGGGCCCAGACGAGGAAGGAGAGGAAACCGAGGACGAGGACCGAATAGACCATCGACTTGTAGCCCCAGAGCGGCTTGCGGGTGTTGGCCGGAATGATTTCCGAAACACAGGCGAAGGCGGGGAGCAGGAGCACATACACCTCGGGGTGGCCGAGGAACCAGAACAAGTGCTGGAAAAGCAGCGGAGAACCGCCGCCGGAGAGATCGGCCAGTCCCTCGCTCTTGGTGAAGAGCCCGGAGGGCATGAAGAAGGACGAGTGGAACACCCGATCCATCAATTGCATGATGCCGGCGGCCTCAAGCGGCGGGAAGGCGAGCAGCAGCAGGAAACCGGTGACCAGCATCGACCAGACGAAGAAGGGCATGCGCATCCATGTCATGCCGCGCGCCCGCAGGTTGATGATGGTGGTGATGAAGTTCACCGAGCCCAGCAGCGAGGAGGTGATCAAAAGGACCAGGCCGATCAGCCACTGCGTCTGGCCCGCAAGCCATTGGTTGACGATTTGCCCGTCGGCGAAACCGGCGAGCGGCGAGTAGTTTGTCCAGCCGGACTTGGCCGCGCCGGATTCCATGAAAAACGAGGTGCACATCACCAGGCCGCCGGCCAGGTAGATCCAGTAGCTCATCATGTTGAGCCGCGGGAAGGCCATGTCCACCGCGCCGATCTGCAGCGGAGTGACGTAGTTTCCGAAAGCGCCGAAGCCGAGCGGCACAATGCCGAGGAACACCATGATGGTGCCGTGCATCGCGCCGAACATGTTGTAGGTGTCGCCGGTGACCTTGCCGTCCTGGAGCCAGCGGGCCTTCCAGGTGTCCGTGAAAATCCAGCTCATCCACTCCGGCAGCGGCTGGTGCGGATAGGCGATGCTCCAGCGCATCACCATCATCAGGTAGAAACCGAAGGCCAGGAACAGCAGCGCCGTGATGCCGTACTGGATGCCGATCGTCTTGTGGTCGGTGGAGAAAAGATACTTCCGGAGGAATCCCGGATCATGGTGATGATGATCGTCATGGTGGGCGGCATGCCCGGCGTGGGTGGTGGCGTGAGCGCTCATGGTTGCGGCGTGCGACGTTCGTTAGTCCAATTCATGACCGGTGAATAGCAAAAAATGCGTGGCCTGTTTCCTGAATCGGGGATCAAACTGAAGGATTGGGGTGAGTGGTATGTTTCGGAGACGAAAAAGCGGTTTGCGGCGGGTGCTCGGGCGATTAGGCGCTCCGGAATCCCGGAGCCGGGCGCTTGTCATGGGGCGGCGGCGGCCGGGGCCAGAGTGATCGGATCGACGAGCGAACCCGGATCGATGGGCGTTCCCGGAAGATCCTTGGCGTGGTCCGCGTCGAGTTCCGCGGCGGAGAGGGGAGCGGCGGGATTGGGGCGTTTGGCAGCGATTTCCATGGCCGCCCTGGCCATCTCCGGAGTGACGACGTCGCCCTTCGAATTGCCGAAGCCATTGCGGACGTAGGTCATCACGCCGGCAAGGTCCTCGGCGCTGAGGCCCGCGGCCTGGGTGGGCATCACGCCGTAACTCTTACCGGTGCTGGTGGGCCCTTGCAGGCCGCCGAGGATGATCATGGCCAAACGCTCGGTATCACCCAGCACCCACTTGGAGCCGACGAGGGACGGGAAATTCGCCCCGTCGCCCTTGGCATCGGCACCGTGGCAGCCATTGCACTTGGAGGAGTAGATCTTGGCTCCCTTGGCGCTGAATGCGGCGAGGGCATCCTTGGGTTTCGGCCCCTCCTCGACCGCTCCCGGCGGCGGGGTGCGGACGTATCCATCGCGGAAAATGGTGGCGTAGGAGAACCAGTTTCCGGCACCGCCGAGAATGCCTCCGGCGATCACCGCCACCACTCCGCAGGCGGCGAGCACCCACAGCGAGATGGGTTCCGAGCCGTTCGTGGCGATGCGTTTCTCGCGGGCGCATGCCGCGGCCTCGCGGACCACACGGCCGTGGGCCTCGGTCACGTTGATCGAGTCCTCAAGATCTGGTTTCTGGGTGGGCGAAGACATGTCTGAAAGTGAATGGAGGATTCGGGGATTCAACTGTCGCCATCGGTTTTCTTCGGGGCGAAATCCAGTGCGGCGGGCACCGGGTGGTCCTTCTTGAGAGAGAGCAGGTAGGAGACCAGGGCGCGGGCGTCGGAATCGGGCACGAGTTCGAAACCATCGCCCACATTGACCGGAAGCGCGTCGGGCGAGGGAGCGCCCTTCACCTCGCGCTTCACGAACATGAACTTGTGCGGCGGGCAGTGGGAATTCCACAGCTTTGGATTGGCCGTCGGATCGTAGAGGCGGAGGTAGAGCCAGCGGCCGGAGTCCGCACCATGTTGCGCCTCCACCCTGCGGCCGAGGTTGGAAAGGTCCGGTCCCATGCGGTTCACGCCGATCTGGGCGAAGGTCTCGCCTTGGAAATCGTAGGCATTGGTCTCGCGGCGGGTGTCGCCGCGGTCCGGATCCTCCTTGAGACCGCCCCAATCGGGACGGTAGAGATCATTGCCGGCGTAGGTGGGACGGACCACCTGGGTATGGCAGAGATAGCAGCCGTTTTCCGCGTAGATCTTCGCGCCATCGGCCACCCGGCCGCCGCGTTTCGGATTGAAGATCGGGGTGGCGCTCTTGGCGGCGGAATCGGCGACGGGCGCGAGATCCCGCATCTTGAAATACGGAACCACGACCACTGCCAGCCAGGCGGCGCCGAAGCTGGCCGAGAGACCGAGGATGAAGGTGCGAAGGCTCATCAGGATAAGATTTGAAATTAGATATCTGGAATCCCGCTTCAGTGGGCGTGGGCGGGACCGGCGTTGTCGATGTCACCCTCCTCGCCATGGGGGCTGCCGGTGGCGTGATGGGCGACGAGCAGGGTGGGATGCGAACTGCGGCGGCCGAGACGCAGCCACATGAGCATGAGGTGGATGAAGAAGAAGATGTTGGAGAATAGGATCAGGCTCCATGAGAAGGTGATCGTCACCGCGTAAGGGCGGGCGGCCACCGGGCTCCAGGCGCTCTTGAAGTCCTCCTGGCCCATGCCCTGCATGAGTCCGCCGAAGAGCGCCACCACGGCCACGAAGATGGTGCCGTAAACCGAGAACAGGAAGTGCATCCTGATCAGGCGCCGGGACAACCACTCGCGGCGGGTAACCCGGGGCACGATGAAGTAGGTGGCTCCGAACATCACGAAAGTGAAGAAACCGTAGAGGGCGAGCATCTCGAAGCCATAGCCGGAGAGCGTGAACTGGGTGGAACGCAGGGTGGAGCCCGGCAGGTTCAGGAGGACGGCGCTGACGGCGAGCACCAGCAGGGAGACCATGCCGGCGGCGGTGAAGCGCAGCGAGGGGCTGGAGGCCATCGTCTCGTCATCGGACATCATCGTGCGCAGCGTGTTCACACCGGCGGCGGCGGCCGGGATGAAAATCAGCGCGGTGGCCGCGGCTCCGACGTAAGGAAGGAAGAATGGAACCGGCGCGCCCGCCAGCTTTTGCATGCCGGCCCACGGAGCGATGACGGCCAGCGACCAGAAGCCGAGTTTCGCCAGCGAATAGCTGACAACCGCGCGGCCCGAAACCTTGGGCGCGAGATAGTAGGCCGTGCCAAGCGCGACCGGGGTGAAGAACAGGAAGATCAGCGCCGAGCGGTACCACGCATTGATGCCGGCACCCATCACCGGATGGCCGGGCAGGCAGTTCAGCAGCGTGTTGGCGGTGATGTACACCCAGGGAAACCAGATCATCGCCGCGAGCAAATACCACTGGGAGATATAGGTATGTCCTTCCGGACGCACGCGGAACTGGATGAAGGACCAGATGATGATGGCAAAGTAGCCGAGGAGCAGCACCGGCCAGACGAACGCGGGAAACTCCATCCAGGGCATGCCCGTTCCGTTTCCGGACAGGATGCCGAGGGTTCCCATCATGACGCCGAAATTCCAGACGTGACCGGCGGCGAGAATGGTGCCGGAGGCGGTGCATTCCTTGCGCGAGAGGCGGGCCATCAGCCAGATGATCACCGCGAAGGCAGCCTGCATGCCCCAGCCGTACACCATTGCGTTGACGTGGGCCGGAAACACCCGGCCGTAGCCGGTCCACGCGCAGTCCGAGAGGAATCCCGGGATGTGCGATTGGGCGGAGGCGATCACGCCCAGGAAAATCGAAACGGCGAGCCACGCGGCTCCGCTGGTGAGGAAGAACATCACCGGATGGCGCAGCGAGCGGTCGATCCCCGCGCGCAACAGCGCGTCCTGATCGGTGGTGGTGGGATTGGAGGATGACATCGGATTGGAAAAGAGGTGGGAAGATCTATCAGGGCTTCACGAGGTCCTGCTGGGTGAGCGGCGGTTTTCCGACTTCGGAGCGCAGCGCCTTGACCTGGTCCGGCGTGACGGCGGAGGCCTTGTTGCCGAAACTGTTCCGCACATAGGTGAGCACGGCGGCGATCTCCCCGTCGGTCTGATAGGCGAGGGCCGCCATGGGAACCGGGAAGCTGTATTCCTTGCCGGAAACGGTGATCGGTCCGGTCAGTCCGCGAAGTTGGATGCGGATGAGGTTGGAAACCGGGCCGGTCACCCAATCGGATTCGGCAAGCGGCGGACCGATCGGGCCACCTTCGCCATTCTGACCGTGGCAGGCGGAGCAGGTAATGAACAGGGCCTTGCCGGCTTCCATCACGGCGGGATCGATCGGCGCGTCGGCGTCGGGTCCGGCGGAGTCCACGGCACCGGTGTCGGCGGCCGGCGCATCCGCGAGTTTTTGGGCGGTCGGCGATCCGGGAACCACCTGGTCGGGTTTCTCGACGGCGGCGGGTTTCAGGGCCGGCAGTTCCGCGGCGACCTTGGCCATGGCGGCCTCGATGGCCTCGGCGGAAAGGGCGGCGGATTGTTCCGCGTCCACCCTGGCCTTGGTTTCGTAGCGGGTTTTTGCCGCCACGTCCTCAAGCGTTTCCGGAGCCTTGCGGTTGAAGACCCAGATCGCGGCGAGGAGCAACGCGAAGATCAGGAAAACGCCGAGGCCCCACCAGAAGGTGGCGAAGCGGAGAAACGGGTTGTCGCGGTTGGGATCCATGTGCGGGAGAAGAGGAATCAGTTGGAAAGGTTGGCGGATTCGAGAATGCGCGGGTCGCGGTTCGGGTAGAGCGAATGCTGGCCGATGGCGCGCAGCAGGAAGAACACGAAGGCCGCGCCGATGGTGACAAAGGCGAGGATGTCGCCCCAGAAGGCGCCCGGGATGGACGGCTGGATGGGGCCGAGACCGGCGAAGGCCTCACCCTTGCCCATGTGGTGGCCGCCCAGCGAGACGCCACGCTCGGGGATGACGATGAGGTAGTGGTCGAGCACGTGCATGGCGAGGGTGTAAACCGCCATGATCGAGAGCATCTTCGGGTTTTTCTTGAGCCACGCCTGGAGCAGGATGACGAAGGGAACGACGAAGTGGCCGAAGACCAGGAAGATCATCGCGGTGTTCCAGTTTCCGGTGTTGCGGATGAGGAAATAAGAGGTTTCCTCGGTGATGCCGGCATACCAGATGAGGAAGAACTGCGAGAAGGCGATGTAGGCCCAGAACACGGTGAAGGTGAGGAGCAGCTTGCCCATGATGTGGAAGTGCTCGCCGGTGGTGACGTGTTTCAGGTGGCCCTGGCTCTTCAGCCACGCGCAGACAAGGATGATCACCGCCATCGAGTTGAGCGCGGAGCCCGCGAACAGATAGACACCCCACATGGTGGAGAACCACTTGTAATCGAGGCCCTTGAGAAAATCGAAGCCGGTGAAGGTGATGGTCAGCGCGAAGATGATGAGGGTGTAGGTCGAGTGGAAGCGGGCCTTGAAGAGACGCGCGGTGCCGGGATTCGGGTCGCTGTCCTGGGCGACGGAGAGTTTCCGCAGGCCGATGATGACCAGGCTGAGCCCGGCGAAGTATAGGAACATCCGGAGATACCAGAACGGGATGCTCATGTACCAATACTTGTTATAGAGCAGGTGGTCGACGTGATGGAGGTGTTCCTTCACGTTGCCATGGGCGGCGCGGTGGATGTTCATCCACTCGTAGAGGTATTGCTGGACCTGCGGGCAGAGCAGCGGGATGCCGAAGAGGAACATCCACGGGTAGGTGGAACCGAGGTTTTCGAAGGTGCGGCGGACGGATGTGCCCCAACCGGAGTTCGAGACATTGTGCAGCAGCGTCCAGAAGCAGCCGCCGATGGAGAGGGTGAGGAAGAAATAAAACGCGAACAGCCAGGAGTAGGCAAAGGAGCCCTTGGTCTGGGTGGAGGCGAAGAACAGCAGATAGACACTGACCAGCGTGCCCAGGGCGGCGATGCCGAGGGCGGCGGTCTTTGCCTTGGCAACCTTCGGGTTGTCCAGGTGGTCGCCATTGATGGCGATGTCTGCGGAGGTGACGTGGTGGTGGGCCATTGCGATGGGAGAATTATTTGGAGGAATCCTTGGCGGCCTGGAGCGCGCGGACGTAGGCGATGATCGCCCAGCGGTCCCGCAGCGGAATGTTGTAGGCGTAGCCGCTCATCTGGCCCTTGCCCGCGGAGATCACCTCGAAGAGGCGTCCGTCCGGATAGGTTTCCGGCGAGATGGCGTTGAGTTTGGCATTCGCGTTGGCCGCCACCGGCACTCCGTATTGGGCGGTGATGCCGTTGCCGTCGCCGGAGGCTCCGTGGCAGACGGCGCAATATATGCCATAACGCTCCTTGCCGCGGCGAAGCAACTCGCCCGCGTTGTCCGCAGTGAGATCCAGCTCCTCCGGCATGCCGGCGCCGTAGTGGTCGCCAACATGGCCGGTGTGGTAATATCCGGTTTGTCCGCCGAACTCATACTCGGGGATTCCACCGATGACCTTCTCGCCATCCGGATTGAAACCGCGGGGCTGGGTTTCCGCGACCGGCAGGCGCCCGCCCTGGCCGTCAGCGAAGAATCCGCTCGGTTTCTGGGGCTTGTGTTTGTCCTGCTCGTCCATGTCCGGGAAGATCCTCACCGGAGGTTTGGAGAACTTCTGGCCGCGCAACCCGAAGATGCCGACGACCATCAGGGCTATCAGGGCGTAGATGAGGAAGAAGTAGCGCATTGGTAACTTGAAATTTGAGATTTGAAATCCGCCTCAGTCCTCTTCTTCGACCAGCTCGATGTTTTCGCCGCCGATTCCCGCGAGCATCTCCTTGGTTTGGCTCGGGCTGAACCTCGGATCGCGCGCCTCGATGGCGATGAAGAAGCCGTCGTCGGTGGCGCGGTGGAACTGCTTGCTGGCGAAGAGCGGGTGGTTCAGGCGCGGCAACTGGATGAGCGCGAGCAGGCCGAAAAGCACGGTGAAGCCGGAGAACAGGATGGTCAGCTCGAACATCACCGGGAAGAAGGCCGGGATGGTGAAGATGTTGGCGGGCTTGGCCTGGACGACGGTCGGATAGAGGACGATCTGGGTGGTGTATTGAAGGGCGAAGGCGGTGGCGGTGCCGGCCATGCCGCCGAAGAACACGAACCATGGCAGGATGGAGCGCCTCATGCCCATCGCCCCGTCAAGGCCGTGGATCGGATAGGGGGAGTAGCAGTCCCATTTGCGGAAGCCGGCGTCGCGGACCTTCTCCGCCGCCTTGTAGAGGGCTGACGCGCTCCTGAACTCGGCGAGGTATCCGTAAACTCGTTTGCGGGTGGTGCTCACGTTGGGAAAAGAGATTGGGGATTGGAGATTCGATGGTTAGGATTCCGCATCGGCGAGTTCCTTCTGATAGGCGGGCTCGGCATTCACACCGTGGTCCGGGTGGTGCTCCTTGTCGTCGAAATGCGGATCGGACTCGGGAAGCGTCCATTTCACCTCGGCGATGTTGATGCAGGGAAGGAACTTGAGGAAGAGCAGGAACAGGGCGAGGAACATGCCGATGGTGCCGATGAAGGTCATGATCTCGACGGCGCTAGGCGAGTAGGTTTTCCAGTCGCCCGGCAGCCACATGCGGGCCAGGGTGGTAACGATGATGACAAAGCGCTCGTACCACATGCCGACGTTCACACACATGGCGATGGCCATGACGACCCAGAGGTTTTCGCGGCATTTCCTGAACCAGAAGAACTGCGGGGAAATGACGTTGAGCGACATCATCGCCGCGTATGCCCACCAGTAGGGGCCGGCGATGCGGTATTTGAAGGCGTCCATCTCGTAGATCGCGCCGGAGTAGAAGGCGACGAACAGCTCCATCAGATAGGCGTAGCCGACGATGGTGCCGGTGAGCAGGATGATCTTGGCCATGTTGTCGATGTGCTTCATGGTGATCACGTCCTGCAGACCGTAGATGAAACGGGCGGGCACCATGATCGTGAGCACCATCGCGAAACCACCGAAGATGGCGCCTGCGACGAAGTAGGGCGGGAAAATCGTGGTGTGCCAGCCGGGAACCACCGAGGTCGCGAAGTCGAAGGAAACGACCGAGTGCACCGAGAGCACCAGCGGCGTGGACAGCGCGGCGAGCAGCAGATAGGCCATTTCATAGTG
>CAZKQK010000137.1:0-13464 GCA_964554865.1 uncultured Luteolibacter sp. | reverse complement strand
CGAGGCGGAAAGATGGCGCGAGGAGGATGCGGGGAGGGAGTGCGGCCGCAAGCGGAGCCTTATGGAGCTTGAGGAACCTTCGCAAGGGGATCGTTTGAAGGAGCTTGTTTCAATATTCACCGCGTAGGGAATACCGGTCGAGGAAGCGTCAACAATGCGCTGACTCATCATGACCAATCAATGATACTTCATTGCCCATATTGTGGATCGTGGTGTGTGGGAGAGAAGTCGGCATGAATTGGTGAAGCCGGGGGGCGAGAATCGAGACCGAGTGAGACTCGGAGCCATCACTTCATGCCGTCAAATGTTCTTGTTTAAAAGCCTGGCTTTTTATTTTACTTTGCGACCGACTTGATTGACGTTGAAAGCCCTCGGCGAATGAGGTGCTGTATCCCACAGGATGCCCCGCCTCCTTCTTGCCGCGCTTCTCATCGCCCGCGCCCTCGCCCAAGTTCCCGCCATCTGGATCGAGGGCGAGGGCTTCACCGACGCGAAAGTTCTCCGCCACCCCTGGTATCACGGCGAGTCCCGCACCGCCCCGCTTTCGGGAAAGGATTTCGTCTCCCATTTCTCCGACGATGGCCCCGGCGAAGCCCACTACCGCTTCGATGTGGAAAAGCCCGGCGACTACGAACTCTGGGTGCGCGCCAATCCAGTCCAGGCCCGCCTGCTCCGCCGCATCGACGATGGCGAGTGGCGGGAAATCGATCTCACTAAACAGCAAACCGGCACCACCAATCTCGCCAAGAACGACAAGCCCGACCTCCGCTTCATCGCCTGGGCAAATGCCGGCCCCGTGAAACTCAGCGCCGGCGCCCACCGCATCGGCTTCCGTTTCGACAGCAAGCTCTCCCACCACGGCAGCCTCGACTGCTTCGTCTTCGCCCCGCCCGGCTTCCAGCCCATGGACGCTCTCAAGCCCGATGAAATCGCCGCCCGCATGGCCGATCTCGTCCGCGAAAACGACGGCTGGATCCCCTGTCCCATCGGCCGCGACGGCTTCTCTAACAGCCCGCTCGATCTCCGTTTCCTCAATGAAAAATTCGCCGGCGAAAAGGGCGGCATCGTCCGCCGCGGCGACACCTTCGCCCACCGGGACACCGGCGAGACCCTCCGCTTCTGGGGCGTCAATGGCCCGCCTCACGAACTCACCGGCGACGACCTTGCCCGCTGCGCCCGCATGCTCGCCGCACGCGGCGTGAACCTCGTCCGCATCCACGGCGCCGTTTTTCACGAAAAGACCGGCGCACCCGATCCCGCGAAAGTCCGGCACGTCCGCGAAATCATCGCTGCCATGAAAAAGGAAGGCATTTACTCGCTGCTCTCCGTTTACTTTCCCCTCTGGATGAAACCCACCGCCGGCCCCGGCTGGCGGGAGGGCTACGATGGCTCGAAGCATCCCTTCGCCCTCCTCTACTTCGAGCCGGAATTCCAGAAGCTCTACCGCTCCTGGATGACCGCTCTCCTCGCCGATGGCCTCGTGCGGGACCCCGCGCTCATGGGCGTCGAGATCATCAATGAAGACTCCTTCTTCTTCTGGACCTTCTCCGAGGAGAACACCCCCGCGCCCCAGTTCCGGAAGCTCGAAACACTCTTCGCCCGCTGGGCCGCCGCCCGGCACGGCTCCGTGGAAAAAGCGCTGGCCACATGGAAACTTCCGCACCCCCGCGATGGAGGGGGTCGCCTCGGCCTGCGTCCGCTCTATCAGATTTTCACCGACCGCACACCGCGCGACCAGGACACCGCCGCCTTTCTCATGGAAACCCAGCGCGGCTTCTATCGAGACACCGCCACATGGCTCCGCGACCTCGGCTTTCGCGGACTCATCACCGCGTCGAACTGGACCACCGCGAACAATGACATCCTCGGCCCGCTCGAGAAATACAGCTACACCGTCGGCGATTTCATCGACCGCCACGGCTACTTCGGCTGCCTCCACCAGGGAGACCAGGCCGCGTGGTCCATCCGGGACGGCCACACCTACCGCGACCGCAGCGCGCTGAAATTCCAGGCCGAGGCCGCCGGCAAGCCCGCCGACTTCTCCCACCCCGCCGCGGACCCCGCCTACAATGGCATGCCGTCCATGATTTCAGAAACCACCTGGAACCGCCCGAACCGCCACCGCGGCGAAGCCCCGCTCTTCTACGCCACCTACGGCGCGCTGCAGGGCAGCGATGCCATCGTCCACTTCGCCCTCGACTCCGCCGACTGGTCCGTGAAGCCCGGCTTCTTCATGCAACCGTGGACGCTCATGAGCCCCACCCAGATCGGCCAATTCCCCGCCGCCGCCCTCATCTTCCGCCAGGGCCTCATCGCACCCGGCGCGGACCTCGCCCGCTTCACCCTCACCCTCGACGACGCCACCGCCCTCAAAGGCAGCCCCCTCGCCCCCGCTGCGAATCTCGACGAGTTGCGCAAAGCCGACACCCCCGCCTCCGGCCCCGCCGCCACGCCACCCCGCAAGATCGATCCCCTCATCCACCTCGCCGGGAAAACCTCCCTCCACATCGGTGCCGACACGACCGGCGGCAAAGTCGAGGACCTCTCCCGCTGCATCGACCGCCAGGCGCGGCGCGTTACCAGCACCACCGGCGAGGTCCGGCTTGATTACGGAAAAGGCCTGCTCACCCTCCGCGCCCCCGCCGCCCAGGGAGCCATCGGCGATCTCAAATCCGCCGGCGCCATCGACCTCCCAGACCTCGCCCTCGGCTCTCCGCTCGATGTCGCTTCCATCGTCCTCATCACCCTCGACGGCCAGCCGATAAAATCCTCCCGCCGCCTGCTCCTCCAGATCATGAGCGAGGAAAAAGCCACCGGCTTCGCCACCGAATCCACCGGCAGCGGCCGCAGGAAGATCCTCAACATCGGCACCGATCCCTGGCTCATGCGCCAGCTCTCCGGACAAGTCCGCCTCAAGCGCCCCGACGCCACCACGATGAAAGCCATGCCACTCGACATCAACGGCAGCGCCATTGGCCCGGCTGCAAGTGCGGCGGAAATCGAACTGAAACCCGCGGCGGTCTATTATCTGATAACTGACGGGTGATGATAAAACAGGTCAGTCATCAACGATCTCCAGCCGCTGCGGACGGCGGAGGGGGACCACCTCGTCGAGTTCGGTGAGATCCAGGCTGTCCAGCACGTTGGTGCGTCTCCGCACCAGGCCCGGCCGCGAACGGTTTGCCGCGAAGCTGGGGAGTTCCGAGTGATAGGGGTCGTCTCCCAACAGAACCGGGGCCTTGGGCCGCACCGGCACCGCGTCCAGCGCGGGCAGGTTGATCAAGGCGTGCTCGTGGCCGGCCCCATCGCCGGACACGCCCGAGTGCACCGAGCAGAACGAGAGTTTCTCCGTTCCCTTGCGGAAGTATTCGGAAACGGCGGACGCGCGGGAACTCATCACGCCGGTGGAAGGATCCTCGGAATAGTCCTGGCAGAACTGCGTCGCCCGCTGGCCGGAAACGGTGCAGACCGGCGCCTCGACCACATTGGAAGGAGGCGTGAGGCTGCCGCCGCCGAAAGAAGGCGCGGCGGCGTTCATGGCCGCCTGCCAAACCGGCAGCGCCAGATCACGGCTGAATGCGCCAGGATAGATCGGATCGCCATTGGACAAGAGGAATCCGGTCCACACTCCGCAGGTGACGCGGCTGTTATAACCGACGAACCAGCAATCCGCGAAATCATTGGTGGTGCCACCCTTGCCCGCGCCGTTGAACGGTTTCTCGACCAATTCATCAAGCGCGCCCTTGGAGCTGCCGCGATAAAGCGAGCCCGCCATCATGCTGTGCACCTGCCAGGCGGTGGCCGGGTCCATCACCTCGGTGCGGGCCGCGCGGCCTGTCTCACGGCGGAAAACAATGCGGCCCGCGGGACTCACCACGCGGTCCACATAAACCAGCTCGGCAGGCCCGAGGCTGCCGCCCCGTGGAAACGCCGCCATCGCCCGGACCACTTGTCTGAGTGAAACCTCCTCGAAGCCCACCGCGATGCGCCGCAGCAACTCCGCCTTTTGCAGCGGAAACCCGAACGCGCAGGCCGTATCCACGATCTTTTGCAAGCCCACTTGATCGACGAAGCGCACCGTCGCGGCGATCTTGGATTTCTCCAAGGCCTCGCGCGCGGTGATCGGCTTGCGGGCGTATCCGGGAGCCGCCACCTCCATGCCCCACTCGCCGAGAATGCCCTCGCTGCCGCCCACCATCACCGAGCGGTTGTCCATCGCGTCGTCCTCCACCATGGTCACGGGAGTAAGCCCGCTTTCGAGTCCGGCCGCGTAAATGAAGGGGAAAAACGCCGTGCCCAGCGGGCGCTTGCCGAGTTCGACGAAATCATAGGGCACCTGGGCGTAATCGCGTCCGCCGACGTGGGCAAGCACCTCGCCCGTTTCGTGATCCATCATCAGGCAGGCTCCCTGAAGGTATTCCGCGGGCTTTGACCGGTCCGATTTACGATAATCCGCGTACTTCTGCCTCACGTATCCCGGCCGGGTTTCGGCGCGGGCAAGCGAGTCGAGCAACGCGGCCTGCGCGGCATCCTGGGCCTCCTTGAGAATCGTGGTGTGGACGGTGAATCCGCCGGATGCGAGCGCGTCCTCGCCGAGCGCGCGGCCAACCGCCTCGGCGATGCGTTCGTAGAGGTGGGTGGTGTCACGGCGCAGCGGCTTCGGGTCGAGCACCAGCGGCAGCGCCCTGAGGCGCGCCAGTTCCGGCTTGGAAATGAAGCCCTCCTGCTCCATGCGCATGAGCACGTAGTTGCGGCCATCGCGGTTTACCTCCGGATCGTTCAGCGGCGAGCGGCCGGTGGGGTTTTTGATCAGGGTGACCAGCGAGGCGCACTCCTCGGGCCCCAGATCCATCGGTTCCTTGCCGAAGTATCCCAGCGAGGCCGAGCGGATGCCGTAGAATCCGCTGCCGAAGTAGATGCGGTTCAGATAAAACTCGAGGATCTGCGGTTTCGAGTAGCGTTTCTCGATGCGCCTCGCGAGGAACATCTCCACCAGCTTGCGCTGGATGGTCGTCTCGCCGCGTTGTTTCGCCTCATCCTTGAGATTGTAGGCGTTCCTCGCCAACTGCTGGGTGATGGTGCTGCCGCCCTGGGCATTGCCTTCCGCGGTGAACTTGAGTGCCCGGAGCGTGCCGAACACGTCCACGCCGCCGTGTTTCGGAAACCTCGAATCCTCGCCCGCCCGCAGCGCCTTGATGAAGATCTCCGGCACCCCGCCGATGGGGATGATGCTCCGGTTTTGCACGAAGAAGCGGCCGATTTCCTTGCCGTTCCGATCCACGATCAGGCTGGGGATTTCCAGATCGTTGATGCGTTCCAGATCATAGGTCTCGGCGCGCAGGCGATACTCGCGGGTATAGCTTTCCGCATAAATCCAGGCTCCCGCCGCGGCGCAAAGTCCCAGCAGAAACAGGGTCAGCCAGAAGGCTTTGCGCTTGTAGAACCGCTGCTTGCGGGTCTTCCTTCGGTTCATGTTCTGAGTGGTCGCCATGCCTGATGCGGATCCAGAGCCGCCGCCAGTGGCGGCGGAGCGTTCAGAGACGTATCCCATCGGGACGCCTCCCGCAACTCCTTCGTTGCGCGACATCATCGCCCGCGGAATCGCGGACCGCGGACCGCTGCCGTTTCCCGGATTCATGGAAACGGCCCTCTATCACCCGGATCTCGGCTACTACGCGCGCGGCGCGGGAAACATCGGCCGCGAGGGGGATTTCTTCACCAGCGTGAGCGTCGGCCCCTTGTTCGGGGAACTGCTGGCGAGGCGATTTCTGCGGCATTTCAACGAATCCGGTCGTCCCGCGCGCTGGCGGATCGTCGAATGCGGCGCCCACTGCGGCGATCTGGCCACCGATGTGCTCACGGCCATCGGCCGTCTCGATCCCGGGGCTTTCGCGGGGCTCGAATACGCGATTCCCGAGCCCTTGCCGGTCCTGCGTGCCGTCCAGCGGGAAACGCTCGCGGAATTTCCGGAAACCGTGCGCCTCACCTCCTCCGCCACGGAATTCGCCGGTCAACCGCTGCCGGGCATCGCATTCGGCAACGAGGTGCTCGACGCGCTGCCATTCCATGTCGTCCGGCGCGAGGGCGGCTCGTGGCGGGAATGCCATGTGGGCCCCGGGACGGATTCGGAGTTCGCCTGGTTCCTAACAGATTCGGGCGATCCCGCCCTGAAGGCGGCTCTTGCCGGTCTTGGCGAAGGTTTTCCCGATGGCTATCGGACCGAGGTGAGAACCTGCTTCCGGGATTTCCTCGCGCCGCTGGCGGCCGCTCTCATCGAGCCGCTGATGATCTGGCCGGACTACGGGTTTCCGAGGGCGGATTTCTATCGGCCCGGCAGGACTTCCGGCACGCTGAGGACTTTCCGCAGGCACCAGGCGGCGGACGACCCGCTGTGCGATCCGGGGGAGCTGGACATCACCGCCCATGTCGATTTCACCGCCGTGGCTGCGGCGGCGGAGGAACTCGGCGGACACGTCGCCGGTTTCCTCAGCCAGGGAACATGGCTCACCGAAGTCGCGCGCGAGTGGCTTCTCGCGCAGGAGGGAAACCCGGATACCTCGCTAATCAGGCAGTTCCAAACGCTCACCCATCCCGGCCATCTCGGGGCGTCCTTCCACATTCTGGAACTCTCCTGGTCTCCCGGCGGCCGCACCGGGCAAGGCCCGCGATCACGATTGTTTTCGGACGGCGCGCATGGATGAAATCAGGCGCGATTGCGTTCTTGCCGAGCCCCGTCCGCCCGCTAGCCTCCCCCCGTAGCCGGGATGGCGGAATTGGTAGACGCGCCAGATTTAGGTTCTGGTATCGAAAGGTGTGCAGGTTCGAGTCCTGTTCCCGGCACTTGTCCCCCGGCGAGGGACTTCGCGCGGCCGCCCGGGGCGTCTTATCGGCCGCGGTCCGCCCTGCCACTCTGTCAGCATGATATGCGCAGTGGTGGGCAGGATACGGGTAGCCCGGGAATTGACCCGCCGGAATACTGCGCCCGTTACCCGTTGACCCAAGACAAACCTGAATTTGACATGAAACAATCCATCGCCTCCCTCGGGACTCTCGGTTTCCTCAGCTCCATCGTAATGGCCGGCACGGTCGTCACGGACACCACCACCCCGGCACCGATCGCTTCCGGCGACGGCTTCACCCAAGCCCGCCGCCCGATCAGCAATCCGACCTTGTTCGACCTCGCCCTTCCCGGCACGAACATCCATCCGATTTTCATCTATCACAATCTGCCGGATAAGATCAATACCACCGTTGGCGATGTGCCCCTCGGCGGTGACGTCCAGGTTTACGCCCTCCAGTTCGAGATCGCCATCAACGAGCGCCTCTCCATCGTCGCCGTCAAGGATGGCTACGTGGACATGAACCCGGATAACACCCTCACCGGAACCGATGGCTGGGCCAACCTCGGCGCGGGCCTCAAGTATGCCTTCATCCTCGATCCCGCCTCCGGCACCTGCGTGAGCGGAACCGCCACCTTCGAACTCCCCATCGGTGATGACGACGTGTTCCAGGGCGAGGGGGACGGCGCGGTGAACCTCATTCTCAACGGCCTCAAGCTTGTCGACAAATGGCAGTTCGCCGGTGCCGCCGGTGTGCAGCTGCCGTTCTCCCACGAGCAGTCCGCCTCATCTTTCGTGAGCGCCCACGCCAGCTACGAGGTCGGCAAGTGGTTCATCCCGCTTGTCGAGCTGAACTGGTTCCACGTTTGGGACTCCGGTGACGGCGGAAACCTCTACTCGCCCGTTTCGAACATCGTCGAGTTCGAAGGCAACGATTTCTTCAACCTCGGTGCCGCCAACGCCCATGAAAACCGCGACCTCGTCACCGCGGCCATCGGTTTCCGCTCGCGCATCACCGACAGCGTGGACATCGGCGCGGCCTATGAAATCCCGCTGACCAACGACAAGAACAGCCTGTGGGACGACCGCTTCATGGTGGATCTCATCTGGAAGTTCTGACCCGGTTTCACTGGAGTATTGGGTTGTTTCAAAGCCCGGGACGGTTCTCCGCCCCGGGCTTTCATCATTCGGGCCTGCCGTGATTCCAGTTGGCAGGCGCGGCCACCGCCACGATATTCGCGAGCCGGCGTCCGCCGCCGGGAAACCACCGCGCCCCCAGTCATGCTCCGTTTTTTCCTCACGCCGCTGCTTCTTGTTCCGCCCCTGCTTGCCGCCGATTCACCGGAGCCACGGCTTGAGTTTTCCCCGGCCCTTCCCGGCGCGGCCACCCTGCCGGATCTCACGCTCAGGGTGGAATCCGGACCGCAGACCCCGGTCGTCTCGCCCACCGCCCTCGCTTTCGACTCGAAGGGCCGCATTCTTGTCACCGAAACCCACCGCTTCGGAAACGCCGTCGTCGATAACCGCGAGTTTCCCGAATGGTATCTCGATGACCTCGCCGCGAAAACCACCGCCGACCGCCGCGCCCTGCATGACAAGTGGAGCAAGCGTCTGCCGATCGAACAGCTCACCGCCAAGTCCGATCTCCTCAAACTGCTGACCGACACCGATGGCGACGGCTCGCCGGACCGGGCGGGCGTTTTCGCCGATGGTTTCAACGACGTGCTCGACGGTACCATGGCGGGCGTCTTCGAGTACGAGGGGGCCGTTTATCTCGCATGCATCCCGAAGCTGCTCATTCTCGCGGATACCGATGGCGACGGCGTGGCGGACAAACGCGAAACCATCGCCGATGGATTCGGCGTGCGCGTCTCGCTCTCCGGCCACGACCTCAACGGCTTCGCCCTCGGGCCGGACGGCCGCATCTACGCCACCATCGGCGACCGCGGTTTCAGTGTCACCACTCGCGAGGGACTGAAGCTCGACTATCCGAACCAGGGAGCGGTCTTCCGTTTCGAACCCGACGGCTCCAGCCTTGAGCTTTTCCACACCGGTCTGCGCAATCCCAAGGAAATCGCCTTCGATGACTTCGGGAATCCCTTCACCGTTGATAACAACTCCGACCAGGGCGACCAGGCGCGCATCGTTTATCTCGTGGAGGGCGGCGACTCCGGTTGGGAAATGGAACACCAGACCATGTTCTCGTTTCACCGCCAGATCGGACTGGAGAAACTCCCGCCAAACCGCTGGATGGCGGAGCGCATCTGGGAGACCGCCAATCCGGATCAACCCGCCTTCATCCTGCCACCCTGCGCCAATCTGACAAAAGGCCCCTCCGGGCTCACCCGTCATCCGGGCGCGGGTTTCCTCGAAAGCGAGGCCGGGCGTTTCCTTGTCTGCGACTACCGTGGCACCGCCGCCATCTCCGGCATCTGGTCATTCGGCATGTCACCGGACGGCGCGGGCATGAAACTCGAAAACCCCCGCATGATCCTGCGCGGTGTGGCCGCCACCGACGCCGAGTTTTCATGGGACGGCCGCTTGTTCGTCACCGACTTCGGCGGCGGGTGGAAATCCCACGAGGGCGGACGCCTGCTATCCCTCTCCGCGGGAGAAAAATCCTGGCGCACCGCGGATGCCAAGGGCGCTGCCCGCCTCATCGCCCAAGGCTTCGAGGGGCGCGGTGCCGCGGAACTCGCCTTCCTGCTGCGCCATCCGGATTCCCGCATCCGCATCCGCGCCCAACTCGCCCTCACCCGCAAACCCGAGGCCATCGAAAAATTCGCCGAGGCCATCCTCGCCACCGATCGCACCGTGCGCATGCACGGCATTTGGGGCCTTGGCATTCTGGCCCGCCGGGGTCCCGCGGCGCTTCCGTTTTCCGATTTCGCCGCCATTCCCTCCACAAAAGTCGGCGCCGATGCCGAGCGGAAACTCATCTCCCTCCTCAACGACAGCGATGAGGAAATCCAATGCCAGGCGCTCAAGGCACTGGGCGATGTTCCGAAACCATCCGCCAGTGTCCCGCTCGCGCCGCTGCTCTCGCACGGCTCGCCCCGCGTTCGCTTCTTCGCCGCCATGGTCGCAGGCAAACATTCCGCCAGCGGATACTTCGGACAAATCTGCGAAATGCTGGAAAAAAACAACGATGCGGATCCCTACCTGCGCCACGCCGGGGCATTCGCGCTATCGAGGATCAGCACGGATCCCGCGATGCTCCGCGTCATGGCCACTCATCCCTCCACCGCTGTTAGACTCGCCACCGTCGTCGCGCTGCGCCGTCTGAAGAGCGGGCACCTCGCCGAGTTTGTCTTTGATGAGAACCCCCGCGTTGTCGATGAGGCCATCCGTGCAATCTGTGATCTCGATCTCGCCGGCCAGCGTCCCGCCGTCGCCGCGCTGTTGGAAGACGCCGGCTCCCGCGAGTGGTCGCCCATCATGCTGCGCCGCCTCATCCACAACGCCTTCCGCTGCGCTGGCGAGGAAAACGCCAAACGCCTGCTCTCCTTCGCATCCGATTCCAAGCGGCCCGCCGATCTCCGCGCCGAGGCCTTCCGTTTGTTGGACAACTGGTGCGAACCATTTCCCGCCGACCAGTTCACCGGCCACTGGCGGCCTTTGCCAAAACGTGATCCCGCCACCCTCGTCCCCGTCCTCCGGGAAGGACTGCCCCCCCTGTTGAAAACCACGGACCTCGCATTCGCCGCCGCGCTCAGGCTGGCCCTCAGCCACAAACTCGAGCTTCCCGGACTCGATGACGCCACATTGCTCGCCAGCGCCACCAATGCGGATCTTCCCGATGAAGTCCGCACCACCGCCATGGACATGCTCATCGACCGCCATCCCGCCGATCCCGGACGGCTCCTCGCCTCGCTTATCGATGACAAATCCGACGCCGTCGCCCTAACAGCCATGCGCCGGCTTCCCGTTCCGTCCGACCTCACGGCCATTCGCAAGGCCCTGGACTCCGGCCGCCCCCGGCTCGCCCGGGAGGCATGGAAACGTATCGCGGAAAACCCAAGCGACGCCGGCGATAAGCTGATAGAGAAGGGGATCGGGGAACTCCGCGCCGCCAACGGAATCGCGCCCGATGCCATCGAACGCATGGAAGCGGCGCGCACGCGCCAGACTCCTTCCATCACCAGGGCCCTCGCATCATTCGAAGACACACTGAAAGCCAACCTGGATCCGCTTGCCATCTGGCATCCCTCGCTCGAAGGCGGAGACCCCGATGCCGGCCACGCCCTCTTCGTCTCCCACCCGGCCGGCGAATGCATGCGCTGCCACCAGCTCGGAAATGGCCATGACACCGGCGGCATCACCGCGCCAAACCTCACCGGAGTCGCCAAGCGCGCCAAGGATCGCCGATATCTGTTGGAATCGCTCATTGATCCCGCCGCCGCGGTTGCTCCCGGCTTCGGCACCGTCACACTCACCTTCGCCAACGGCAGCTCCATCAGCGGTGTCCAGTCCGACGCCACCGAAGACCACATCGACCTCGAATACCACGGCCGCATGGTCCGCGTGAAACGATCCGACATCGAGTCCGCCAGCCAGCCCGTATCCGCCATGCCACCCATGGCCGCCTTGCTGAAACCCGCGGAAATCCGCGACCTCGTCGCATGGCTCGCCACCCTCACCGAAGAACCGCAAGGCACCGCTCCCTCCGCCGCACCCGAACCCTTCGATCCCTCCCATCTCGCCGCACCCGCTCCCACCACCACCGGCGCGGACCCGGAAATCATGAAACAGGGGAAAATCCAATACATCGTCTGCGGAGCCTGCCACGGCCAGAACGGCGAGGGAACACCCATCGGACCGCCGCTCGCAGGCTCGGAATGGGTCACCGGTCCGGCCGAAAACCTTATCCGTATCCAACTCCGGGGACTTGAAGGCCCCATCACCGTCAAGGGCGTCACCTATGACATCGCCGGCGGCATGGCTCCGCTCGCCTATCAGGACGATGCGCAGATCGCCGCCGTCCTCTCCTACATCCGCAACAGTTTTGGAAACTCCGCCCCGCCCGTCACACCGGGCGAGGTCAGGGCCCGGCGAGGCGAAGTCGGGAAACCCAAACTCAAGGCCGCCGACCTGCTTCCTCCGTCCGCCGATGCCCCGGCCCCTGCCGTCACAAGCCCCTCCTCGCCCGCTTCCGGGAAGTACGATGACCTTAGTGGTTCAAGCGGCGGAGCGCGTTTCGCTGTCATCATCGCGGCACTCCTCGCCGTCGGCACCGGCGCGTTCCTGTTGAAACGGAAAACGTCATCCTGAAACGCACGGCGGATTTTTTTCGCGAAATTGTCATTTTTCCGTTGACGGTCCGGACCGGATCATATAACTCCTTTCGAACATTCGACGCACATGAGCACTCACGCGACATATTCATGGCAATCCCATCCGGCATCGTCGCCACTGGGCATGTGCCGGGTCGCGGGCATGGAGCGCTCCACAAACGGATCCAATCCCGAGGCGATCCCGGGCCGACTTGGCGGGGGCTTCGATCCCATGGCTGCGGGCAGGTAGTTCAAGAACCGAATCATTCATCGGATTCCTTTCGAACCCCGCCCGCTTCCCAAGCCGGCGGGGTTCTTGTTTTCTCCAAAAAACACCTTGTTTTCCAGCGCTTTTCAGCTGCACCCACCAATCAATCCAACCATCAAAACCACATGATCATCCATCCATGACCCCACGGGCGTGAAAGGCTCCGCCGCCGGCGGCAACCGGCGGCGGAGCGGAAACGGCCACCCGTTCAACAAGCCCCCGCGAGAGGCGCGCGCTTCCGGACGACCGCGACAACGGTCGCCCGCGGGAGACGCACTGTCAAGCGGACCGTCCACACGACGGCCCGCGCGGGATGAATGCGGTCCGCTTCCACGCCCCGGTCATGACATATCATAAACCGGAGGCCTGGCAGTTATATGCAATTGCCGCGGGAGGTGTGCCTGAAACACCGAAAGATCCGCCGTGAAATTCTCCAGCGGGTGCGAGTCCTCCGACCGGACTGGCAGTGGTGTTTGTTTTCATTGGTTCATCCCGTGGCGGCGGTTTTCATCCGCCGCCACATTTTCCCAACCGCGGAGTAGCCAAGCGGTAAGGCAGCGGTCTCATACGCCGCGTATCGCCGGTTCGAATCCGGCCTCCGCAACCAGTTTTCCAATGGGCCGCTCGATCATTCAGTAGGTCATCCGCCTTGCAGGCGGAAGAGCACGGAGCAAAGCCGTGGCGGTCCGCCATTTCATCCGGCCTGTTAGCTCAGCCACGAAGAGCGGCCGCCTGTCGGGCGGAAGATCGCGGGAGCAATGCCCGCACAGGCCGCCAATTTCAACATCGCGCGCGAGGGAGTCAGCAAACCCGCCTCGCTTGGGACGAGGAGAAACCCGGGGCGGCACCGGGGCGCGCGACCATTTTCCAACCATCCTCCGTAGCTCAATGGAAGAGCATCCGCCCGATAAGCGGAAGACCGCGGCGCGCAACCGCGCGGAGGGACCACATTCCCGGGTGATGTCAAGGCAGCATGTCCGATTGTTAATCGGATCGTCTTGGTGCGAGTCCAAGTCCGGGAGCCACGGCTGTGTAGCTGAGACAGATTAGCGCCTCGCTGAAGACGAGGAGAGTCCGGTGCGAT
>CAZKQK010000136.1:0-13490 GCA_964554865.1 uncultured Luteolibacter sp. | reverse complement strand
GAGCCGTCCCTGCCTCAGTCTTGCGAAATTCGGCTTATCTACGCGCCATTCGAGTCTGGTTCATTCCCGAATCCGGCAGCTACCTAAAGGCCGCCTGGCCTGATTTTTTCGGCATGCGGGTGGTCCACCGTCACGATGAGGATCCCAATGCGTCCCTCGGCATCCTGGAAACCAATGGCAAGATACGCCTGCTGATTCGCCAACCTGCCATCACCGGCACTCCCGCGACATTGGAGCAGATTGAGTCTTTCTTCACCGCGAACGGCTGGAAGCGTTTCAACGCCGGAGGCGAAATGGCATTCTTCGATGCCGGAAAGAAACATTGTGATCTCCGACACGCATCGCGGCAACATCATTCTGATGGACGATGGATTGCTTGCCCCCATCGACCTCCGCGTGGAGGCGATTGCCGGATCCTTGCTCGATACCGTTGCGAAACTTTGCGGAAGCCGCCCCCTCGGTATTATGTCGGCCAAGGCCCATCGTTCCATCTCACCTGAAGATACCTCTCAACCTCCCGAATCGTAAATGCAAACCTTGTCATCATCGACCGGATCCACACCAGCCCCTGGTCCCAGCGGCCTCTTCATCGTCATCGAAGGCATCGATGGCACCGGCAAGTCCACACAGGCGCGCAATCTCGCCGCGCATTTTGAAAGCCAGGGCCGCGGGGTGATTGTCAGCCGCGAGCCGACCGATGGCCCGTGGGGACGCAAACTCCGTGAATCCGCCGCCACCGGGAGGCTTTCGCCGCAGGACGAGCTGGAATACTTTCTCAAGGATCGCCGCCAGCACGTTGAGGAGAAAATCAGCCCGGCCCTGGCCGCGGGCAAGGTCGTGATTCTGGACAGATATTACTTCTCCACCATGGCCTATCAGGGGGCGCGCGGATTCGATCCCACGGAGATCCGGCGGATGAACGAGGACTTCGCCCCGGTGCCGGATCTGCTGCTGATACTCGACCTGGATGTGAACACGGCCCACCGGCGCATCGGCCGTCGTGGTGACAGCACCAACGAGTTCGAGAAAAAGGAAAGCCTGGAGAAATGCCGCGAGATATTTCTTTCCCTGAGGAGCGAACCGTTTGTCCGGGTGGTGGATTCCTCCGGTTCCTTGGACGAGGTTTTCTCGAAAATACTCGCCATCGTCAGTCCGGACTGACCGCCGCCCACTCCGGCGCGGCCGTTTCAAACCGCATCTCCACTCCGGTGAGCGGGTGGCGGAATGACAGTTTCCACGCATGCAGCCGCAGCGGTGGATCGCCCGGTGCCAATGTCTGCACGCCGCCGGGCCCATCGTTGTGATAACATGGGTCGCCAAGGACCGGGAATCCCAGATGCTTCAGATGCAGGCGGATCTGGTTGGTGCGGCCCGTCACCGGCTCCGCCACCAGCAGGCTGGTGCCATCGGCGCGGCGCTCGATCACCTCGAAGCGAGTCAAGGCATCCTGTCCGCCTTCCTCATCCACCCGCCGGGCGCCGAGATGTTCGTTTCCCGTTGAAACCGGCGCGTCGCACACGAAGCGATCCTCCGGAGGATGTCCGGAAACCCCGGCCAGATATCCCTTTTCCACCGCGCCCTCGATGAACTGGCGCTGGAGCGCGCGGCAGAAGTGCCTGGTTCTCGCGAAAACCACCAAGCCCGTGGTGTTGGAATCCAGGCGATGCACCGCGCGTGGAACATGCGGAGCGAGCGCGAGGTTCATGAAATTCTGCAACGTGTTGCGGTGGAACCTGCCGCCCGAATGCATCGGCAGCGGCGCGGGTTTCTCCACAACGATCAATGCTTCGTCGAAATGACGCACGCGGATGTCCGTGGCCACCGGAGGTTCGGCTGCGGGCGGAAACGACTGCAGAATCCGCTCTCCGGCGTGGACCACATGATCCGCGCCACGGATCGCGCCGCCATAACTGGCAAAACGTCCGGCGGCGAGACGGCTCCTCCATTCGTCCTCGCCGATCTGCGGGAAAAGTGCGCACAGGGCCTCCAGCAGGATCCTGCCTGAAAGGGCCGCCGGAACATTGACCGGCCTGCCGCTTTCCAATGGAAGCGCGCCGGGAAGCGGGCTTGAAACCTCAGCGAGGCGTTGGTGCAGGGCGTCGATCCGCTCCGCCATGAGTTCCGGTTCGCTCTTGTGGCAATAGGGGCAGGTTTTGCCGGCGACATATCGGGGATCGCGCTGGTCCTCCCCATCAAGCGGGGCCTGGCAGGCGAAACACACGGCATGTCCGGATTCCCGCAGGGCCGGGTCCACCCCTACCCGCTGGTCGAAGACGAAACAATCGCCGTCGTAGTGATCGCCGCCGCATTCCTCGAAGTATTTGAGGATGCCGCCATCGAGTTGATATATCTGCCGGAATCCCTCCATCTCCATGAAAGGTCCGGCCTTTTCGCAGCGGATGCCGCCGGTGCAGAACATGACCACCGGCTGGTCCTTCAGTTCCGCCGGGAGTTTTCTAACGGCATCCGGGAATCCGCGGAAGGTCCTGATCCCGGGATCGATGGCACCGCGGAAAGTGCCGAGTTTCACCTCGTAGTCGTTGCGGGTGTCCAGCAGGGTCACGGGCCTGCCCTCGTCGAGCCAGCGTTTCAGCTCGGCCGGCGCGATCTTCGGCGAGGTGTGGTTCGCCGGACGCACCGCATCGACCCCGAACGGAATGATTTCCTTCTTCAGCCGCACCAGCATCCGGTTGAACGGTTGCCCATCGCTCATGCTCACCTTGGGCGTCAGGCCTTCGAGCCCGGGAATCCGCCGCAGGCGCTCCAGCAGCGTGCCGATGGCCGCCGCGTCTCCGGCCACGAACAGATTGACGCCCTCGGGAGCGAGCAGGATGGTTCCCCTCAAGCCTTGGGATTTGCAGAGCGCGACGAGTTCATCACGCAATTCCCCGAGTCCGGTGAGCGGGGCGAAACGATAGGTCGAAATGTTGGTGACGGCGGGCACGCGGCGAGTGAGCACGAAACCGCGCGCCACGGCAAGAATCGGGTGGCGGCGGCGCGCGACCGTGGCAGCATCGGGCGCATGAGCGACTACGACCGAATCGCCGCCGCGATCCGCCATCTGGACGAACACCGGCACGAGCAACCCGCGCTGGATGACCTTGCGGCGGCCGCCGGGCTGAGCGCATCGAGGTTTCACCGCTTGTTTTCCACATGGGCCGGAGCGACGCCGAAGGATTTCCTGCAATGCCTCACGCTGTCCGATGCCAAAGACGCGCTGCTCCGCGGGTCATCGGTGCTCGATGCGGCGCTGGACGTGGGGCTTTCCGGTCCCGGGCGGCTGCATGACCTGTGCGTCACGCTGGAAGCCGCCACGCCCGGTGAGATCAAGGCGCGTGGCAGGGGCATGGAGATTCGCGCCGGAGTCGCGGACTCGCCATTCGGTCCCTGCCTGATTGCCGGGACCACGAGGGGCATCTGCCACCTGTCGTTTTTCGATGATGGCGGCGGGCATGATGCCTTTGGCGAACTCGACGCCGAATGGCCGCTTGCCACGGTCTCGCGCGACGATGCGTTCGCAGGCAAACTGGTTGCCGGAATCTTCAACCCCACCGGAGGAAACACCTGGAAACTCCATGTGCGCGGCACCGCGTTCCAACTCCGCGTCTGGCGCGCGCTGCTGGCCATCCCCTCCGGCGATCTCGCGAGTTATGCCAAACTCGCCGCGCTGGCGGGAAACCCGAACGCATCACGCGCCACCGGATCGGCCGTGGGCTCCAACCCGGTTTCCTTCCTCATTCCCTGCCACCGCGTCATCCGCGCGACCGGCATCGTTGGCAACTACCGCTGGGGCGGCGCCCGCAAACGGGCCATGCTGGCATGGGAGTCGGCGAGGAGGGGTTGATTCCCCACCGCAATCCGGAAGAAGAGAGGATGACCCCGGAGTGTGCGGGAGGCGGCGGAAGTGTTGGAAAAAGAAGCGGGCGCGCGGGTTTTCAAAAATGGGTGAAGAGCGGATTCAGGGGATCAGAACGACGCGGAAGAAGCGGCGCGGTTCCTCGGGATCAAGGGTGAGATTCACACTGGCACCCATCTGGGATGGGCCGGCCGTCACGGTGGCTCCGGGGACATCCGACCACGAGTTGCCGGCAAGGGTTTCACTCGTCTGGACTTTATAACCGCGTCCCGGGAAACTGTTCCAGGAGATGTCAAAGTTGTTTCCGTTCCTGTCCGCCGCGGTCACCATGAAACCGAGTCCGGGTTCAAGGAGGTCGTAAATCCCGTTGGCGTCCTCATCGCGCAGCGCTTCGAGCGGGATCGAGAGCAACTCGTTCGCATCGACGTTGCCATTGTCCAGTATTGTCGAAGGGGCCTGGGAGCCGAGAATTCCGGCGTCCGCGGTCTGGTAGGCGAGTGCCGCGAGATACAGGTTGGCCGGGGCGGCGCCGAACGCCTCGGCCACATTGATGACACCCTCCATCTGCCGGCCCGCCGCGCGCGCGGATTGGACCGTCGCGCCATTGGTATTGGACCAGCCGATGTGGCTGTTGGAGCTTTCCGCGCCGAGGAACGGCGAACCCGCGGGAACGGCGATGGTCCCGGCCTTGGCCCATGGGGCGGGAGTGGTGGGGCTGGCAAGCGCCTCTTTTCCAACGAGAATGAAGTGGTCGTTTCCGAACTCGCCGGGCGACCAGGTGGCGATATAGAGCAGGTTTCCACGCAAGGCGGCGTAAATGGTCATGCCCGGATTCGAGAGCCGGTAGCCCGCGGAATCGGCGATTCCATCCATCACAAAAGGAACGGGCTCCGGGGTCGCTGGCGGCAGCGGGTTGGTGGTGGCCTGCGCCACGGCTTCGGAGACCGTCGTTCCGGCCGGATTGCGGGATGCGATGGCATAACTGTAAGTCGTCGATGGAACCAGCCCCGAGTCATTCCACGTAAGGCTTGAGGTCACACCGATTTCCTCTCCATTCCGGAAAACGACATATTCCCCGGCTCCGGCGGCGCTTTGCCAACCGATGCGGATGCCGGTGTGGCTGAGCGCGGTGGCCGAGAGGCCGGTGGGTGCGGACGGCGGACTGCCGGGGCTGTCCGTGGTGGCGGACGCGGCAGCGCTTGCGGCGGAATCGCCGGAGGCGTTGCGGGCGAGAACCGTATAGAGATAAGTGGTCGCCGGCTGGAGCCCGGAATCGGGCCACGAGGGATTTGTCGGATTGCCTATCTCCGCCGCGTCGCGGAAGACGACATATGATGACGCGCCGGAGGAAACACTCCATGTGAGATTGACCGATGAGGGGCCGCTGGCCGTCGCGGACAAATCCGCCGGAGTCGAGGGAGGAGAGCCTCCGCCGGAGGGGGTGACGGCAAAGTGCCAATCCTGCCCGCCGTTGTTGTCCCATGGCTGGTTGTTCTGGCCCTCCGCATTGCCGGTGAAAACGATGTCAATGACGGTCGTCCCGGCGGTCGGTTGGATGGTGTACGTCCACTTGCCGTCCACCGGCGTCATCGCGGGGCGCGGGTTGATGCGGTTCTGCCAGCCGTTGCGGCCGGTGTGGATATAAACCTGCGAGGCGTTGGCCAGATTGCGGCCGGCGGGGTTGTAAGTGACGGTCACCGGCTGGGCATCCGCCGGATTCGCGGGCGAGATGGAAACCGCCGGCGAGGGCTCCGGGTTTCCGCCGTCGCCGTTGTCGTCCTCCACGAACACATGCTGGATCTCGGACTTGTGGAGATTGCCCTTTGAATCGACCGCCTCGATGTAGTAGTCGAGGAGCTTGCCGCGGAAGCCGGGGACATTGTCGTTGGCGATCTTGGCGAAGTAATAATCGGCGACCTCGTTGGTGGGCAGGAAATAGTCGATCTGCGAGTTGGCGGCGGCGGCATTGAGCGCGGCGCGGGTCTTCGGCAGTTCGCGTTTGATCATCGGGATGGTGATCCACGTTCCCACCTCGGAACCTCCGGCGTAGGTTTCGTTCTGGTTGGAGGCGAGCGGATTGTTTCCGTCGTTGTCCACACGGACCTTCACGGTCACTCCGTTGTTCGGGATGCCGGAGAGGTCGTAGGCGTGGGTCCAGATATAAAAATCGGAACCCATTTTCTTGAGAAATCTTTCATCTCCTCCGGGAATGCGGTTGAACCATCCGAAGGTGTGGGCGCCCGGATTGTAGGGAAAGCGCTGGGGTTTCAGCACCGTCGGCGGGGTGCGGTCGTTGTCGCGGCGGGTCTGGGTCATCCACGGCTGGAGTTTCTCGACGGCGCGGCGGGTGGCGAGGCCGGGTTTCACCTCGTCGTCGTTGCCGAGGCCGCCGTAGTAGTTGAAACCGGAGTCCAGACCGTGAAGATAGATGTGCCATGCGAGTTCGACATCGTTGGCGTTGGTCCATGCGCCGTTCCAGTCATAGGGCGCCTGGATTTTCCATGCATTCACGCTGCCGCCCTCGTCCTTGAGGATTTGCTCCGCGGTTTCACACCAGTTCGCTCCGGCCATCAGCGGGGCGTAACTGTAGAACTTCAGGGCGAACCCCGGCGTTTCCATGTCGATCTGAGTGCCGGGAACACGGTTGGTGGCTCCGATCGCGGCATTGGCGACGGGCGGCTCGATCCATTTGAGGAAATAGGGCGAGCCATAACACATTTCCGGGAAGATCCACGCGCCATCCTCGATGTGGGCCATCTGGGCGGAGGCTCCGTGGGCGTTGACGAAATCCTGTGGCGAATTGCGCCGGTAACCGGCGTTGTCCGCATCGTTGAAAAACTGTGGGGTAGCCTCGAACCATGAACTCGATCCCCCGCCCCAGGCGTTGTCGCCGTCGGTGGACGGCATGACGATGGCGGGACGCGCGGGATCGGTGGCGAAGGGCGCGATGAATTGCTGGATCTTGCCGATGCCTTCGTTGGCATAGCCGAAACGGTAGCTGAGCACGTCGTCCGAGGGCACGGCGATCATGGTTTTCTCGGCGCCCGTTTCCGGGTTCACGTATTTCACGCGATGGAGCTGATAGGCGTATGGGGAGACGTTCCACGCGGCGTTTCCGGGATTCGGCTCGCCATACCACCAGCCTTCGGTGGGCGACGGCCCGATCTGGTCGGCCTTGTTCGGCGGGCTGGAGAAGATGTTATAGGATCCCGCGGGGTTCGCCCTGGTGTTATAGGTCGGGCAGGTGCGGCTGATGTGGTGGCTGGGGACGATGAGCCACTCGTATCCCTCGTCCGCCAGCACGTCGATGATGTGGCGGGAGTAGGCCATTTCGGTCGGGAAGAAGCCCTTGGAGTGGTCCGCCAGGTTCGGATTTCCGTTCCATGCCTTCCAGTATGCCTGTTTGAAGGTCTGGATTTCCTTTCGCAGAACCGACTTCGGAAGCAGCGGTGCGAGCGAATGATGATAGGTGAACCCGACGAGATCCATGCGGCGCGATCCGGACGGCGTGAACCATCCGCGGGCCTCCCGGTTTCCATTCCACCAGCCGGAGCCGTATCCGAGTTGGTTGTTGGCGCCGAGTTGGCGGACGCCGTCCATGAGGGATCCGGAATAGCTGATGGCGAATCCGGCTTCAGATGCGAGACCTGCGAGCGAGTTGCGCGGGCCGCCCTGATAGGAGGTGACCCGGTCCTGCACGCTGAAGATCTGGTTCAGATCGTTCTCGGGGTGGAGATTGGGACTCAGGCCGCCATAGTTTTGCGATGGCTTGAGACGTATCGAATCACCGGCGTATTGGACGCGGCTGTTTTGTCCGCCCGGGTCATTGGCATTCCACTCCGGCCAGTAGGTTGGCTGGTGGTTGTGCCAGAAGCGGGAAACGTGAACGGTCTGGGCGCCGGCGGCGGAAAGACCGATGAGCGGAAGCAGGTATGGCAGCCAAAGCCGCGGTATGCGAGAGGCCATGGAATTGGGTTTGGACAGCATTCATATGTCCCCTCCCTTCCGGGAGTTTAGAAAAAATCCGTCGCCGATATCAGCCGCCGCTGCGCACCCGCAGTGACTTGACGAACAAGGCGGCCCCGGCCGACGCGCCGATCCGCAAACGGTCGAAACGTGTTCCGGCAGGCAGCCTGCCACGGCAGAAAGCGGGCCGCAGCGGGACTCCTCCCTCATGCAATGAGACATCGCCCGTGCGGACTTCATAACGAAGAGTGACCGATCGCGGACCCTCCACCGGTTGCTCCGGCAGAATGACCGGAATGCGCTGCTTCACATCCAGCGACCAGGTTGACTTGTTGCCGAAGGAATCACCGAAGAAAAGCACCTCTTCGTTTCCGCTGAAAAAGCTCATGCCGGCCCAGCCATCGGTGTGGAATGCGCCTCCCTGCGGCACTCCGGCATCGATGGTCACCAGCAGCACGCCGTTTTCCGCCGAGGGTTCGGGGGAGACCAATTGGTGGTATGCCGAGAAGTTGGCTCCCTCGACGCGACCGGAGTCGAATACGGGCGCGCCGTAATCAACCCGCCATGCGGACTTTTCGACATTTCCCGCCAGGATCGAACGAAAGCGGCCGAGGCATTTCGGATATGGAACGTCCGTTGATCCGGTTCGCGAAACCGATCCGTCGTCGCCGATCATCACGACTTCACCCGCGGAGATCCATTCGGCGGCGCCACCCATTCTTCCCGCCGCCTTGACGCGACCTTCCAACACCCGAAGCTCATCCGGTCCCGCGGACGAGGTTTCAATGGCGAATTCCGTGCCTTCGTCCGCAAGAGACAGGCGCGGGGTGGAGATCCTCAGCGGGCCGCCCGAGCCGCCGCTGCGAAACCATCCCCTGCCCTTTTCGAGGTGGAGGGTGCCCGGCGCGGAGAATGAGATTTCCGATGGTCCTTCGACTACCGCGCTGATCGAGGGTTCCAGCGAGATCGCCGCCCGGCCCTGTTCGAGATGCAAACGGGCGCCCTTGGGCACTCCGGTGGCTCCGCCGAGATTCCGCGTGGGGCCTTCGAAACGCCAAACCGCGTCGAGCGAAAATGTGGCGGCGGCGACAACGCCCGCCTCTCCCTCGAACAAGGGGCGAAGCCACCATCCTGCCGCCAGCAGCGCGACTGCTGCTGCGGCCATCAGAATGCGCGGGCCGAATACGCGGCGGCCACTGTCAGCCGCCTCAGGGGAAACCGGGAACCCGCCCTCGTATTCCTCGCTGAGCGTGTGATGGAGAAGCGAGTAGTTCTGATAGAGGTTTATCAGTTCCGGCTCGCCGCGCATCCGGTTTTGGAGGGCCTCGAATTCCTCGCGCGACATATCGCCGTCGAGCACCCCCTGAACCAGATGGTGGTCCCGCTTTTTCATCGGGACTTGGCGGAGGCGGCCTGGAGTTCACGCTCGATGCATCGTTTCAGAACGGCGCGGAGATTGAACAACACCGCCTTGAGCGTGCCCGTGCTGCGGTTTGTCCGGTCGGCGTATTCCTGAAGGGATGAAGAGGTCGCGTAGCGGTGGTGAAGAAGCTCGCGATCCTGGGGACGGAGCTTCATCAGGCATTTCCTGAGCGCGATGTGGCGTTCCTCAAGTCCCTCGGGTTCCATTTCGAAACCCGGAGCCATGCGCTGCAGGAGATCGTCGTCAAACACCAGCCAGCCTTGTGAAACCAGACGCCGGCGGTGGTTGAGAATGTGATAGCGGATGGTTTGGAAGGCCCAGGCCTTGAAGTTGGTGCCCAGCTCGAAGGACTCCCGTTTCTGCCACAGCGTGATGTTCACCTCCTGTAGCAGATCGCGCGCGCCGGAGCCGCCCGGAGCCAGCGAGCGGATGTAGGCGAGCATGGACGTCTGGTGGTTGGTGAGTTCCCGGACAAACTCCTCGGCACCCGCGTCACCATTGGGTTTCTCATTCATGACTCGTGCCATTCTCACTGGCGAAAGCCGGTTCGCAAGCCTGTTTCGAAAACCGGCCGCATGAGGCAGGACGGCACGGGTGGGTCAGATCGCGCACGATTTCACGTCACCGCTGCCGCCCCTCACGCGATTCCACGGCATCTTGGAGAGAAGAATGGCCAGTCCGCACCAACCGGTGGAGCCGGCCATGGTCAGGCCCGCGCCGAGGATGGCCGGAATCAGCGCGAAGTTCTTGTCAACCGCCAGCGCCAGCACCGATCCGGTGAGTGCCAGCAGGCCGATGACGAGCTGCACCTGGCGCATCAGCGGAAGCACCTTGCGCGCGCCGCGCTCCAGCGGCAGACCGGCGGATTCCCAGGCGAGCACGCCGCCTTCCAGGATGACAAGCTTTTCGCAGCCCGCCGCACGGAGTTTCCCATACGCCTGCTCCGCCCGCCTGCCACTGCGGCAGATGAGCACGCACCGTTCCGTGGTGGCGGAGATGGATTTCACCGCTGCGGGCTCAAGCCGGTCGAGCGGCATCAGGAGCGAGCCGGATATCCGCATTTCATCGTGCTCGACCGGTGTGCGGACATCGATGAGCGCGATCTTGCCGCCGGACCGGGTTGCCTGCAGGAGTTCGTTGGATTGGATCTTCATGGTCGTGTTTTCGTGGCTGGCTTCCGTTTGCTTTTTTAGCTCTATATAGCCAATTGGTTATTCTTGCAAGTGGGGATTTTTTCCGCACCATCGTCCGTGATGAAACTCGATGGCGACCAACTCGAACGCGTGGCGGCGATGTTCCGGGCCTTCGCCGAACCCACCCGTCTGGCGATCCTCCAGGAACTCAAATCCGGCGAACTGGGCGTGTCTGAGATCGTGAACCGTCTGACGACCAGCCAGGCCAACGTTTCCAAACAACTGGGAGTGTTGCACGGCGCGGGCATCCTGGCCAGGCGCAAGCGGGCCACGCAGGTGATCTATCGCATCGCCGACCCGATGGTTTTCGAGCTTTGCCGCATGGTGTGCGAGAAGCTCAACCGGGACGCGGTGAAGCCGGCAAAACTAAAATTCTGACAGCCTCAGGGCGCGAACATCGGGAACGGCGCGCCGGGGTTTACCTCTTCGGGAGGTTCGATCACAAAGGAAATCCCGTCCCCCGCGCGGTACGGGCCGTAGGCGATGGGGGCCGCCGTCAGGCAGACCACCGGGCCGTCGTCACCGTCCATTCGGTCGGCGTGAATCACGGCGGCGCAGTTCGGGCTCTTGCGCACCTCAAGTATGTCGCCCGGGCGGAAGTCATCGACCGAAGCCTCCGAAGTCGGGAAAACGTAATCAATGACGACCGGATAAGGGGCCGGTTCGGTAAATTCGTCCGGTCTGATCCGCGCACGGGCACGAACGACGACTCCGCGCGATATGAAATCCGACGGCTCCAGCGCCCGCACCCGCTCGATGACATAATCGCCCTCAATGTAGGTTACCACAAGCGGGCGGTCGAAATTCGTGAGATAGTTGCGGATCAGCTGTTGGTTGAGGAGGGTCAGTTGGTCTGCGGATCGCCCCATGATCCACGAATATTGCATGCGGGGATCGCGCACATTCCCGTTGGGCACATCGAGCACGGTGTAGCGCTTCAGTTCGGGAAGGCGGCCGATCTTTTTCAGAATCCCATGGTTGCGGGGACGCTCGGGGTATCCGAAGAGGTCCAGGCAGAATGTCCAGCTCAGGACCGCGAAACACAGTGCGAGGGCGTTGGCCAGCAACCACCAGAAATAGGCGGGCCTGCGTGGCGGAGGGGCTTCGATGACGCGGGGCATTGGACACTGTCTAGGAATTCCCGCAGGACTCGCCCTCGGGCGCCGGTTCATCGGCGGCGGGCTCTCCGGCCGGTTCAAACGATGTCCCGCAGCCACAGGAACGGGACGCGTTGGGATTGTGGATTTTGAAGCCGGAATCGGTTAGATCCTCCGAGTAATCGACCTCGCAGCCACGCAGGCGTTCGATGCTGTCCGCCGCCACGATGACCCTGGCCGCTCCGTTCTCAATGACGGCGTCTCCCGTTTCGGGATCGGCAACCCGCATCTCATACCGCCATCCCGCACACCCTCCCCGCCTGACGGCGAGACGAAGTCCCGAGGCGGGTGTTTTGGCCTTGGCCTCAAGCAATCTGCCGAGGTGGACGCGGGCGATCGGAGTGATGGTGATCATGGCGGACGGCGGACAGTAGGACGGGAGTGCGGTGATTGGAAACCGGAAATCCGGCGATTCGCCGTTGTCCGCCCCAGTTGCCTGGCGGGATTTGTGCAACTCATTGGAATCCCGGTGAAATAAACCGATGAAAGAAAGGTCTTGACGGCTGCGCGTGTCGCATTTTCATTCCGCCCGCCCGCGAATTCCCCGCAGTGCCCATAGGCTAGTCGAATTGTATCCTCGCATCCCGTTCATCCCCATGTCTTCCGCCAAACCGACCCCGAAAAAGAGCGCCGTGAAAAGCAAATCCGATGCTGGCGGCTCGAAGGGATCGAAAGCGGCCGGCAAGCCGGGAGCCACGGCCAAACCGGCCGCCAAGGAAACGGCAAGGCCCGCTCCGGCCAAGGCCGCCAAAACCCCGGCCAAAGCCGGACCGAAGCCCGCAACCAAGACCCCCGCCCCGAAATCCGGGTCCAAACCGGCATCCAAGGTCGAGACCAAGCCGGTGAAGGCGGATCCCAAAAAAGCCAAGCCGGAGCCCAAACCCCAGGTTTCCGCCAAGGCCACCCCGGCGAAAGGGGCGGACGCCAAATCATCCCGCCAGGAGGTTCGCAAGCGCCGGATCGACACTCCGGAGATTCAGGAGAAAATCCGCGAACTCATCAAACTGGCCAAGGAGCAGGACTATCTCACCTTCGACGACATCAACGACATTCTGCCGAACGATCTCGTCGATCCCGAGGATGTCGAGGCGATCATGGAGCGCCTGCGCAACATGGAGTTCGACATCATCGACGCCTCCGAGGTGGACCGCTACAAGGACAAGAAGCGGGACGACAGCAGCGACGACGACGAGGAACTCAAGGCCGACCAGAAACTTGACATCCTCGACGACCCGGTCCGCATGTATCTCAAGCAGATGGGCCAGGTGCCGCTCCTCACCCGCGAGCAGGAGGTCGAAATCTCCAAGCGCATCGAGGACGCCGAGATCGAGGTGGCCAAGCACCTTCACCAGTTCGGTTTCGTCACCGATTCCTATCTGGACCTCGCCGACAAGCTGAACAAGGGCAAGGAGCGCTTCGACCGGGTGATCCTCGACAAGAAGATCGAGTCCCGCGAGCGCTACATGAAGGGGCTTTCCAAGCTCTGCGACCAGCTCAGGCAGCTTCATCAGGAAAACGATGACATTTTCCGCCACCTCTCCGCCAAGAACCCGCGCGGCAAGAGGAAGCTCGAGGAGGACTTCCAGAAAAACCTCCAGACGCTGCACCGGGTATTCACCCGCTTCTACTTCAAACAGAAGGTCATCGAGGACTTCTGCGAGCAGGTGGATGATTACATGCAGAAGTTCTGGAAATACGGCCGCAAGCTCCAGGCCGATCCGGAGGACAAGGAATTCGTCACCAAGATGCGCGAACTCCAGCAGCGCTCATGGCACACCACCGAGAGCTTCGAGGAGGCCAACAAGAACCTTCGCCACTGGCTCAAGGAGGCGCTCAAGGCCAAGACCGAGATGGTCGAGGCCAACCTCCGCCTCGTCATTTCCATCGACAAGAAA
>CAZKQK010000135.1:0-13689 GCA_964554865.1 uncultured Luteolibacter sp. | reverse complement strand
CCCTGCCCACGCCCTGATTCCCCGGAATCAGCCTTATCTACGCACCATTCGAGTCAGGCTCATTGAGATTCCGGGGACGGTTGGACCAGTCGAGATCTGGTTCATTGTCGGGGATCCATTCCTTGATCGCTTGCCAGGGCGGCTCGATGGGCTCCATGGTGTCGATATCGAAGGGTGGTGGTGGCGGACGCGGGAGCTGGATGATGCCTTCCCACAAACCGTGGAGGCGGAGGAAAAATTCGATTTGTTCCGGGCGCTTTGCTTTGGTGGTGCGGGGACGAGGAGGATTTCCGATTGATGATTGTTGATTTCCGATTGTTGATTTGAAGAGGGTTTCGGTGGGCGGATGATGCGGTCTGGGATGAGGGATTGTTGGCCGCGGGTTTTGTTGGAGTAGAGACCGTAGTAGTGGACGGTTTGACTCTCCTGCGGTGCGTCCATGCAGTATGGCTTCGCTTCAAGCAGAGCCGCTATCGCGGCGGGGCATTGTTGGCCCTTGGGCGGGAGGTGGTCGATGACGGCGGCGATGAAATCGGGGGCTTTGAAGATCTCGAAGTTTCGCTTGGTGGTGTGGTGGCGTTTGGAGCGGTAGATGACGGTTTGAGTGGTGGCGTTCCAGGTGATTTTCTGGAGGGAGAAGGGATGGCGGAGGAGATATTCGGCGAGGCGTTTGCGGCCTTCGGTGTCGTGGGATGGGACGGGTTTTTCGCCGCCGTCGTGGATGTTGAAGCCGGAGTGTTTCCAGGAGAGGAGGTCGGCGAGGCGGCTGGGGCTGATGTGTTTGCCGTCGCGCAGGGCGTGGAGGAAGCGGTGGCGGAAGAGTTCGATGGCGGGGGCGAGGTCTTCGGCGGGCATGCAATGGAAGCGGCCGTCGGGGGTGAAGAGTCCGTCGGCGGCGAGGACGTGGAGGTGGGGGTGGAAGATCAAATAATCGCCGAAGGTGTGGACGGCGGCGATGGCTCCGAGTTTGCCATCGGGGAGGTTGAGGCGGGCGCGGAAGATTTCCTGGAGGGTTTCGGGCGCGAAACATACCGGTGTCCATCAGCCAGGTGACATGGGTTTCCTCCACGCAGTGGCCGAAGTCCTGGATCGGTGCCGGCGGCTGGTCGTCGAACACGCGGCCCCATGCCTCGGGACGGATCTCGCCGCCGCTCGGCCGGGTTTTCCACTTGGCCATTGCCGCCGGGCCCGCGGCTTTGAGCGAGGGGAGGAAAAACCAGGGGTCACGAGAGCGGCCGGTGTCGAGGGGGCCCAGGCAAACGAATCGTCATGATAGCCGAATGGGCTTCCGGTGTTTGCGGCCAGGCTGCCGTGGTCCTCTCCCGCCGGATAGCGGAGCAGGATCGGCGTGACCCTGAATGCCTGCGCGTAGGCATCCATGACCTCGCGTTGCACGGTCCTGGATGCGAAAAGCTCCGGGCGCGGATGGGTGTGCCACTCGCCCCAGGTTCCTAACAGACCTGCGGTGATGAAGCCGATCCTCGGATCTCCGTCATGGCGTTTTCCCAAGGCGGCGATGAACGCCTTCAATTCTCCGCGCAGCAACGGATCGGCGTAATCGGGTGTCATCACCTCGGATGGCGGGAGGGGAGCGGTGTTGGTGTTCATGTGGCGATGGACCTTCAGGCCGTCTTCCGTCAGGTGCGGCGGGATGCCATCGGTTTTCCCCGGATATTCCGGATAGAAACGGAACACCGCCTGGTTGCCGCGCGCCGCGATGCCGTCGAGCCGCCTGTCGAGCGCCGACCAATCGTATTCCCCGCGGTCCTTCACGACATCGCACAGGGGGATGTGGAAAAACTTCATCGAGTGAGGGAAGCGGTTCTTCGGCGGGTTGGCGTAGGGGATGAGGCCCTTGAGCGGATTGCCGACCGGGGCCGGGGCCTCTTCGAGCATCCAGGTTCGCGGTTCCGTCCGAAGGATCGCGGCGCACGCAAGCAGGGTGAGGATTGATCGCATGGAGCTGGATACGCGCCGGCGGCTCGCGGACTCGCGGGTTGGTGTTGTTTATGTCGGGTTTCACCGACTGCGGAATCGGATGCGGTTTTTATGACGAACATCAAACCTGCCGGGGAATTCTTGTTGACCCCGTGCGGAGTAATCAAAAAAGCTGCCCTCATGAATCGCAAACTCCGCATGGGCATGGTTGGCGGCGGGCGCGGGGCCTTCATTGGCTCCGTTCACCGCATGGCGGCAAACCTCGATGGGAAAATCGAGTTGGTGGCCGGTTGTTTCTCATCGGACCCCGGGAAGTCCCGCTTGTCCGGGCAGGATTTCTTTCTCGATCCGGCGCGGGTTTACTCGTCCTTCCAGGAGATGGCGGAGCGTGAGGCCGCGCTGCCGCTTGGCGAGCGTATCGACTTCGTGACCATCGTCACCCGCAACGATCTCCACCACAAGGTGGCCCGGGCCTTCCTTGAGACGGGCATCCACGTGATCTGCGAGAAACCGCTCGCCTTCTCTCTGGAAGAGGCCAAGGAGTTGAAATCCATCGTCGATAAATCCGGCCTGGTATTCGCGCTCACCCACAACTACACAGGCTACCCGATGGTCAAGGAGGCGCGGGCGATGGTTCGGGCCGGAAAACTCGGGAAAATCCTCAAGATCGTGGCGGAATACCCGCAGGGATACGCCATCACCGCGCTCAGGGACGGCAACGGCGGCGCGATCTCGAACTGGCGCATGGATCCCTCGGTGGCCGGCGTGTCCAACTGCATCGGAGACATCGGCTCCCATGCGGAAAACCTCGCCCGCTACATCACCGGACTGGAGTTGGTGGAAATCGCCGCCGATCTCAACACCTTCATCCCCGGTCGTTTGCTCGATGATGACGGCTCGATGCTTGTCCGCTATGACAATGGCGCGCGCGGTGTGCTCTATGCCTCACAGATTTCCACCGGCGATGAGAACAACCTGAACATCCGCATCTATGGCACCGAGGCCTCGCTGGAGTGGCATCAGGAGCACCCGAACGAACTGGTCGTGAAGTTCGCCGGAAAACCCCGCGAGATCTGGCGGCGAGGCAACAGTTACAACGGGCCGGAGGCGTCCAAAAACACCCGCCTGCCCTTCGGCCATCCGGAAGCCTTCATCGAGGCCTTCGCCAACATCTACCTCGCGGCAGGCGAGGCCATCGCCGACCATTTTGCGGGCAGCTACCCGCGGCAGGGCGGCTACGATTTCCCGACCATCGACGACGGCGTGGAGGGCATGGCCTTCATCGAGGCCGCCGTGGCTTCCTCCAAGGCCAACGCCGCCTGGACCAGGGTCCACGGCCGTTAGATGGCGTCACTCGGTCTCGGGCAACCAGTTGTCCGCCTTCATCGCGGTGATTTCGAGAAAGGTCCGGCCATCCGGAGCCTTGCGTTTCGCCAGCTCGAGCACCGGCCAGAAGGAGGCTCCGTCGGCGGTGGCGCGGATCAGCGCCGCATGGGTGTCCGTCCCCTTGCGGGCGTAGGCCATGCGCTGGCGGCCGGGCAGCGGCGGGTCGATCAGGAAAGAGGAAAAATGCTCGTTTTCCGTATTGGCGGCACGTTCCGCAGGCGGTTGGCGCACCACCAGATGGAAACTTCCGCCGCGCTCCGCCGGGCCGTCCGCGAAGGCGCGGAACTGGTCGTCCCGGAACTCCACGAAGCTTTCCCAATCCACACTCCACCCGGCAGGGGTTTCCGCCACCGCGACCGGAAAACCCGATGGATGCAGCTCGGTCACCACGCTGAAGATGAAGATGGTGTAGCCTGTTTTCCGGTCCATGTGACTATTCTCAACCGCGATGTTCCGATAGGGCGTGGGGCCGTCCGGTTTTTGACGCGAGTAGGTCTCCATCACCGGGCGCAACGCTTCGGACCTCAGCACATGGGCGCTGCGGGCGGCCCAATCGGGTGCTTCCAGAAAGGCCTTCAGCGCCGCCTCCGCCATCGCCGAGGCTTTTTTCGTATCCGCCGGAGTGGGTGGCGCGGGAAGATCCGGCTCCACCGGAGCCACTGGCCCGGGTGCGATGGCTGGCTTGACCAACACCGGTTCAGGGCCTGGTGCGGGTGCGGGGAGGACAGGCACCGGCAGGTCCCGAATGCGATCCTCCATCAACTCCACCGGCGGCATCACGGGAAACGGCGTGCGCGATACCAGCCAGTTCGATCGCGCCCCCAGCAGATAGCCCAGCACCAGGAAAACCACGGCGGTCAGCAGAATGGAAAGCACCAGCACGGCCGTCTGTGGTCCGCGCGGAACAGATGCCACGGCATGCGCGCTTGCCGGCGGCGCCACCGGGGCGACAAGCGGGGTCACAGGTTCCCCAGGAGCCTTGTCCTCCTCACGCGTGGCGGTGGCTGGCACTTGAAACGGCGCATCCGGGGCGACATCCATCCCGTGCGGCCGTTCCGGATGCCCCGCGAAGGGCTGCAAGGGTTCAAGAATCGCCGGTGGCGGCACATCAATGCGGCCGCCGATTCCGCGATGAGGGTCCGGCGCGACAATCCCGCACCCGCAGCGCGGACATGGCCCCTGTTCGCCTGCCATCGACATTGGCAGGCGAAGGGTGGTTCCGCAGGCGGGACAGGAAAACTGAATCAATTCGGCCATGGGTTTCCGTTCGGCTGGGAGATCCTAACCACACCTGTTTCCCGATGTCGATTCCTTGCGCACTCAATGCGGGCGACAAATGCCCCCCGTCGCGATCAGATCGAAAGCGGCGAAGCGCATGAAAAATCGGGTTCAACGTAGTTGGCATTCCTTGTCGCATCGGCTTTCCCACGCCGGCCACGAGACTATTTCCAAAGGTTCGCCTGGATCTTCAGGGAGTGCCCCCGTGCAGCATCCCTCGCGGATCAACTTCAATATGGAGCGGGAGGCGTTGGCGCTGATGGATCATCCGAACATCGCCCGCGTTCTGGATGCCGGTGTCACCGGATCGGGACGACCATATTTCGTCATGGAATTGGTGAATGGCGAGAAGATAACCGACTACTGCGACCGGAAGTGTCTGAGTCTTCGTCATTGGCTCGAACTCTTCGTGCAAGTCTGCGAAGCGATCCAGCATGCCCACCAGAAGGGGGTCATCCACCGGGACATCAAGCCGTCCAACATCCTCGTGCGGGATCATGACGGACGCGCGGTGCCGAAGGTGATCGACTTTGGCATCGCCAAGGCGACCATCGGCAGGAACGGGGAAGAGGCGACTTTCACGCGGTCGGGCCAGTTCATGGGCACCCCCGCCTACATGAGTCCGGAACAGGCCGAGGGCGACATCGACACGCGAAGTGACATCTACAGCCTCGGAGCCGTGCTTTGCGAACTGGTGAGGGGGTGGCCTCCATTTGAGCATGAGGAGTTCAAGGACCGCGGGGTGGAGCAGATCCGCGCGCTGATCCGCGATCAGGAAGTGGGAGTGCCTTCCGCGAGATTGCGGACGATCCCGGAGGAGGGATTGGCGGAGATCGCCCTTCGGAGAGCGGTGGATTCCCACCGGTTGCCTGCCTCCCTGGAGGGCGACTTGGACCGGATCGTGATGAAGGCGATCGAGAAGGATCGCGGCCGCCGCTACGGAATGGCCACGGATTTCGCGATGGACGTCCAACGCTTCCTCCGGGGAGAAGCGGTCTTGGCCCGCCCCCCGAGCCGCTGGTATCTCTTCTCGAAACTGGTAAGGCGGAACCGGGTTCTTTTCGCGGCGGCGGTAGTCGCGCTGTTCGGGCTGCTGGCAGGCCTCGGGGTATCCACCTGGTTGTTCTTCCGCGAAAGCGAGGCGCGGCGTGATGCCGAGCGAGCACGCGCCGTAGCAGAAGGAGCGAGAGTTCAAGCCGAACTCGCCCGTGCCAATGAATCCCGTCTCCATCGGCTGGCACAGTCGGCCGACCTCGTCACCCAAGCTGCGGTATTGATTAGATACCATGAAATGGAAGAAGCCGACAAGCTCCTTGCCGACCTTCCGATGGAGCAGTTTCCTCCATCCTTGGAATCGGTGAACACCCTCATCGCCGTCGCGAACGCGAATCTGAAAAAGTCTGGGTGGAAGCCCGCGGCAGACCGGTTCCGCGCACTCGTTCACATCCTTGCGAACGTGGATATGACCGATACCGACGCGAACTCGCGGGAGTGGCTGCCCGCAGCCACATCGATCAAGGAATGGGGAGAGCCCGGACAGTATCACGAGGTCCGCACACTGGCTCTCCGGCGCTTCCGTGCATCCATCAATCCGACGGTGGCCGAGCACCTGTTCAAGATCACCTTGCTGGAACCTGCGGATGAAGAAACGCTCGAGGGGCTCACTGCCGCCGCCGCTGTGACCAAAAGAACCCTCGAAGGTCCGAGGAAAGAGAAGAGTGGCCATCTCGTCGCGTGGAGACAATTCACCCTCGCGCTGTTTGCCTACCGGCAGGGACGTCTATCGGAAGCGGAGGAGTGGGCCAGTACCAGCCTGAAGGAAGAAGGTAGCCCTACCCGCACCGCCGTGTGCAACGCAATCCTCGCGATGATTGATATGAGAAACGGCAAGAGGTCCTCAGCACTCAAGACATTGGAGATCGTTCGAAAAGACGTTCAAACATGGGAATCCACTCCGCTGAACCTGGAGGGCGGCGAAAGGCTCTATTGGTCGAACTGGGCCATCGCGCGAATTCTTCTTGGCGAGGCTGAAGCGCTGGCCGCCACAACAAATAAAGAGAAGGATCAGAATGAGTAATCATTGCTCAGATTCGGCGCGGGTGGCCGGATGGGTTGAATCCCGGCGGGATCGGTTGCCGAAAGAAATGGCCTGGATGATGCTGGAGAAAATCCATCGAAAGTCCTCGGAATGATCCCGCGGCATTCAAGCAATGGCCCGTGTGCTTTCCTGACCGGTAAAATCCAGAAATCCCATGGCAAAAGCCCGGCTTTTGATTCTGCATCTCGCTTGACCAGCGGGGTCCAAGCATCGTCAGGCTCGATTTGGGAGGAAAATATCGCCTCTGATTTGAGGACGCTTTCCAAAAACACCAGCTTATGGCTTCCTCTGAAATTCTCCCGCTTGTTTTCATACTGTTCCCATCGCCGCTGCCGGGAGTAGCAATGTCGGACCTCCTGACCACCCTTGTTCGATGACACAAGTTGCCCGGATATCCGCCCGCACGGCGGCGGTATCGCGAATTCCAACATAGTCTGTCCGCCCGCGAAGCAGACCGCAACACATCTTTCCCTGCAAGATGACCGGCCAGTTGATCTATCAAACAGCACGGTGATCGAGAAAAAACACCACCGTGAAAACCCTGCGCTTTTCCCTTCTTCCGACGTTCATCGTCCTGCCGCTCTCCGTCATCGCGAAGGTCATGCCACCGCTGGCGCCGAAGGCGGGGCGGCCGCTGAAAGCCGCCTGCGTGGGCAAGCGTCCGGCATGGGTGGCCCGCGCCGGACTACGGGATTCCCGCCAACATCCGGACACCTTGTGATGAAACAAGGCCCGTTTCCGGGGAAACGCGCGGAAAACCTTCGCCTTTCTCCCTTGATCGCGGGCGGCCGCCTTCTAGGCTCATGGCCGATATGGAGAGTCCGACGCCCGATGCTCCGGCTCATCCGGACAGCTTGAGGTCGGAGGAGCTGTTGCCATTGGTCTAACTGCTAGGAATTTGCTTTTGGCGGGTGGCCGCTGAAACAGCCGTTGGGCGGACCGGAGGGAGGGAGAAAGGGGGGTGTTCAAACGTGTCCGGGAGTCGATCATCAGGCAGGCACCCCTGTGAGGCGAAGGCGAAACTGCCCGCGCAAGGTCCGGCAGCCGGTTTGTGGCTGGCCAAGGCTGACATCCAATGAATCAAGCGAAGGTGACTATGTGTTTGAGACAATCAGCTTTCCCCAAAGGCATTGGGGCTAAGGCCGGACGGAGGTGATGATGTGGCCGTCAACTTCCGGTCTTCCTTCAGTCGCCGGCGCGCTGGGCGAACATCCAGCGGATGATTTCGGGGTTGTTATAGGTTTGCGTCCACGAGTCGTGACCGACGCCGGGGTAGAATGTGGATTTGGGTTTGCCTCCGGCCTTTTCAAGCGCCTGGATCATCCGTCGGCTGCTCTGGGGCGGGACGACCGTGTCGGCATCGCCATGGGCGACCCATATCGGGATTTTCCGGTATCCGGCGACGAGCGCCGGATCGCCACCGCCGCAAACGGGGATGGCGGAGGCGATCTTGCCGGGAGCCCGGCCTAACAGATACCAGGTTGCGAAGCCGCCCATGGAGATGCCGGTGACGTGGAAGCGCTTGGGATCGATGGGGTGTTGTTTCATGGCGTCGTCGGCCAGCGCGAGCACGGCTTCGAGCAGTGCGTTCGGTTTGTCGGCCTCGGAGAGATCCATGGTTTCGCGGTTGATCGGCGCCCACCAGCGGTCGGACGGGCACTGGGGGGCGATGAGGAAACATGGTGTTCCGAGTTTGGCAGCGCCCTCGATGATGGGGATGACTCCGTGCTTGAGCTGGGCCTGGTTGTCATTGCCGCGTTCGCCCGCGCCATGAAGAAAGAGGACGAGGGGATAGGTTTTCCCTTCCTCGGTTTTTTCCGGGGCGCTCCAACGGTATCTCACCAAGGTCCCGTCCGGAGCCTTCCACTCGCGGGCTTCGGGGGTGGAGCAAAGGGCGGTGCCGGCGGCCGCAAGGGATGATAGCAGGATTTTTCTCATTGGCCTGAATCAAGCACCGGTCGCCCGGCGGGGGAAGCGCGGAGTTCGTTTCAGAGCGAAATGAGCGGCGTGCCGTAGAGGGTGAAACCGGTGCTTTGTTCGATGTGGATATCGGGCATTTGTCCGGTCATGCGCGCGGCGTCGCCATCGAAGATGACGATTTTGTTCTGCGAGGTGCGTCCGGATAGGCGCGCGGCGTTGTTTTTCGAGGGGCCTTCGCAAAGAACCCGCTGGGTGGTGCCGACGAGCGCGGCGTTTTTCTCCCTGGCGATGCGGTTGACCACGTCGAGCAGCCGTTGGTTGCGGTTTTCCTTTTCGGTTTCCTCGAGCTGTCCGTCCATTTCGGCGGCGGGGGTGTTGCGGCGTTTCGAGTAGCGGAAGACGAAGGCGTTGTCGAACCGGAGGCGCTCGACGGTGTCGATGGTGGCCTGGAAGTCCTCTTCGGTCTCGCCGGGGAAGCCGACGATGATGTCGGTGGTGATGGCGAGGTCCGGTCGCGCGGATTTCATTTTCTCGCAGATCTCGACGAACTTTCCGTTCTTATACGGCCGCCGCATTTCGCGCAGGATGCGGTCCGATCCGCTCTGCATCGGGAAATGGATGTGGGAGCAGAGTTTTGGAAGATACGTGAATGCCGCCACCAGATCGTCCCGATAACCGATAGGGTGGGGGGATGTGAAGCGGATGCGCCCGATGCCATCGACGGCGTGCACGGCTTCGAGCAACTGGACGAAGGGGGATTTGCCATCGACGCGCGGAAACTCGGTGCGGCCGTAGAGGTTTACGATCTGGCCTAACAGGGTGACCTCGCGCACTCCGTTGCCGGCAAGGTGGCGGACTTCCGCGACGATGTCGGTGATGGGCCTGCCGCGCTCCTTGCCGCGGGTGTCCGGCACGATGCAGAACGAGCAGCGCATGTTGCAGCCCTGCATGATGGAAACGAAGGCGCTGGCGTGACACTCCTTGTGGGTGTGGTCGCGGATGGTGTTTTGCGAGCCTTCCTCCTCGGCGATGTCGCAGACGGTTTCGCCGCGCAGCGAGTGGCTGGGATCGTCCATCCGCGCTTCGAGCCGGCGTTTCAGGATGCCATCGACGTATTCGAAAACCTTGTGGTATTTCTGGGTGCCGACGACGATGTCGAGTCCGGGCACGGTTTTCAGGAGTTCCTCGCCGCGCGATTGCGCCATGCAGCCCATGAAACCATAAACGACATGCCTGCGCCCGCGACCGGCGTGGATGAGCGCGCCCATTTTTCCGAGAGCCTTCTGTTCGGCCTGGTCGCGCACCGAGCAGGTGTTGATGAGCACGGCGTCAGCCTCGGTTTCATTGGCCGTCACGGTATATCCGCCTTCGGCGAACATGCGCGCGACCTGCTCCGAGTCGCGCTCGTTCATCTGGCAGCCGTAGGTTCTGACGTGGACTTTGGGCATGGCGGGCGGAAGCTAGTGGTCGGGGGCCGCCGGGGCAAGAGCGCAAAGCGGGGTTTTTCAGGATCAATGTGAGTCCAGCTCCTTAAGCAAGGTGTCGATTCCCCCAAGGCGATACTTACGGCAGGTGGCGCGGATTTCGTCCAGATCAACTCCGGGATTTCGCCGGAGCAACCCGATGATGTCCGCGCGTGACTGGTAGCCGCCCGCATAGAGCTTGAGGGCCACGAGCTGTGGGATCGGGATGAGACGCAATTCGCTTCCCGGACGGATCCGAATGTCATCTCCTGCGAGAGAATCTTGGATAACAATCGGAAAGCGGTCTGCGAAACTGATGATTTGTATCAGACCGAACGGACCCGAAACATCCATCACGCCGCCAAGAGGATCTTCGCTGTCAGGTTCGCGAAACTCGACTTTGTATCCTTCTCTATCAAGACAGGCAGCAAGGGTTCGCATGGTTTTGATGTCCGCATCGACGCCAAGGTCGATGTCCGCAGTGTGGCGCACGTAGTGGTAGGCGGCGAGAGCGGTGGCTCCGATGAGCACGGGTTGCACGCCATGGACGCGAATCAACGCCACGATTTTCTCCGCCGCCTCAATGTTGCTCTCCGGAACGGACATGGTCTTTCCCCGATGGGGATGTGGGATTGATCCAGGCGAAGTCGGCAGGCATCGATAGCGCCGCAATGATCCGTTCTTCCATGCTCATTCGCCGCACGCGTTCCATTTCAGCGGCGAAAGACGCGTCGGCGGATGCGCTTTTCCGACGGTGTGGGAAGCTTGTATCGGCTTCTGGCATGGCCGCAGGATGCCACGGACTGTGGGCATCCGCAAGCGGCGAAGCAAATCAAGCCAAACGCAGCCGCTCGTCGGAGCCGAGTTTTTCGGTCAGTTCCGGCCAGCCTCCGGGGACCTGCATGTTGAAGCAGTGGAGGTAGAGGGTGAGGAGCTTTGGATCGAAGAGGCCGGTGAGGCGGTCGATGGTGGTGGCGAGGCGTTCGGCGTCGAGTTTCTTGGGCAGGTCGCCGACCACGGAGCCCTTGCCATCGTGGGGGATGCCCATGCCGTCGCAGAACATGGCGAGCAGCGATTGCTGGCCGGCCATGAGGTAGGCTTGGAGGAGGTGTTCGCCGATGGTGTCGCAGGCGTTGATCCTGAGGGTTTTCAGGATCCAGGCGTATTGCCCGGCGAGGGGTTTCTTCTCGATGAAGACCGGGCGGAGCTTGCGGTTCTGGGCGAGGGTGGCGACGGCGGACTTGTAAACGTTGCGGTCGTTGGCTCGGAACCAGTCGAGCATCTGGGTGAACAGGGCGGGATCGGCGGCGGCGTAAAGTTCGTGGGCTTTCACGGTGGATGAATGGATGAGGGCGGAAGTCAAGGTGGTGTCCGGCGGAGTGGCAAGAACGGAGAGGCGGGAAAACTTTCCTCAGCGCACCCGTTCGAGCAGCCAGGGCAGCAGGGTGTCGATGTGGATCCGCTCCTGCTCCATGGAGTCGCGGTGGCGGACGGTCACGGTGTTTTCCAGTTCCCCGCCCTGCTCGCCGAGGGTTTCGAAATCGACGGTGACGCAGAACGGGGTGCCGATTTCATCCTGACGGCGGTAGCGGCGGCCGACAGCGCCGCCATCGTCGTAGAAAACGGTCATCCACTTCCGGAGCTTGTGCTGGATGTCGCGTGCGATCCGGACCTGCTCCTCGTTTTTCCTGAGCAGCGGGAAGATGCCGACCTTGACCGGGGCCATGGCGGGCCTGAAGCGCAGCACGGTGCGGATGTCCTCCTTGCCCTTTTCGTCGGTGAGGGTTTCCTCATCGAAGGCCTCGCAGATCAGCGCGAGCACGGTGCGGTCGCAACCGGCTGACGGCTCGACGACATGAGGGAGGAAACGGGCTTTCGTTTCCTCGTCGAAGTATTCGAGCGGTTTGCCCGCGCCCTTCTGGTGGACGCCGAGATCGTAGTCGGTGCGGTAGGCCACGCCCTCGAGTTCCTGCACGCCGAAGGGGAATTCGTATTCGATGTCGTAGGTCTTCTTCGAGTAGAACGCGCGCTCGCCGTCCGGGATGTCGTTGATGTGGAGTTTTTCCCTCGGGATGCCGATCTCTTCGTAGAAGGCGAGGCGCTGCCCAAGCCACTCGTCGGTCAGGCGCAGGCCGTCGTCCGGGTGGCAGAAGTATTCGATTTCCATTTGCTCGAATTCGCGCGAGCGGAAGGTGAAGTTGCGCGGGTTGATCTCGTTGCGGAACGATTTGCCGATCTGGGCGATGCCGAAGGGCAGCTTGACGCGACTGGAATCCAGCACGTTCCTGTATTGCACGAAGATCGATTGCGCGGTCTCGGGGCGGAGGTAGGCGATGCCGTCGCCGGTGGCTCCCATGTTGGTCTTGAACATCAGCTCGAATTGACGCGGTTCGCTGAGCAGGGAGCCGTTATCGGGATTGAATTGGGTGCTTTCCGCGACGGATTCCGTTTTTCCGGCGACAAGTTCCAGTTCCTTCGGGGACACCTGCTGGTTCGGAATGAATTGCGCGTAGAACTTGCGTGCGGTTTTCCGCGCGTTTCCCGTTTCGTTTTCCGATTTCACCAACACCGCGAACTCGCGCTCGACGCTCCAGTCCGAAGCCTCGTGTTTCGCGCCGGTGAACCATACGGCGACACCGTCCTGCGCGGGAATCCGATCAGCGCGGAGGCGGGCCTTGGAAAGGAGGCATTCGCACATCGGATCGCTGAAACCACCGACGTGGCCGGAGGAAACGAGCACCTGTTCCATCGTAAGGATCGAGCCGTCCATGCCGAGCACGTCATCTCGTTCCTGCACGGTCTTGCGCCACCAGTAATCCTTGAGGTTGCGCTTGAGTTCCGCGCCCATCGGTCCGTAGTCCCACACGCCGTTGAGACCGCCGTAGAGTTCACCGGCTTGGAAGATGAAGCCTCGGCGTTTGCAAAGGGAAACGATTTTCTCCATGCGGGCGGGGTCGGTGCAGTCTTTGTTTGCCATCGTTTTCTCGTGTTGGGGCGCGGATGGAAGCAGGCCATCCGGAGCGGGGCAAGACGGGATTGCAAACAGACCCACGCGATTACGGGGTTGCCATGTGGCCGGATTTGGGATATTTCTCCGTCCGTCAGCGCGAGCCCCCCCTGCGAACGAAGACATCCCCCCAAACAACATCCCCCCGACCTTGAAAAGCCGGTGGAACCCGAGGCCTCTCCCCCCCAAGTGCTCCGGTTTCCGCCGGTTTTCTTTTTCAAGGATGCCCGTGAATGGAAACCGGTTTGGATCCCCTGAGTTTCGGGAATGGCTAACGACCCAATGAAAAACGGGCTCCCGTGCCCTGTTTTCCGGGTTTTCCGGAGCGGTCAAATCCGGCGCAGGAAAAAATTTCGAAATCGCAAATTAGGGCTTGTCAGGTCGGAATCGGTCCCTAGATTCGCCGCCCCGCATTGCAGCCCACCGTCCCATCCCATTGACGGATGGTGCCTTCACACAGGGAAAATTTATCGGGGCGGCTCCGGAGAAAAGCTTCAGCGAGGGTTTCCTCGTCGTGGTCGCTCCGGTTCGTCCCTAGCAAAACCAGAACCACGCAGGAAATCATGCCGACCATCAACCAGCTTGTTCGCAAGGGACGC
>CAZKQK010000134.1:0-13712 GCA_964554865.1 uncultured Luteolibacter sp. | reverse complement strand
CGATGACGAACTGCTCGATGACGAATCGCTCGATGACGAAGCGATTGATGACGAAGCGCTTCCTGAATCGGACGAAGAGCCGCTATCCGAGACCGAGTTCGACATACCAGGCGAAACCGATGAGGAACCGGAGCTTGATGAAGAGTCCATATATGACACTACAACCATTGCATTTTGGGAAGCGATGCAAGAGAATTCTTGCCATCAACGAAGGCGGGCGGCCGGCAAGCGCGCGGCGCTCATCTCATCGGGCACAAGTCCCCCTCCTTTTCCATGTTGATGCAATCGGCTCACTTCCAGCAATCAAGGCCGGGATTCCGGGTGTCGGATCCTGAATGCGAAGCGACAAAAACGTCATCCGGAACATTTGAACAAAACACGGCCATGTGGGAAATGCCGGAACCAGCGAAGCCCGTTTCCACGTTCAAATTCGCTTGAACTCTCCGATCCGGCCATCCAAAAGGAAATCGAAGCATGAGTACTCCCCAAAATCGTGTTTTTGTCCACGGCTTTCCCGGACTATACGGCGGTGCCTCGACCGAACTGCACCATCAGATCCTCGTCTGGCTGTCGATGGGTGTCGAGGTACACCTGATCCCAAACTCGCGGGGATTCGAACATGAGCCCCTTTACACGGAAATGCTCCGCCGGGGCGTCCGTATTCACCGCTGCAACGGCTGGGAAACCCTTGAGGCCGGAGATCCGGTTTTCGGCTTCTGCTCGGCGGAGTTCCTTGCCAGCCTTCCGGAAATCAGGAAGAGAACCCGCCGCACCGTGTTTCTCAACTGCATGACCTGGCTTTTCGATGCCGAGAGGAAGTCCATGGAGCGTGGCGAAATCGCGATGTTTCTCTACCAAAACGAGGAGGTGAGACTGAAGCATATGCCTGAGTTGAGAAACCTCAACAGCGATCCGTCCATCCGCTTCATGAGCTTCAGGCCATACTTCGACTCCGCGGATTTCGCCTTTCACAACGACCGGGAGGGAGAATTTTTCGGGTGCGGCAGGATCTCGCGCCAGGATGCCGACAAATATTCGCGAAACACGCTCCACATTTACGAATATTTTGTGGCGCCAAAATTCAAACGGGCGCTGTTCCTGGGATTTGATCACAGGGCCGAACAGAAGATCGGCAAACCCTATGATTGGATTCGGACCGCCCGCGATCAGAGCGAAATATCCCAGCAGGACTTCTACCGTCACTGCGAAATCGTGCTTCAGCCCACCGACACGACGGAGAACTGGCCGCGCATCGGGTTCGAGGCCATGGCCAGTGGCAGCGTGCTGATCGTCGATAACCGCGGCGGGTGGCGCCGGATGGTGGATCATGGGAAAACCGGGTGGCTCTGCAACCACGAGCGGGATTTCATTTACTACGCCGGCAAAATGGCGTACGAGCCGAATCTCCGGGTGGACATGGCGGAGGCGGCCAGGATACGCGGTTTGGAGCTGGGCGGATTGGAGTCCTCGAAGGCCTCATGGGAGGAAGTGTTCCACGAAATCGCCTTGCTTCCCGAATGAACACCACACGCGCATATGACTTCGAGTGTTGGGGTGGCGGTCTTCCCAAAGTCAGCTGCATTTGCATCACCTATGGCAGGCCGCACCTGATTGGAGAAGCGGTCCAGAGTTTTCTTCTTCAGGATTATCCGGGCGAAAAGGAGCTGATCATACTGAACGATCATCCCGGAATACTCCTTGAAATCGGACCCCATCCCGAAATCACACTGGTAAATCGCATTGAGCGTTACCCGACAATAGGCTCAAAACGCAACGCCGCCACCAGACTCTCCACGGGACGGTACATTCTGCCGTGGGATGACGACGACATCAGCCTGCCATGGAGAATTTCCCTTTCGCTTCAGAAAATCCGGCTTGGGCGCTACTTCAAGCCCTCAACGCTATGGTGGTGGAATGGGCGCGATGTGGAACGAAAGGACGGGGTCATGGCTCACGCGATGTCGATCTACAGCCGGGAGATGTTTGACACGATCGGAGGCTACCCGGAATTCAACAGCGGGGAAGATCAGGAGTTCGAAGCCAAGGTGGCCGGCGAAGGCTGCCACAGCTCCGGTCCTTTGGAATCCGAGGACATCTTCTACATTTACAGAATGATGGGGATCGACACGTACCACCTCTCGTATCACGGATACGGCAAGGGATTGGAAGAATGCGCCCGGCATGTGGAGAATCAGGGAATACAAGGCAGGCACCGCATTATTCCGAAATTCCAGTCACAATACGTGGAATTGGCGGAAAACAAAGCCGGTTCGATGAGGCATTGCGAAAACATGCGGTCCATGGGGCTGTCGATTTGCGTCAGCCTGAAGAATCGCTCACGCGTACCGCATGGCGGGGGCTTTTTGAATCTCTTCCCCAATTGCGTCGATTCGATTTGCAGAGCCGCACGAGACAGGAGATTGGGACCTTTGGAGATCATCGTAGCGGACTTCGGTTCAAGCGATTGGGCGCCGGAGGATTGGCTGGCCGCGCGAGCCGCCCCCGTGCCCGTGCGCATCGTTCGCGTTCCGGGCGGGTTTTCCCGCGGGCGGGGGCTTAATCGCGCGGCCGCGTTCGCGAAACACAGCATCGTGCTCTTAGCCGATGCGGATCTGGTGTTTGAGGTCGATGATCTGATGCGGGGGATCGATTCGGCCACGACCGGGAATGCGGCGTTTCCGGTCATTCTGGATACCGATGAACGGGGAAATCCAACCACATGGCATGTCGATGCGTTCGGCATCTGTTTTGTCCGCCGGGAACTTCTGGGTTGGGTTGGCGGTGTTCCCGAATTCGAAAGCTGGGGAGGTGAAGACAACATCCTTCACAATTCCCTCGCCAAGGTAACGACAATCGACCGCTACCGTTCACCCGGAATTCGCCACCAGTGGCACCCGGAAGCCTGTCGCCACGAATGCCATTCCCGTTCGATTAGGGAGGATTTTTCAAAATACCATTCGACTCCTGGGGAACGGAGCGGATTTCACCCGGAAAATTCAACCCGGCCCGGGACTGCCGTCAGATGTTTTGCAGCCAGCCATCCGCAATGGAACGGGACACTCCTGCTTTTCAGCGACGGAACCCTAATCCGTCCGGGCATCGACCTCGGCACATACGAAATTTCGGACAATCGCCTGATCTTGAAATGGTTTCGCTGGAAACGTGAAGACCTGATTGCCGCTGACGGTGGCTACCTTGATCCAACAAAGGATTTCAGGCTAAGGGAGATCGATCCTCCGTTTGTTTCGAAAGGGAGCGCGGATGACAGAGCGGGGGCAACCGGGCGGGACCGGCGGTATGTTTTTGTTCTTGGTAGCGGAAGGTGTGGAACCATGAGCCTCGCGAGCATGTTGTCGATGCAGGAAGGGGTTATGGTGAGCCACGAGCGACTCTCGCATCGGGTTACCTGGGAGGCTTCGGAGACAGTCATGCGGGAAATGATCGCGGAATTGCATGACCGGACGACGCACGAAATTGTCGGTGATTCGGGATTTTACTGGTTGAACTATGTGTCACTCTGGCTTGACCTGCTGGGTTCCGACCGTGTTCGCTTCCCGGTTTTGAAGCGGCCGATGACCGAAACCGTCTCCAGTTACCTAAGGTGGACAGGGGAGCGGGACCACTGGTCCGATGAATCTCCCAAGCCATGCCCATGGGATTCCTGCTACCCGAGTTACCCGAACAGAATTCCAAAGACCGTTCGAGTCGCGCGATTTTGGAAGCAATACTATTCCAAGGTCATTGAACTTGAAAAAAGGTTTCCCCACAACGTCAGGATATTTTCGATTCGGCAAATGAACACTGAAGCCGGCAGGCGCCGGATTTTGAAATGGTGCGGTGTCAAGCCGACCCGGCCCCCGTTAGCCATTCACGTCAACCGCAATCGGGAGCACGCCCCGCAAAATGCCTGGGCATTGCCTGAACCGGAAGGTGGGACGGGCCGTGGCCAGCGTTCCAAGAACCGTTCCGGAGACGCATCGGATGGCTGCTGATACGTATCGTCATGTGGGCGGGCCGACAGGCTGTATTGGCTTCGCGGCGTGAAGCCACTCGGGCGTTTGTCGAATCGCCGGATCATTACCCGCCGGGACGAGATCGGGATGAATGTGGGTTGCATGAACAGATCAAGAAACGACATGCGGCCAGGCGGCGCGGGGTTCACAGCTCACAAGGGCGCGTCCCGAATTTTGAAATCACCTGGGATGGGAATTCATATTTCAAGGGAAAGACGTCAAAGGGGCGGCGACCGCAACCCGGGATAAAACCGGATGAAACCGGATGAAACTTGCGCGGAGCGTGGCCCGGCCACATGTTCGCGCGACAACTCATGACACCCGACGCCGCACCGATGGCGTGGCTCACCCGCAGGGACGGCAGCGTCCTTCTCGGCCACGGCCCATTTACCGAATCCGGGGGCCCGCCGCAGGATGGGGTCGCCTTCCACATTCAGGATTTCGCCCTCCGCAACCCCCGACCATGGCGAATTCCCGCCCGTCACGAGCGCCTGAGCGCGGAAGAATTCACCAGCCGGTTTCACGCGGGCCAACCGCTCGCCGCCGAGTGGCGAACTCCGGACGCCGCACCCTTCTCGGTGGTTTTCCAGGAGGTCATGTCGGCAATCCACAGCGGGGTGTTTGAGAAAACCGTGCCCGTGGTCACGGAGACCGGCGCTGCGGATCGCCCCCCCGGTGATGCGCTGGCGGCCGCCATGGGCGGGCAGGCTCCACCGCTGCTCTCATACGGCTGGCATGGCGGGGAATCGGGATTCGCCGGAGCCACCCCGGAACTCCTGCTTTCACTGGAAGACCACAGTCTGGAAACCATGGCCCTTGCCGGCACCGCACGCAGCGAGGACCGGGACGCCTTCGCGGTGGATGAAAAGGAAATCCGCGAGCACGAATACGTCGCCCAGACACTCGTCGCGAAACTGCTGGATCTGGGAACCCTCAAACGCCACCCGCGCGAAATCCTCGCTCTCGGGCCAATCGTCCACTTCCTCACCCGCATCGAACTCGGACTCCACTCCCGGATGAACCCCGATGAGCTGATCCGGAGACTCCATCCCACCCCGGCGCTCGGGCCGCTGCCGAGAACCGATGTCACCCTCGCGAAACTGCTCGAATGGCGGCAACGCCTCGGCTGTCCCGAAACTTTTGGCGCACCCTTCGGGGCGTGGGAAAACGGCCGCTTCTGCTGCGTCGTCGCCATCCGCGGCGTCTGGTGGTCCGGCCGGGAAATCGCCATCCCGTCCGGCTGCGGCGTCATCGAGGCCAGCCGCCTGGTCAACGAATGGCGCGAACTGCGTCTCAAGCGGGAAGCCGTCAAACGCCGCCTGCTTTGTCTGGACGGAAATCCCGCCGAAACCACTGCTTGAACCCTGATTATTATCCTTTGGACACTTTTAGTCAAAAAATGTTGATTATTTTTAAAAAACCGCCAACCTATCGGCGAATCGCCCATCGCGGATGATACCCTCCCTTGTCCACTTCCGTCGTATTGCCAATGAAATGCCCTGCCTAATGGCAGCGCTGGTTTCCACTGGCGCGGATGCGGCGGCTTCAGCCCAAGTCGCCAATCCGATTGCCCGCATCGCGCGCGTTCTTGATCCGCAACTCGTTAGGATTGAGGATCGGGTGAGCTGGCTGGACAGCCAACTATCGAGCTTCGCCCAGCATTGCGAACATCCGCTTAAAATAGGCCTTGGGTATCGGGGGGGGCGTGCCAACGCGGGTGATCCAGACCCAACGATCACCTTGGACTTCGGGCGGGAGATGCCCATCCACCAGATTTACCTGGTCCCGGCCCAGCGGGAATTTTTGGAAGATTCCGGGATTTTTCCGAAACGCTTCACGATCGAGGTTTCGAACCGTGAGGATTTCGCCCAGCGCTCCGTGGTCTTTACCTCCGGCAAAATTCCCCAAGCCCCGCCGGCGGGTATTCCTGTTTCGTTCAACACGCGGGAAAACGGCCGCTACGTTCGCCTGACCGTGCATGAGGGACACAACAAGGGCACGCTGGACCTCTTCGGACTGTCCGAGTTCATTGTGCTTTCCGGCAATGAGCCCGTTTCCTTCGGCGCGAAGGTTTCGGCCCTTGGCGGTCTCGACGTTCCGCGCATGTGGTATCCGCAGGCACTCACCGACGGCCGCATGCCGCTCGGAATCTGGCAGAATGGTGTGCGTCCGCAATTCCAGCCGGGCGACGCGGTGATGGTGGAAAACCCAAACGGGAAAACCTCATGGAACATCCGGCTTCCATCGGCCGAGGCGGTGGACCGCGTGGTGCTGTTCCCCTATCAGGTCAACCGCTCCTTCGAAGCCTCGGTATTTCCCGAATCCCTGGAAGTGACCGTGCGTGATTCTGAAAACGGCGAGCCGGTGACGGTTTTCGCCTGGACCAATCCGCTCCCGGGCGCGAGCCACATGACACCCCTGGTCATTCCGGTCAACGGCGCGAAAGCCCGCTCGCTGAGCATCACCGCCACCCGGCCGTGGATCATGGGCGACCGCCGGATTCACGCCCTGTCGGAAATCGAAGTGTGGTCCGCAGGCAGAAACCTCGCCAAGGGCATTCCGGTCCTGCGCGAGCACGAGGGCAAGTCCGCGGAAGTCACCAGCCTCACCGACGGATACAGCTCGGAGAAGGAAATCATCCCCGTGGGTTCCTGGCTCAAGCAGCTCAACGAGCGCGGACGGGTCGAGCGCGAACTGACAGCCCTGCGTCCGGTGCATCGGCAGCTTGCCTCCCGCAGCGAACTGAATGCCACCTGGGGCTCCGCCGTTTTGCTGGGCCTCACCTTCCTCATCCCCGTTTTCATCGTCGAACGCCGCCGCCTGATGTCCAAGGAGCAGCTTGACCAGATCCGCAAGCGCATCGCCTCGGACCTTCATGACGACATCGGCAGCAACCTCGGCTCCATCTCGCTGATCGCCCGCACCGCCCGCAAGGATCTCGCCCGCCTGGACGGTCCCAAGGAGCTCGTTCACGACCTCGACGAGATGGAAACCATCGCCCGCGAGAGTTCCCTCGCCATGCGGGACATCGTCTGGCTGCTGGAGCGCAAGCAGGACTCCATCGGCGATCTGGTCCAGCGCATGCGCGACACCGCCAACCGTCTCCTGCGCGAGATCGAGTTCACCGTGGAGTGCGATTCCAGCAAGACCGCCTCCAAGCTCTCGCTGGACGCCAAGCGCCACCTGTTCCTCTTCTACAAGGAGGCCATCCACAACGTGCTCAAGCATTCGCAGGCCCGCTCGGTCTCGATCCGCCTGTGGGACGAGGATGACAAGCTCGCTCTGGAAATCCTCGACAACGGCGTGGGACTGCCGCTCGCCGCCAATGAGAAACCCACCACTGTCAACAAGCTGGAGGACCGCGCGCGGGTTCTCAACGGCATGCTGCAGATCAACTCTTCCAAGGATACCGGTACCAGCGTCCGCCTGCTGGTCAAACGCTCGCATCTCACCACACACCCCGCCCTCGCATGATTGCCGCACCCGCCTCCACCACCAACATCTGGATTCTCGAAGACCACGAGGTCTTCGCCAAGCAGATCCGCCGCCTCATCTCCTCGGAAGAGGATCTGAGTTGTCCCCATCACTTCAGCTCCGCCGCCGACCTGTACGACAAGCTGAAGTTTTCCAACGAACGCCCCGACATGCTGCTGCTCGACCTCGGTCTGCCGCGCCGCGACGGACTCGAAGTGCTCTCGGACATCCGCTCCATGATGCCCGAGGTCAAGGTGCTCATCCTCACCTCCTTCGACGACCGTGAGAAGGTCTATCGCGCCATCTGCAACGGAGCGTCCGGTTACCTGCTCAAGACCGCCGATCCGGATGAGATCCTCTCCGGCATCCGCGATGTGATTCACGGCGCCTCCGCGCTGAGCAGCCCGATCGCCAAGATGATCCTCGAAGGCTTCGCGCGATACGGCCCGGTCGATCAAATCGAGCCCCTCACCTCGCGCGAGGAGGATGTGCTGCGTTATCTGGTCAAGGGTCTCATCAAGAAGGAAATCGCCGACCAACTCTCGATCTCCCAGCACACCGTGGACATGCATCTGCGTTCGGTATACCGCAAGCTTCACGTCCGCTCGCAAACCGAGGCGGTGTCCAAGGCCCTGCGCCAGGGAATCGTCTGAAAACCTTTCCTATCTGCGATTTGGAGTTCGCAAAGGAAAACCCCCGGTTCGCCAAGCGGACCGGGGGTTCTTCGTGAAAGGGAATGGAGTGACCGGATCAGGCCTCCCCGGAATCGGCGGCGGTGTCGCCGGCGTCCACGGAGATCACGAGCGTGGCGCTCACCTGCGGGTGGAGCCTGATGTTGACCTCGGACTTGCCGGACTTCCTGACCGGTTTCTCAAGCTCGATGGCGTGGCGGTCGATGACAATGCCGGCCGCCTCGAGTTCCTTGTGGATGTCCATGCTGGTGACGGAACCGAAGGCCTTGCCGCCCTGGCCGGTCGAAAGCGTGAACTTGGGCTTGAGCTTGGAGATCTTGCTGGCGATTTCCTGGAAGGCGAGCAGCTCCTCGGCCTCGCGGCGGGCGCGGGCGGACTTGAGTGCCTCGACGTGGCGGAGGTTCGACCTGGTGGCCTCGTAGGCCTTGCCCTGCGGAACGAGGAAATTGCGGGCGTAGCCGGCGCGCACCTTCACAACGTCGGCTTCGGCACCAAGGCCTTCGATTTTTTCTTTGAGGATGACTTGAGCGTTGGCCATGGCGTGATGAGGTAAAAGGTTCGTTTGGGGGCGGCGATTTAGGCCCCGCGCCAATTCCAGTCAAGAAGAATGCACCCGGAATTTCGCCGGGGAAAAGACGGAGGACGGAGGCGCGGGTTGCCGGGCCGCCTGTTTGCGTCTAGCATCACGCCATGAAGCGCCTGCGGGATCGCCTGGAAATGCTCACACCGCCCTTACCCTGGGACCGCCCGCGCCATGAGGGAGGCGCCGCCCCGCTGGTGGTGCTGTTGCACGGGCTGTGGCGCGGTTGGCGGGCGATGGAACCGCTCGCCCGCACGCTGCGCGGCGAGGGATTTTCCACCCTGAACATCCCCTACCCGTCCACCCGTCTGCCGGTGTCCACGCTTGCCGAGAAGGTGTTCCGCACCATCCGTGAACACGCCGCCGGGCGCGAGACCCACTGGGTGACCCACTCGCTCGGCGGCATCGTCGCCCGGGAAATCCTCGCCCGGCATCCCGAGACGGCCCCGCAGCGGCTGGTCATGCTGGCACCGCCGAATGGCGGCAGCGAGATCGTGGACTGGACCCGCCGGCATCCGGCGCTGCATTTCCTGCTGGGGCCCGCCGGTCGCTCGCTCGGGACCAATGGACTGCCCCGCTCCCTGCCCCCACCGCCCGGACCGGTGGAAACGGCGGTGATCATGGGCAGCAGGTGCAGCATTCCCATTTTCCGCAGGCTTCTGGATCCGGAAAACGATGGCATTGTTTCCGCTTCCCGGGGCCGGCTGCCAGGGGAATGCCGCTTCGAGGTGGTGGATGCGGACCACACCTTCATCCAGACCCATCCGGAAACGGTACGGCTCTGCCTGGAGTTCCTGCGCTTCGGAAACGCGTCCGCCGCCCCGCCCGCGCCTATTGGCTGAGCGGTTTTTTCATGAACTGCTCGTCGCGCAGTTTGCGGAGGTATTCCAGGTAGCGTTGCTGCGCGGCAAGGTCGGGATCATCCGCCGGCGGGGCCTGACCGATTTTCTTCCACGGTCCGTAGGGCACCTGGCCGGCCTCGACGAAACGCCAGTGGACCTTTTCCCCGGATCTCACACCGAGGTAATCGCGGACGGATGGCGAGATATCGATGCCCGCCGCGCCGTTTTCACGGGTTTTGGGCCGTTTGGCGGTGCCGAACACGTATTCCCAGTCGTCGGTCACCCATGGTCCGCAGTCCTCCCACTGGGCATAACAGCTGCGGCCATTCCGGTAGATCTGCACCCAGCGTCCCTTGCAAACGGTTTTCCCCGGCAGTGGCCGCGCGCGGGCAAACCACGGAATCACACGGGAGGCTTCGGGTTTGTGCGAGCGGTAGTTGAGAACATCGTTGTAGGGCAGCGCGATGTAGAAGGGATTGAGTTTCGGCACAAAGGCCTTGGGCCGGAACTCGCCCGTCGCGTGACTGGCGATGCGGTTGTTAGGCTCCGGATCGTCGTAGCCACCGAAATTGATCGCCCACTGGGTGTCCCACGACGACTTGCAGTTCGGCGTGCGGTTTCTTCCCGAGGGCTGCTCGCCCACCCAGAACACGGTGCAGGTGATGTGGGTTTTCCAAGGGTAAAGAATTCTCGTCGAGGGTGCCACCGGCCTCACCGGTTCCATCGGCCGGTTTCCCGTGGGCACCACCACCCTCGGCACGGCGGGCCTGGTTCCCGCCGCAGTCTGGGCATCCAGACGCGGGACGGCCGTCCATGCCAGCGCGGCGACGGACAAACATGTCAGGAAATATCGCGAATCCGGAAACATCAATGCGGAACGCCCGCCGCGGGGCGCCTGAGACTTCAACGGTTCCGGTCGCGGCGCAAGCCGCAAAGGCGGGGAGAGGGATCAGCGGCGGCGGCGGAAGAGCACCAGCGCCGATAGCGCGGCCAGCGCGGCCGTTCCCGGCTCCGGGATCAGATTCCAGGTCACCACATCCTGACCGCCGCTGTTGGTCAGATAAACCAGCGTGGCCGGGGAGTGGTTGTTGACGTTGGCAAGATAATCGTTGGCCAGAAGGGCGGTGGGCTCATTGGCCGAAATCGTGATCCGCACGCGACCATCCAGCAGCGAGGGCGAGAACAGGCTCTCGGTGGTGACCCTCCAGATGGCCCACTGCACGGCGGCCGCGTGCCCCGGTGTTTGCGGGGAAGCCAGGTACGCCGTCACCAGACGCGCCACGATGTCGTAATTCGTGAGCAGGGTGATGTCCTGCACCTCATACACCAGGCTGTCGCCATAGGCGAGCGACTCGTTGGGCTCCACGCAAAAGGCATCGAAACCGTCAAAGCGCATCAGGCCCGTGTAAAAATCGCCGACGTGTCCGCCGTCGTCCACGGTGCCGTTCACCAACAGGCCGGGCGAAATCCCGCTATGTGTCGTACTCAGCGTCTGCCCGCTGGCCTTCACGGCTGCGAGAGCGGCGGCGACCGAAATCGCACAAATCAAAAACTTGGTCGTTTTCATGGGGGGAAGGACAAGGCTTCCGGGTTCGGGGGAGGAAGCTGCCGCCATGGTGCCCGCTTCAAGTGCCGAACTTCAATCACCGGGTTCATTTCACTTTGCCGGGTTCGATTCGCGACATGCAAACCATTCACAATCAATGATTTAATATGATACTACGCGTTTACGTCAGCCATAGACAAATAATCAGGTTTTGTTAACCTAACTTCATTATTGTTTCGCTATTCATTGATTTTAAGACCCTTGAGAAAACCACGGATCATTCCGATCTTCGGAAAAGCGAGGGGCCATGGGCAAGCGCTCCGGGATTTCCCGTCTGCCGGGTCTTGCGGCCGGTGCTTCCCCGGTTTATCTCCGGGCCCCCAAACCGACCGACCATGCTTCTGCACTTCTTCAAAATGAACGGCGCCGGCAATGATTTCATTGTCATCGACAACCGCGATCTCTCGATCTCGCTGGACAAGGACACCATCGAGGCGCTCTGCGACCGCCACCGCGGCATTGGCGCGGACGGGCTGCTGGCGGTCGAGCCGGCGGAGAAGGGCGCGGATTTCAAGTTCCGCTACTACAACGCGGACGGTGGCGAAGCGGAGATGTGCGGCAACGGCGCGCGTTGCTTCGGCCGTTTCACCGCGCACCTGCTCAAGGAGATTCCCGATCAGGTGAGTTTCGAGACCATCGCCGGCACGCTCACCGCCCACATGGTGGAGGAAAACGTGCGCATCGCCATGTCCGAGCCGAAGGATCTCAAGCTCGATACCGGCGTGACCATTCCGGGCCTGGACGCGAAACTTCACTTCGTCAACACCGGCGTGCCGCACGTCGTCGCCTTCGTGCCCGGCGGGGATTTCTTCGAGGAGCTGGACGTTTACACCTTCGGCAAGGCGATCCGCGAGCATGCCGCGTTCGCCCCCGCGGGCGCCAATGCGAACTTCGCCACGGTGCTCAAGCCCGGCCACATCGAGATCCGCACCTACGAGCGCGGCGTCGAGGACGAAACCCTGGCCTGCGGCACCGGCATGGTCGCCTGCGCCCTCATGCACCACCTGATCGATGGAGCCCCATCTCCCATCCGGGTGGACGTGGCCGGCGGCGACACCCTGGAGATCGGCTTCGGGAAAACCGGAGACGCGACGTTCGGAAACGTCACCCTCACCGGCCCCGCGGACTTCGTGTTCGAGGGCGAGATCGAGATTTGATCCATGCCCACCCTCATCCTCATCGCTGGCCCCAACGGCGCGGGGAAGACGACCTTCGCCTCCGAGATTCTCACCACGGATCTCAAGGGCGTGCGGTTTGTGAACGCCGGCGAAATCGCGCGGGGGCTCTCCCCGTTCGACCCGCCGTCGGTAGCCCTCAAAGCGGGGCGAATTCTGTTGGAAGAAGTGGATGAACTGATCGGCTCTGGAACATCCTTCGCCCTCGAATCCAAGCTCTCGGGCCGCGCCCATGTGCAACCGCTCGGCCGCGCGAAATCCGCCGGTTTTCGTGTGGTCCCGCACTTTCCGTGGCTACCTAGCCCCAAGGAATCCATCGCCCGGGTGCGCATCCGGGTGAAAAAGGGCGGCCACTTCGTGCCGTCCGAAGACATCCGCCGCCGTTATCCGAGGATTCTCGACAATCTAGCGAATCGCCATCCGCCCTTGGCCGACGAGTGGTTTTTCTGGAATGCTCAGGACTCGCCACTTCGGCTCTTGGCAAGCTCCTCCACCCATGCTATCTCCGACGTGGATCGGTTCTGCCACCCATGATTGCCCCGAAACACACCCCGCTCAGGCCCCTGAAAATGTCGGAACTTCCCGAACACGGCCAGATGGCTCTTCGCGCGGCCCGCCGTACTGTCCGCAAGTTGCGCGCGGAGCACCGCCGCCTCGGCCTGCCGATGATCGTCTGGGAAAACGGCAAGGTCGTGGAGAAGGCTCCGTGAAGGCGGCCTGATTGACGCAAGCGCGGTCGTGAGACCGCGTTTCATGGCCGGTGCCAGACTTGGGCTCTCACGAGCAGGCCTGCGCGCTCAGACGCTCGCTTCCTCGCGCGGCTCGGGGCGTGAGGTGACGAAGGCGAGTTCCTCGGCGTCGTCTTTCCTGATGACGTTCACGGAATCGCCCGGTTTGACATCGCCGCGAAGGAGCGACTCGGAGAGCGGGTCTTCGAGGAAACGTTCGACGGCACGGCGCATCGGACGCGCGCCGTAGGACGGGTCGAAGCCTTTCTCGGAGAGGAAGTCCCGCGCTTCGCCGTTGAGGGTGAGGGTGATTTCCTTGTCCTTGAGTCGCTTGACGAGCTTGTCCACCTCCAGATCGACGATCTGGTTGAGATCCTTTTTCTCCAGCATGTGGAAGACCACCAAATCGTCGAGGCGGTTGAGGAACTCGGGTTTGAAGTAGCGTTTGGACTCCTCGAGGATTTTCTCCTTCATGCCTTCGTGGTCGGCCTGGTCCTCGGCCATCGCGCCGAAACCGAGGGTGGTCTGGCGCTTGATGGAGGTGGCTCCGACGTTGGAGGTCATGATGATGATCGTGTTGCGGAAGTCGATCTTGCGGCCGA
>CAZKQK010000133.1:0-14159 GCA_964554865.1 uncultured Luteolibacter sp. | reverse complement strand
GGAGAGCCGTCCCTGCCTCAGTCTTGCGAAATTCGGCTTATCTACGCGCCATTCAGGACTGACTGCGGATATCACCGCAAAAGGCCCTACGGCTAAATACTGTTCGCCAAGAAACTTGCTATGCACCGCTCTCTTGCAATCGTCTCATTACTTTCGATTGGTCTCACTGCGGGGTGTGCCCCCTTTCCTCCGAAGAGATTCTCGACCAAGGTCGGGCAACGGTTCTACCGTGATGTCACGCTACTGTCCATTCAGGATAGCAGCGTTATCGTGCAACGACCTGAGTCGCTTCACTCAGCCCCGATAACAATCCCGAACGACGCCAAGCCACACGGTATCGGCGATTTGGAATTACTGAAAATTATAGAATTGAATCGAAGCGAAGGAAGAGCCGAATTGGAGATATCCTCACTTCGACAATTTGGTCCTTTCAGCTTTCCTCCCGATTAAAAAACCAAGGCGAACAAGGCGGTGGAGCCAACCGGCTGAAGCCGGTGGCTCACCTTTGACGTTCGCCCAACCTCAAGACGCCCTCACTACTCCATGACTACCAGCCGATACATGCCGCTAGTCACACGGCGCTGGTTCGGCATCGCCGTTGCGATTCTATTGATGACTGTGGCCACATTTTTGTGGATCAGCAATTTTGATGGTCTAACGTTGCGCATTCGCATTCAGGCGTTCTACACGGTTTCCCTTGGACCATTTGGCTGGGGCAGTTCACCACTTTCTTGGCTCACTCGCGGGGGATTTCCGTGGTTTCCGCTATTGGCAGCTATCGGTATATGTAGTCACCCCATCTATCCGTCCGTCGCCACATTCGTTTTCACTTGCCTCGGCGCTTCCTGCTGGTGGATCATGGGTTGGTGGACGATGGCATCAGTCATTTGATCTACTTCGACACTTTCACAGACCATGATACGGTTTCACTGCAACGTCGCAACCTACACCACCTCAATGGGCGAACAAGGCGCTGGTGCCAACCGCCGGGGCCGTTCAGTTACCATGCCTTCCCTCACGCGAACCCTTCACCCCACGGCCACGCCCGCCCCCGCCCCGGCGGTCGGCACAGCTTGAACGTTCGCTAGAAATGGATGATCTCAATACAATCGCTGAGCAGGCGGAAAGGGAGATACAGGTGGCGAAGCAACGTTGCTCGGATGCTGAATTCGACGAGGCTGCGCGAGAAGCGATTTGGACCACAATTCGACGATGGATTCAGTATCCAGGGTTCGAAGCTAGCTTTAACATGCTGGAGGTCGTCGTGCTCAATGAGCTTGAGTTCACGCTGGGGAGTCCGGAATTGAGAGAAGAGGGGTGGCAGTTGATTACGAACCTAGCTGGTCGGTGGAAGCGGGAGAACAACGAGACAATGATGGAGGCACTTCGGATCGCGAGCTTTGAGATCGCTGCCGAACCTCCAGAGTGTGCGGACACATTGGAATTGCTTTTTCGGCTGTCTGCGGATCCTGATACGCGGTGGGCAGTTTTTGCTGCTTATAAGAATGTCCCCTGGCGACTGAAGGAGCACGCGGAAAAGTATTCGGTTGGTTCCGTTTCTGCCGAAGATTGTAATCGCTGGCTGGAGTCGCAAGGACTCGGAACAGAGGAATTACTTGCGAAGCGACGTCGAGAGGAAGAGGAAGCGAACAACTCGTGACGCACCAACCGGCCATATGCTTTTCAATTTCGTTTCAACATCACTTCAACCGCGCCGGTGGGCGCACATCTAACGTTCGGCAGAAAACATGAGAGTCAGCAAAGTCATTTCAACGATAATTTTCATAGGCTGGTTATCAGCGTATTGGATGCTACATATGGCCGGAGGCTTTATGACTGGATTTGGTCCAAGCGGAGGGTTGCCACCTGATGTTCCCAAAGCAGTAAACTGGAATCAGATCACAATGGATATTCTGGTATCTCTATCTTGCGTCTTGCCGGTTTTGGCTCTTTGGATTCCTGGCGGGCTTACTTTAGTACTTGGTAGAATCGCGATTATTTTCATTTCATTGGTTGGGGTTTTGTCATTTTTCGGACTTAATTTTCTTAGCTTGCCTGTTGCCTTTACCATTTTAGTATGGTTTTTCGCTATCGCCCCGAATAGGAATGACCAAGGCGGCAATTCAGACCTTTGCGGCACTCCTTGGGAGGGCAATCCACATTATATGAAAAATTCCCCGAGGGTCGATGGTAAACGGTAATAAGCCGAACAAGCCGGTGCCTCACCTCAGACGTTCGCCAGAAAATGAATATTCTCAAAGACATCCTCACCTACGCGTATCGCGGCAGCGGCAAATACGTTCTTATCGTTTGCGTCGTCCTCTCTGTCGTGGCGGAGTTGGCTGGTATCGCACCGTTAGTCGGGCCGATTGCAGCGTTACTGCTCAGTGCCTACTTCTGTGCGATCTACTTCCAGATGATTCAGTCGTCGGCTACTGGCGGCAAGGAGGCTCCAGAGTTCCCTGATACAGCGAACTTTTTCGAGGACATCATCTGGCCGATGCTCCAGATCTTTGTTGTGGGTCTCGTATCATTTGGCCCTTTCATCGGATACATGATTTGGGCTGGAGAGGAGCGATTCGATCCTCTGATCGGCTACGGATTGATTGGCCTCGGTGTGATTTACTTTCCGATGGCGATGCTTGCCGTTGTAGTTCTAGGATATACAAGTGCGCTCAGTCCACACATCGTGGTTCCTGCGATTTTTCGTGGAGGATGGCTCTATTGGGTAGGAGTATTGATGCTTTGCCTGCTCTACGTGGCAGGTTCGATCATTGAAGATGCCTTGTCCGGCAGCCTTATTATCGGCACGCTGGTGATGTCCTTGGTAGGTTCATACACACTCATGACCAATGCTCGAATCCTTGGTGTTGTATATCGTGAGCGCCAAGAGGAACTCGGATGGCTCTAGAACAACGAAGAAGGCGAACAAGCCGCGTCAGGCAACCGGCGGCAACGTCCTTCCTGGAATCGGAGCTTGATCCCGCCGGTGCCTGCGCTCTACGTTCGGCAAGAAATCTTGAAGCCTATGAGAACGCACATTACAGTTGGCCGGCCTTCGATAGGCGTCTTCCTCGTGCCACTACTTTTCTTGGCGCTTGATCTTGTAGTCATCGGACTATTGAGCTTCGGACCCACACGGGTGTTGGTAGGCAGCGGTCTGGCTGCTGCATGGCTTCTTTTAGCCGTCCTTTCTTGCAGTAAGCGGATTCGAAGCGAGACGGTTGAGTTTCTACGTAAGTTCCTTGATGCAGCGAGAGATTTTAACGGATGACACCCAGATTACAGATGCCGAACAAGCCGCTGGCGGCAACCGGCGATAACGTCCTTCCTGGAATCGGAGCTTGATCCCGCCGGTGCCTGCGCTCTACGTTCGCCCAAACCCAACCGCTTGCGTATGTAACAAACCATGAAAAGCACAAGTCATCACGATGAACGAATTGCAAAGATCGCCTTCGCTTCTGTATATCCTCACTATCTTGAAAAAGTTGAGAAGAAGGGACGAACCAGAGACGAACTACATCAGGTGATAGAGTGGCTGACGGGTTTCAATGAGAAGAAGCTAAAGGAACAAATTGAGAAAAAGGCGACTTTTGAGGAATTCTTCAAACATGCGAAATTGAATCCCAATGCGCACCTTATCACGGGCGTCATCTGCGGTTATCGGGTGGAAGAAATCGAAAATCCCCTGACGCAGCAGGCCAGATACCTGGATAAGCTGGTGGACGAACTGGCGAAAGGTCGAAAGATGGAGAAGATATTGCGTGCAGGGTAGAACGAACTTCAGCCCCGCGAGATTCTGCTGCGACCACTTCCGTCACATGAGCAACCACCACGAACCAACGAGGGCGAACAAGGCGGTGCAGCCAACCGCTGGGGCCGCTCAGTTGCCATGCTTTCCGTAACTCCAACCCGCCATCCGCGATCGACGCCCGCCCCCGCCCCGGCGGTCGGCTGACCTTGATCGTTAGCCTATAAATATGCACGCACCACTGAATCAAAAATCCACGCTCACGGAAATCGAAAGACGATTTGACAACGACGTTGAGCGGTTCTCTGACCTTGAAACTGGCCAAATTGCGACAATCGACGCTCCTTTGGCGATGGAGCTAATCACTGTGGCCGCCATAGCGGCTACACCAGTCATAACGAAAGTCCTCGATATTGGATGTGGCGCAGGCAACAACACGATCAAATTGCTTCGCGCTTATACAGGAAGTTTTGACTGTGATTTGAATGATCTCAGTATGCCCATGCTTGAACGGGCACGGCAAAGAGTCTCAAAAGAAACAAATGGAAAGGTATCCATCATTCAAGGCGATTTCCGCACATCAAGCCTCCCTGATGATAATTATGATGTTATCTTAGCCGCTGCCGTGCTCCACCATCTCCGCGACGAGCAAGATTGGATTGGCGCATTTACCAAGATTTTTCAATTACTCAAGCCGGGCGGCTCCTTCTGGGTCACAGACTTGATAAGCCACGAGAGTCATCCTATTCAAGAGCTTATGTGGCGACGTTATGGCAGTTACCTTGAAGCGACAGGAGGACAGGATTACCAAAAGAAGGTCTTCGACTACATTGACAAAGAAGATTCTCCGCGTCCTGTAACTTTTCAGTTAGATTTGATGAGAAAGGTTGGATTTAAGTCTGTGGACGTTTTACATAAGAACTCATGCTTTTCCGCTTTCGGAGGAATAAAGGGCAACAAGGCGTAGGTGATCTTGGACGTCCGAGCATGCCGTGGAATGAATCGATGTTTCGGGGGGGGCAGGCTTCAATTCGATATCAGACAGTGGAATCGGCGGCGGAAAAAACATCCGAGTCCACATTGCAATTGAGCCGGCTTCTCAACCCGCCCAAGCTGCCGGAGCGGAAAGACCAGACGCAAGCCCAGCCCTAACATCCGTCAACCACCCCGCCCATGAAAGGGAGGACTGAAGGAACTCGCATTCATTGGCCATCCCGTCACCGGCTTTGGGAGGGCAAAGGCCTGTCTATGGCGGTATCCCGGACCTCAGGGGACCATGACTTCAGGATTCCTTCCGCGACTTCCGTGGCGATGGGTGTGGCCTCGTGCATGAGGATGATATCGCCGGGGGTGTTTTTTTTCAGAATCCGTTCGAGTACTTTCACGGTGTCCGTTTCCACCGCGTCGAATCCGCGACGGGTCCAGGCGACGACTTCGAGGCCGAGATCGCCGCAGACCGGATGGGTGAACCAGTTGCGGTGCCCCACCGGCGCGCGGAACCATCGCGGGGTGAAACCGGTGGTCTCGCGGATGATCCGCTGGCATTCGGTGATTTCGCGGCGGGTGCGCCACGGGCCCGCGCACCAGAAGGAGGCCTGCGGATGGGTCATCGTGTGATTGCCGATCCCGTGGCCGCGCCTTATCACCTCGCGCGCGAGTTCGGGATGGGCGGCAATCTTCCGGCCGATCATGAAGAACACCGCCTTGCGGTCGGCCCGGTCCAACAGATCGAGCAGCGCCGGCGTGTCGTGCGGATCCGGGCCGTCGTCGATGGTAAGCAGGATGGCGGCGTCGTCCGTCGTTGTTCTCACCGGTCCCAGCCATTGCCCGCGCGGACGAAACACGGCAAGACAGTGGAAGGCCGCAATAAGCGCGCCCCCCGCCAGAGCCCAGGGCCAGCCGAAACGAAGACCGGCGGCAAGGGCGGCGAGGTGGGAAACCAGCAGTAAAATGGCGCGCCAGGCGATGCCGGGGTTTCCCTGCCAGCGCATGGTCCGCAGCCAGCCAAGCCAGATGATTGCCGCGAGATTCGCCGCGCCAAGCGCCAGCCAAAGCCAGGCGAACAGGCCGGGGAGACCGCCCGCATCGCGGTGGAACCATGCCCATAACAGCCCCGCGCCAAGCCAAAGACGCCATTGCCATGCGGGATGCGCGGACCACAAAAGGAATGGCAGCAGGTGACACAGCAGCAGCCCGCCGGGAAACGCAAGCAACCAGCCCATGGCGATACCAAGCCATGGACTCAGCGCCGAACCGGCGGCGATCACCGCGGCGAGCGGAAACCAGAGCGCGAAAAACAATCGCTCCGCGCGGTGCATGGCGGGAACGCCGGCATCGATTCGCGCCTCGGCCGCCACCCGCCGTCCATCGCCGCCAAAGGCGCGGAACAGGGCGCTCACGGCGCGGTTGTGGAAAACACGGGTCATTCTGTCAGAACGCGTTGCCGATGGCGAAGTGGAAGGTGCCCGCGGGCTCGCCGCCATCGCGCGTCAGGTTGTAGCCGTATTCGAAACGCACCGGTCCGATGGGCAGGCTCAGCCTGAGGCCAAGCCCGGTCGCCATTTCGACATCGGCCGACCACATCTCATCGTAATTCCTGCCAAGCGAGCCGGCATCGAAGAAAAGCACGCCCTTCACCGGTCCGGCGATCTCGCGGATCAGCTCGACGTTGGCATTCCACATCGCCTCGCCGCCCACGGCGTAACCTCTGACGAGAGGGCCGAGCTCTCGCTCCGGGAAACTCCTCACACTGCGGGCGCCGCCGTTGAAGAGGCGGATGTCGATCGGCAGATCATCGCCATCGCCGCCGGGAATGAGCACGCCCCATTCGCCACCGAGGCCGAGTTGATATTTCTTCCCGATGTCACGATACCAGCCGCCGCTCAATCCGGCGGAGACGTAGGTGGTGGAAATCCCGCCGACGGCCGCGCCGATTTCCAACGGGTTTTCCAGATGCCAGCCGCTCACCGGCAGGACGGGGCTGTCACGGTGCTCGAGCTTCTGCGTGGCGCGGATCCGCGGGCGGGTGTAGAAGGTTTCACCTAGCGCCCGGGTGGGCAAACCGTCGCCCTGCGTGATGACCACCGAGTTTCCCGCCAGCAACTCAACCGAGTAGTGGTCGCCGAACTTCCATCGCGCGCTGGCCTCCAAGCCGGTGTCATAACTGTCGTATCCGTCACGGCTATACATCAGCGCGTATCCCCGCAGAGATGCGGAGACATCGCTGCCGAAAATCCACGGATCGGTCACCCGCACGTCTCCTAACAGACCGCGCGAACTCAGTTCGAAGCCGGAGGTGAGGCCCCAGAGTTTTCCCATCAGGTTGCGGTTGGCGTAGGTGAAACGCCCGATGACTCCCTCATACGAACCGAATCCGAGGGCCACGCTGACCTCCCGCGCCTTGGCCTCGGTGAGATGGAGCGTGGCGTCGATCCGTCTCTCGCCCACGGTTTCGGTCTCGATCTGGGCGGAGGAAAACGCGCCTGTGGCCAGCAACTCGCGGACACGCCTCTGCATCGCCGCCTCGTCATACCATTCCCCTTCCATCGGTTTCACCCGGCGCTCGACGCGGTCGATTTCCGTTAGATGGAGTCCCTTGACGCTCACGCCGCGCAAGCGCACGCGGGTGCCGAGGTTGATATCGAACTCCGGCCGGAAAACCGCCGCATCCGGCCCGCGGCTCATGCGCAGGACGGCGTCCGGATAACCGCGGCTCACCGCGATCTCCTCGGCGGCGAGGCGCATCGCGTTGAGGTTCCTGGTGGTGGCCACGCGGCCGGCGAAGGGGGTGACACGTTCGGTGACGAGCCTCACCCCGCGGCCGTCCACGCTGCGGACCACCGGGTTTCCGATGCGGAGTTTCGGCCCGGGTTTCACGGCGATGGTCAGGTTGACGGCACCGGTCTTCGGATCGGTCTCGCGTGATCGCAATTCCACTTCGGCCGACCAATGGGCGCGGGCGTTGAGTTCCTGGCGGATGAACGAGAGCCCGGGCTCGACATCGCCCTCGCGGAATGGCGGAGCACCGGGAAGGAACGGCCGGTTTTTCTCCGCGGGCGCGGCGTAGAGTTTCGCGAAACGTTTCGCGTCCTCGGCATCGTCCGCGCCGGTGATCGTCACGCGGCCGAGCGAAAGCCGCCGGCCCTCGCGCACCGTCAGCACGATGAGGTCCGGCGCGGCAATCCGCCAGTCCACCTCCGCGGCGGCGTAGCCGTCCTTGCGCAGCGCCTGCCGGACGAGAAACGCGGCGTCGTCCGCGAGGTGCGGCGCGGCGGGCGAGGATTTGACGTGTTCCAGCCTGCCGCCCATCGACTCCATGATCTGCTGCTCGCCGCGCCCGGCCAAGCCCTTGACGCTCACGCGAGTCTCCGCCGCCACATGGACGGAGGAAACCAGAAGCAGCGCTAAGAGGCGGAGTTTCATCGGAAGGTAAGCCGCCAGATGGCGAAGGCCCGGGTGCCGCCCTCCTCTCCCATGCCGGCGGAGAGGAACCACCGGTCTGTTAGAGACAGGGTGGCGGTGGAGTATTTCTCGCTGGTGTAGGGATCCGCCTCCCCGACGCTGAAGTCCACGCGGTCCGCCATCGCCAGCAGGGGGCGGAGTTGTTTGCCCACGGCGAAGCGGCCGCGGCGCATCTCCTCGGCGAGGAGCTGCATCGCGCGTGACGATGCCGCCTGCGGGTCCTCCAGCCCGGTGGTGGTGGTGCCGGTGGCCAGCAGGGTCATGATCTCGTTTTCCGGCAGCGGCGGACTGGAGGTGAGCAGCAACTGCGGGTTCGACGCCTTGCCATAGACATAGAGGTTCACGCGATACGGCCGGGGCTCGGCGGTGCCGCGGATCTCCAGCACCGGATCAAATCCGTTGGCGGGATCGAAGCGGACATTTCCCGACTTCACCCGGAGCGTGCTGAATGGCAGCGATGCGCGGAAATCCGCGAGCCGGACATCGCCCGATGGCGCGGGCGAGCCGACCGTGCCGCCGATCCTGAGGTCCGCCACCACCTTGCCGGTCGCCAGATTGCCGCGAATGAGAAACGGTTTCTCGGTGCGTGCGCGGACATCGATCCTCCAGTCGCGGAATGGCAGCGGCACGGACGAGGCGGCGGTGCTTGAGGGCGCGTCGAGCTTCGGCAGGGACGCCGCCGATGGCGCGGTGAAAGGCGAACCGATGGGCAGCAACTCGATGTCGCGATAGAACAAACTGTCCACCACGCCCACCGTTCCTGTTAGAACGACGGTCTCCCATGGCCCCGCGAGGCGCAGATCGGCATTGGCACGCACGATCAGCGACTCGTCCCTGCGGACCGGCAGGTGGCGGCCGGTCAGGCGGAAATCGACGGCGCCCGGCCTGCCCTCGCGGATGTCCAGAAAGCCTCCGCCTTGCAGTGTGCCGCTCGCCATCGATGCCCTGAACCCGCGCAAGGTCACACGCTCCGGTGTGAGATCCACGCCCACCGCCACACCGGTGACGGGCGGCAGCGACTTGTCTTTCAGTCCGATGCCACCGTTGCTGAGATCAATCCGACCCTTGATCACCGGTTTTCCGGTCTTTCCGCCGACCTCCACACTGCCGGTCAGCGTTCCGCCCAAGGTCTCGGCCGCCGCCACCAGCGAACCGAAGCGCGAGATGTCCACCCGCGGCAGGTCCACCCGGGCGTGCAACGGTTCTTCGGTGAGCGATTCGGGGTTCTCCGCCCACTGGTCCGGGCGGAATGGCATCGATGCTGTTAGAACGGCGGGCGCGAAATCCGGTGCGAGCGCCTGGCCCTCAACCGCGAGCCGTCCGTCCCGTCCTGTTAGGGAAACCGTCAGATCGGCGGGAGGCAGGCCGGGCTGATCAGGCGCACGGAGTCCCCTCAGCTCCACCTTGGCATCGATTTCGGGTTTGGCGAAAGTCCCGGCCACTTTGAGCGAGAGGCGGCCGGTCGATTGCGCATCGAGCTTCGCCGCCGCGGGCAGCCAGTCGCGCAGCGATGCCAGCGACAGCGTCCGCGACCCGATGGCGACCGCCAGCGGCCTGGCGTCATCCTTGAGAAGCTCACGCCACTCCGAAAAGTCCGCGGGCACCGGCAGCCTGGCCGTGCCGGACGCCATCTCGCGGCCCTTGTCCTGCCAGCGCAGGCCGGTGAGTTCGAGCCACTGGTCCGCGAGCCGCAGATCCGCCGCGACCGTCTGGCCCTCGCATTCCACCGCCAGCCCGCGTGTGGAAACCGCCGCCGGCCAGTCGTAATCCACGCCACCCTTCGCCAGTACCGCCGGCATTTCCGGACGCAGGACTGTTAGACCCGCCAGATCGAGCGCGCCCTTGTGGACACCTTCCGTTAGATCACCGGCGCCCTTCCATGATCCGCCGAGCGTGACAGCCAGACCGGGCACGATGCGGAAGGTTTCCAGCCAGGGTGCGATGCGGTTCGAGTCGAACGCTTCAAATCCGGCGCTGCCCTCGTAGCTCTTCGCCGTCAGGTCATAGGCGGCGTTCACCGTCAGGCCATCGCTGGCAAGCTCGGCGGCAAGTGGTTGGTCGCGCGCCCATCCGGCCTTGAGCACGAGCGAGGCGGCCTGTTTCGGCTCGGCAGGCCTGAGCACCAACTCGCAGGCGGCGGCGGAAGGCCCGATGGTGTCCGGCCCCAGGCGGAAGGAGCCGTCGAGCATTGACGGAAGAAGCGGTTTTTCCGGATCGATGGCCTCCACCTTGTCCGCCAGCGCCGCGACCAGACGCGAGACATCCGCGATGTTGAGCGTGCCGCGTGTCTCGCCCGCGGAGAAGCCACCTCCGGCACGGCTCACCGGAGTTTGCGCGTTCAGGGTGAAACCGGTTCCCAGCGCGTTGCCGGTGACGGCGAGGCGGGCGTTTGCCTCATCAAGCCCGAGGCCAATGCCCAGTTCGGGAACAGTCCACTCGCCGGAGATGACATTTTCCAACAGGATTCTGATATCTCCGGTGGCGGTCCTCGGATCGGGCATCAACCCGTCCGCACTGAGCGCCAGGGATGTGATTTTCGCGTCGGCCGGAATTTCAATCCCGAACCGCTCAAGCACCTTGCCCACGCGGATCGAGCCTTCGCGGAGATCGATGTTGGCCGAACGCAACCCCGGCGAGGCCTCGATGAAGATCACCGACCCGTCGATCCACAGCGAGGTTTCCGCCGAGGGTTCACCGGCCTGCGGCAAGCGCACGACCAGATCGCCGAGACCGATGCCGGGAAGCGGATCAAGCCGGTCGAGGGTCAACTCCTCGCCACCCCAGGTGATGGTGGATGATTGCGCCGGCCAGACCCGCCCGGTGGCGTCCGCCACCTCACCAAGGGCGATGCGGAATTCCGGCTCGCCCGGGCGGTGATCGATGCCGCTTGGTGCCAGCGCGAGGAATGCCTTGCCGTCCTTGGTGACGCTCACGCTGATGTCATTGAGCGCTATCTCCAGCGGTAAAACCCTGTCCCGGATGCCGCTCACCGTCCCGGCAAGCCTGGACAGGTCGAACCCTCCGCCGGATTCGGACTTCCGCTTCCCTTCATCTCCGGGTTTCGACTCCAGGCGGAGATCCGCGTGCAGGCCATCGATTCTGAACCCGCCGAAACGCCCGCCCGCCAAATCGGCCAGGCGGTAAACCGGCGTGATCCGCTTCACCACAAGCCGTCCGAGCGTCGCATCGCTTTCCAGAGAGACATCGCGGATCGACAAGCCGCCGGTGATGCTCCCTTCCACCGCCAGGCTGCCGCGCATGCCGGCCTTCCCCATGAAATGCGCCGCCACCCTGGGCGCCAACCACCTCAGGCCGGGACCGTTCAGCCACACCAACGCCACACCAATCAGCAGCACCAGGGCGAGCAGCACCCTCGGCCACCTGCGCCTGCGGCGCCGCGCCCCGTTTTCTTCCTGCGTGTCCGCTGCGTTCTCCAATCCACGCCAACTCTCGACACTCCCCCGCCCCCGGTCAATCGCCGGTTGCGATCGTGGCGGCCAATCGCATCCGCCATGCCCGGCCTCACCGGGAGCGGATCGGCCCGGCGGATGTGTTATCCCCGCCCCTCGGGTATTGCAAAAACCCGCCACCCGACGGATAAACCCGGACGTGGAACCGATCATCTTCACGCCCCTCTACATGGAACGCGTCTGGGGCGGGCGCGAACTGGAGCGTGTTTACGGCCGCCCCTTGCCGGATCCCGGCCGGCCCTACGGCGAGTCATGGGAAATCGTGGACCGCGAGAACGAACAATCGGTCGTCGCCAAAGGCCCGTTCGAAGGGCTCTCGCTACACGAACTCTGGACCACCCGCCGCGAGGAGATTTTCGGCACCGGATACGAATCCCATCCCCGTTTCCCCATCCTCATCAAGGTGCTCGACGCCCGTGACGATCTCTCCATCCAGGTGCATCCGCCCGCCCGCCTCGCCGCCTCGCTCGGAGGCGAACCCAAGACCGAGATGTGGTTCATCGCCGGTTGCGAACCCGGTGCCAAACTCCACGTCGGCCTGAAAAACGGTGTCACGCGCACGGATTTCGAGAACGCCATCGCCGGCGGCAGCGTGGCCGACCTCATCCACGCCATCAGCCCGCGGCCGGGCGACTCGATCTTCATCCCCTCCGGCCGCCTCCACGCCATCGGCGCGGGATTTCTCATCCACGAGATCCAGCAGAACTCGGACACCACCTACCGCGTGTTCGACTGGAACCGCGTCGGACTCGATGGCAAACCGCGCGAACTCCATGTCCCGCAATCCATGGCCAGCATCGACTTCGATGATTTCGAGCCCGCCATGGACAGCCCGGACGGCGAAAACCTCGCGCGCTGCCCCTACTTCTCCACCGACCTGAAAACCCTCGCCGCCGGAAGCGAAATCGCCAATCCGGACCCCGAACGCTTCTCCATCGTCTCCGTCGTGGACGGCTGCCTCGAAAGCGCGGGCGGCCCGCACCTCGAAAAAGGCCGCTTCGCCCTGCTGCCAAGAGGCTCCGCCCCGCTCAAGGCCTGCAAGGACAGCGCCGTGCTGCAAGTGACACTGCCGGAGCAAGCTCGATTGTGAGTGCCCCGATCCCGCTGACATGCCCGCCAACAAGGAGCCACGACCTCACCGTCGCCGCCGGCCATGAACCGCCAATGAGGAGCCACGACCTTACTGTCGTGGCCGAGCATGAACCGCCAATGAACGGCGGAATCCTTGGCGGCAAAACCATACAAAAGGCCTGGCAGTCACCCCCTCGCATCGCAAGCGCAGGCTTTTCGTTCCGCGGCAGCTGCATGTGAAATTGAACGGTAACCGCAATGACGGCCTGCCGTCTTGTCCGGTTTCAGGATGGGCGGATTCAAATGGCGGGCCAAATCAACCCGAAAACAGAAATTGAACCACGGATTTTGAAAAGGTTGCGCATTTCACATGCATTGCGGTTTGATGGATTTCCCCAATCTGTGAAATCCGAGTAATCTGTGGTTAAAATCCACTGTGATAACCTCGCAACTTCGGAATCCGGGATCAAACATGCCGCAACACGAAGACGGCGTGTTTGAGTCTCCAGCCGTTCGATCCTCTGAGTGACTTCTCCAGGTTCTGTATTCATGGGATGATTTTCCCTTGGACTAACGATGAGTGGTGGCACCGGCGAGATCAAGCTCCGATTTAACTAGCGACGTTATCGCCGGTTGCCACTCACGGCTTGTTAGCCAGTTCTTTCTTTGGTTTGTATCGCGTGACTGCAAGACCTGAGAAGACAAGAACGAAACCCACTGCCCAGTAGGATACTGCATTGTTCCACCAGTAATACATCCCCCCGGCAAGGGGGATAGCCAAGGCAACGTGCGGCGGACCGGAAGAGTAAACTTGCTCATACAGTCCGTGGCTCTTCAATGCGGATTCCATTCGATCCTGCGCTGTATTCAGAACATACTTAGTTGTCCAGTAGCGAGTAGTCGCGAAAGAGATCAAGATCACGCCGATAAGCACCATGATTAAGGCGATGAGGTTGGTGCATTTCATAGGGTATTTTATCGGCGAACGTCAAAGGTGAGGCACGGAGCGCAGCGGAGTTGCCTCCACCGTCTTGTTCGCCGTTTTTCATTCGCTTTTTCCCGGTAGAGACTTGGTGTCCACGCTCACTACTCTGCGGGTGGGGGCTTTGGTTCCAGGGAGCCTTCCCCGTGCGCCCATTACAACGAAGGCTACCGCAACGATCGTTGCAATGACTGCTCCGGTGAGTGCGATATACCTCGGCAATTGCTCGGCTTCAATCTTTGAAGCAGCTAGCGTGTAAAACAGCATGCCACTAATAAACGCCATTACCATCTGCGCAATGACGAACGCAAGCAATCCCCATCCGATTGTGAAAAGTATTTTCTTCATCCTGTCTTCTTAGTTTTATGGCGAACGTAGAGCGCATGCACCCGCCGCCCTCAAGCTCCGATTCGGAGCAAGACGC
>CAZKQK010000132.1:0-14509 GCA_964554865.1 uncultured Luteolibacter sp. | reverse complement strand
TCCCCGCCGGGAGCGGGGCCGCCAGGAGCAGCCCCGGCAGCAAAAGGGCGGCGGGTTTGAACGGCGCCTTCATCAGCTTCCCCCTCCCTGTCTGACGGTGGCCGCGGACATGCCGACCGGATGCTCCCGTTTCCAGAAATGAATGGTTATGTCCTCCGGCTTCGGAGGATGGGCAAGGAGATATGCCTTGCGCTCCCTGTAAGCCTTTTCACGCGCCTCGAAGGCCGCCCTCATGCGCGGGCCCTCCGCGGCGTGGAGCGCGTGCAGGTCCTTGATGAGCGTCAGTGACCGCGGGTCGGGATTTTCCGTTAGAACCACAAAGGCCGGCGGTCCGTCCGGAATGGCGGGAATCTCCGGCGCTTCGCATGAAACGCCCCCGGACGCAAGCAGGGCCGCCTTCGCACCGCTGTCCTCGTTGCCGATGCTCATGATCAGGGAGTGCTTCCTAAACCCTCCGCCGCCGTCCTTCGCCTCAAAGGACCCAAAGCCCGAAAAGTGGTTGAAATCCAGATTCGACCAAGCCTTGACCACCCTGTGGGGACCGCCGCCCGGATAACAGGCCAGCAGCGTGCGATCGCGATCATAAACCGTCGCGGAAACGAAGGCGTGCCGCGTTTCGGCATGCCTGCGCCCGCGTCCGGCCAGGGGTTCCTTCGCCAGCGGATCAGGAGGTTCCGGCGGAACGGGCGGGGCCGGGTCGGGCAGCTTCGGATCCTCGACCAGGTTCACCGTCACCCTGATGGTCCCCTCGACCGGCGGAAGCCCGGACATCGGCGGCGCCTCGACGACATGCATTTCACGCACCACCGTGCCTTTCACCTCGAAATCCGGCAGCGCGGGCTTTGGCGCGGGCGGTGACGGAGTGCCGTCGGAGATTTCGCCGGGGATCGCGGCGTTCCCGGGCGGGGTCTGCTGGGCCGGCACGAGCGGCGTGCCCAGGAGAATCGCGGGGATTCCGCCACAAATCAAAATGCGGAGCACACAAAGTGGCAAACGTGAACGCATGCCGCCACTCAATGGATTCCCGCACGGTCTGGCAAGCCTAAAAATGAGAAATATAGACCGTGGTGTTATGAGCCGTTCAAATTTGGCCGTTCAAACTGGCAGCCTAAGCAAATGAGGCCGCACGCGCGAGAACTGGCGGAGCTTGGAACAAGGATCAGGCAACGGCGGAAAACCTTGGGGTATTCCCAGGAGAAATTCGCGTTTCATGCGGGGATTGACCGTTCGTATATGGGGTCGATCGAAAGGGGGGAACGCAACGTGACCTTCTGTCTCCTGTGCGATCTGGCGCTCGCGCTGGAACTCGAATTGGAGGAACTGGTCGGAGGAATCAGCATTCACCGGACATGAGCGAAGGCGGGCCGGTCCGTATGGGGGCGGACGGCCCGGCCGTTTTTTCCGATTCTGCGGCCATTGCGCGGAACCCGCGAGCGCTCACTCGTCATCCGCCACCTTGCGGCCGTATTCGGCGATGACCTTCGGTTCGAGTTCGCGCGGGACGTCCTCGTAGCGGTCGAATTTCTCGCGGTGTCTGCCGCGTCCGGCGGTGATGGCGCGGAGGTGGCTGGAATACTGATAGAGTTCGGCCTGCGGGACCTGGGCGATGACGACCTCGAAGCGGCCCTCGGTTTCCATGCCCATGACGCGGCCTCGGCGGGACGAGAGATCGGCGAGCACGCCGCCCACGGCATCGGAGGGCACCTTGATGCGCAGTTCCATGACCGGTTCGAGGAGTTTCGGTTTGGCCATGAGGAAGGATTCGTTGAAGGCGGCCTTGCCGGCGATCTGGAAGGCGATGTCCTTGGAGTCCACCGGGTGCTGCTTGCCGTCGTAGAAGTCCACCTTCACGTCGGTGACGGGGAATCCGCCGTAGGGCCCGGCGCTGCAGGCGGTGTGCACGCCCTTCTCCACGGATGGCACGAAGACGCGGTCCACGTTCGAACCGACGAGCGACTGGGTGAAAACCACGCCGCTGTCCGATGGCAGGGATTCGATGCGCATCCAGACCTCGGCGAACTGGCCCGCGCCGCCGGTTTGTTTCTTGTGACGGTATTTCGATTCGCCGCGGCCGTTGATGGTGGCGCGGTAGGACACGCGCGGGGCGACGAGTTCCACCTCGACGTTGAAGCGGCGTTTCAGCTCCTCGGCCATGATCTGGAGTTGCAGCCAGCCCTGGCCGGAGACGATCGTCTGGCCGAGTTCGGGATCGAAGTGGTATTCGAAGGTGGGATCCTCCTCGCGCAGGGACGAGAGGCCTTCGCCGAGCTTGTTGAGGTCGGACTTGGACTTGGCGACGAGCGCGCCGCGGGTGTTGGGCGGCGGGAAGTCCACGACGGGCAATGTCACCTGGCGGGCGGCGGCGGAGAGGGTGTCTCCGGAGCGGGTGGCGCGCAGTTTCACCGCCGCGCCGATGTCACCGGCGTGCAGCGAGGGCACGGGTTCCCTAACAGAGCCATTGACGCGATAGAGCTGGCCGATGCGCTCGGTCTCGTTGCGGGTCGTGTTGACGAGTTCCGAGCCGGTCACCACGTCGCCGCTGTAAACGCGGAAGAACGAGAGGTTCCCGACGTGCGGCTCGTGCATGGTCTTGAAGACAAAGGCGACCGTTTGTCCGTGGTCCAGGGCGGCATCGACATCGCGGCCGTTGAGGTCTTTGGCCGCGACGCTGGCGCGGTCCACGGGTGAGGAGCCGTATTTCGCGATGAAGTCGAGGATTCGGGAGACCCCGATGTTTTTCACTCCGGATGCGGCGAAGACCGGCACGACGAGGCCTTTTTGCACCGCCTCATGGACGTGGGCGCGGAGGTCTTCCTCGGTTAGCGTGCCGTCCTCGAAGAATTTCTCCATCAGCGCGTCGTCGGACTCGGCGACCATGTCGATGAGCTGGCGATGGAGTTCTCCGACCTTTTCCCTGAGCGCGCCTTCCGCGGGTTTTTCCTCGTATTTGCCGCTGCCGTCGGCGGCGAAGGTGATGACTTCCGAGCGCATCACATCGAGCACCGAGCCGAAGCCGGGGCCTTCGTCCACCGGCAGGGTCATGGGAAACACGCGCGCGCCGTAGTGTTCCTTCGCTTCCTCCAGGATCTCGTCGAAGCGGGTGCGCTCGCGGTCGAGCATGTTGATCACGAGGAAGCGCGGGATTTGATAGTCGGATGCGGCGGCCCAGATTTCGTCGGCTCCGGTTTCCACGCCGTTCACTCCGCTGACCACGATCATGGCGGAGTCCGCGACGCGGAGTGCGGAGAGCGGCTCGCTGATGAAGTCCGGTGTGCCGGGGCAGTCGATGATGTTGAGTTCGCGGCCGAGCCATTCCTCGTTGATGACGGTGGCGTGGACCGACTGCTGGTGTTCCTTTTCGTCCGGATGGAAGTCCGACACCGTGTTGCCCTGCTCGATGGTGCCGGGGCGGGTGAGTTTTCCCGCGCACACCAGCATGGCCTCGCAGAGCAGGGTCTTGCCGGTGGACGCGTGTCCGGTTACAGCGAAGTTGCGGATATCGGGTGCGCGGAAGTCTTTCATGACGGGAGGATGGGTTGTTGGATTTTCAAAACGGATTCCGGTTGAATCCGCTAACATTGGACCCGCCTGCGGGGCACTCGTCAACTCTCCCCGTCGCCTCCGCAAATCCGGCGTTGCTTTCGGCAAAATCCGATGACCGGCCGGCCGGGAGTCAATCCGGGCTTTTCCGTCCGCAGGGCGCGTGTCAGAACACCGGCATGACCGTGCGCACCCGCTTTGCCCCGAGCCCGACCGGCCGGCTGCATCTCGGTCACGCGCTGGCGGCCAAGGTCGCCCGCGATCTGGCGGCGGCGCATGGCGGCGAGTTCCTGCTGCGCTTCGAAGACATCGACGGTCCCCGGGTGCGTGAGGGTTTCTATCGGGAAATCGAGGCCGATCTGAAATGGCTGGGGCTGGACTGGACGGGCGGGGCCCTGCGCCAGACCGCCCGCGCCGCCGCCTATGACGGCGCGTTGGCGGCGCTGAAGGCCATGGGCATGGTTTATCCGTGCTTCTGCACCCGCAGGGAGATCCGGGACGAGCTTGCGGCGATGGCCGCCGCGCCGCAGGGCCCCGAGGGACCGGTTTATCCGGGCATCTGCCGCAGGTTGACAGAAGTGGAGCGTGCGGAACGCATCGCCAGCGGAGCGGCCCACGCGTGGAGGCTGGACTCGGCCGCGGCCGCGCGAGCCGTGCCGGGGATCGGCTTCACGGACATGCGCCATGGCACGATTTGCGCCAATCCAGGACTGTTAGGCGATGTGGTGCTTGCCCGCAAGGACATCGGCACCGCCTACCATCTCGCGGTGGTGGCGGACGACGCGTTCCAGGCGATCACCCATGTCACGCGTGGCGAGGATCTGCTGGCCTCCACCCACGTCCACCGGCTGCTCCAGGAGCTGTTAGACCTGCCCGCGCCCGTTTATCTGCACCATCCGCTGGCACTCGATGAAACCGGGCACCGGCTTGCGAAACGCCGCGATTCGCTGTCAATCGCCGCCATGCGTGAAAGCGGGATGAGTCCGGCGGATGTTATCAATCAACTCGACCGATGGTTTTCACCGACATCTGTGTTATGACCCGGAAACAGGAGTTTGAACAACGAAACGGGCTCAAGCCAGCGGTTCGGCGCGGCGTTTCCGTTTCTCGAACAACTGGGTTTCCCGGTATCCGGCGGCCAGCGCCACCTCAACCGCGCGGCCGATGTCGCGGCCGACCTCGGAGGGCGCGTGGGCGTCGGTGGAAATCACCAGCGGGATGCCGGCGGAGCAGGCGAGTTCGAGGAATCCAGACGAGGGATAGGCTTCCTCGCAGGGCTTGTGCCAGCCGGCGGTGTTCAGCTCGATCACGCAGCCGGAGGCGGCGATCGCATCGATGGCCGGCTCATAAAACCGGGCGAGGTCGCCCGCCGGGCGGTGGGCGAATTTCTTGACCAGATCAGGATGGCCGAGGATGTCGAAGAGCCCGCTTTCCGCCATCCGGGCGTAGGTTTGCCAGTAGCGGGTCCAGACCCCGTCCAGGTCGCTCGCCGCCCATTTGCCGAGCCACTTCGGGTTGTCGAAATCCCAATCTCCCAGATAATGCACCGAGCCTATCAGATAGTCCCAGTCGTGGCGCGAGGCGAGGTTTTCGATCCAGCTTTCGCAGCCGGGCAGCCAGTCGCATTCCAGCCCGCGGCGCACCGGGATGCGGCCTGCGGCGTGGGCGGTGGCGCGCCCGATCCAGCGGAAGTATTCCGGCAGCTCGGCCTCCAGCATGCGCCAGTTGTCGTAGGGTTCGGGCACCTGCGGGGCGTGGTCGGAGATGCCGTATTCGCTCAATCCGGCCGCCAGCGCGGCATCGATGTAGGCCTCGGGCTCACCCTCCGCGTGGCGGCAGAGTGGCGTGTGGGTGTGGTAGTTCGCGGGCATGAAAACTTGGCGGAGGAATCGGATTGAACCTGTGCGCGGGGGCATACTACAGTCTCCGCACGGTGCCAAGCGCCGCAGCATCCATGCCCGAATTTCCCAGCGAAACCCAAACCGGCCCGGACGTCGTCAAGCACCTGCTCGACCAGCTTCGCAGGCACCCGAAACGCGTCGTTTTCACCGAGGGCGAGGATCTGCGCGTCATCGAGGCGGCGGCGCGCCTGGTCAGGGAGGAGGTTGTGGCACCCATCCTGCTCGGCGACCGCGGGAAGATCCGCGCCATGGCCGCCGGGGCGGGCATCCCGCTCACGTTTATCCACATCATCGATCCGCCCAAGGCCTCGGACTTCGGCCTGTTTTGCCAGCGGGTGGAAAACATGGACCGCTACCGCAGCCGCCAGCTTGGAGCGGCCGGGGAAATCGTCGCCCGGCCCCATTATTTCGGCTCGCTGATGGTGCAATACGGTCAGGCGGACGCGGTGCTCGGCGGCAATCAGGCCACGCCCGCCGCGTTTTTCCGCGCTTTGCTGCACACCATCAAGCCCTTGCCGCATGTGCCGAAAATCTTTGGCGCCTCGGTGCTGACCGGCACCCACCTGAGACACCTCGGCGGCTCAGGCATCCTGATTCTGGCCGACAGTGCGATGATTCCGCAGCCGGAGGTTCACGAACTGGCCGCCATTGCCCTGGAAACCGGCAAGCTCGCCCACCATTTCCTCGGCCGCAAGCCGCTCGTCGCCATGCTCAGCCACTCGACGAAAGGCAGCGCCGGCACGCCGGACGCCCACCGCATGGCCGCCGCCGCCGCGCTCGCCCAGTCCGAGTCCATGCAGCAGTTCCTCGATCTCGACATCGAGGGCGAACTCCAGGCCGACGTTGCGCTGGACCCGGCGGCAGCCGACATCAAGCTGCCCGGCGCCTCAGCCCGTCCGACCGCCGATGTGCTGGTTTTTCCGAACCTCGACGCCGCCCACATCGCGCTCAAGCTGCTGCAACACGTCGCCGGAGCGCAGGTATACGGCCAACTCGTCATGGGACTCTCCCGGCCGGCCGCGCAGGTCTCGCGCGTGGCCAGCGCCGAGACCATCTTCGGCACCGCCGCCGCCATCGCCGTGGAGGCCATCAAGTTCCACCAGCTTTATCCGGATCCGGAGATCTGATCCCGCGCGGGATGACGGAACCGCCGGGTGGCGCGCTTGTTCAGCCGCCGCTTTTATCCGGGTCGCCTTGCAGTTGCCCGATGGTGGCGCGCGGCACCCTGAGGTCGGCCTCCATGCGTTCGAGCAACTCGCCGAGTTCGGGGCCGGCGGCGTGGTTTTCCGGCATCACCGAGAGTTCCGGCGTGGTGGAAACGATGATGCCGATGAAAAGATTCAGGATGGTGAAGGTGTCGATGACGATGAAGGGCACGAAGAAGGCCCAGGCCCAGGGGTGGCTTTCCATGACCGGGCGCACGATGCCCATCGACCAGCTTTCGAGCGTCATCACCTGAAACAAGGTGTGGAGGCTCTTGCCCGGCGAGCCGAACCGGTCCGGGTAGCTGGCGCTATGGACGGAGGTCGCCCGGGTGAATGTTTCCCAGGGCCTCCGCCAGTGCGAGCACGGCTTCCCGCGGGTGCGCGGCGGACAGGCTGATCCGCAGCCGCGCCTTGCCGCGCGGCACGGTGGGGTAGCGGATGGCCGGGACGATGAATCCCCGGTCCGCCAGTGCGGCGGAGGCCGCGAGCGCCGCGCCGTTGGTCCCGAGCCGCCACGGAATGATCGGCGTGGGAAACGCTGCGAGCGGTCCGGCGTTCTCCTCTAACAGCCTGCGGCGCTCCACGCCCTCGCCGGAGCGGATGAGGTCCAGCGCGGTGACGGCCGCATGCGCCAGCGCGGGCGGCGGGGCGGTGGAATAAATGAAGGATCGGGCGCGGTTGATCAGCAGGTCGATCCATGGACGGGAGGCGGCGATGTATCCGCCCGCGAGGCCCGCTGCCTTGCTGAGCGTGCCCATGTGGAAGGTGATGCGCGATTGCAGGCCCTCGCGCTCGGCCAGGCCCATGCCGGTCTCTCCCAACACTCCGAAACCATGGGCCTCGTCTAACAGAAGCAGCGCCCCGTGTTCCTCCGCCAGTTCCACGATCCGGCGCAGCGGGCAGAGATCGCCATCCATGCTGAAGACCGACTCGGTGACGACGAGGACGCGCGCCGCGGCGTCCTTGGCGCGGATGGAAACGAGCAGTCGTTCGAGCTTCTCCGCGTTGTTGTGCGGAAACACGCGGATGGCCGCTCCGGAAAGCCGCGCGGCATCCACCAGGCAGGCGTGCGCGAGTTTATCTAACAGAATGTGTCCGGATTTCCCGACCACCGCCGGAATCACGCCGAGAGGCGCGGCGAACCCGGATGAGAAGAGCAGCGCGGCCTGCGTTTGTTTCGCCTCCGCGAGTTTTTCCTCAAGCAGGCGGTGAGGCGGCAGCGTGCCGCAGACGAGGCGTGAGGCCGCCGAGCCCGCGCCGTACCGGCGGACGCCCTCGACGAGCGCGCCGGCCAGCGCGGGATGGCTGGCGAGGCCGAGATAGTCGTTGGACGAGAAATTCCAGTGCTCGTGTCCGTCGCGCGTCACGCGGGGGCCGGCGGGCGAGTCGAGCGGGCGCAGTGCGCGCAGCAGCCCGGCGGCCTCGATCTCGCGGAGTTCCCGTTCGGGTCCGGACATGTCGCCGGGGCTCACGCGGCGGGGCGTTCGAGCGCCCAGCGCAGCAGTTTGGCGGAGTCCGACCAGATGTTGGCGGTGTTTGACTTGAGGACCACGACGATCACCGAGCGGCCGTTGAGCGAGCCGGTGGAGACCAGGCAGCGTCCGGAAGCATTGGTGGTGCCGGTTTTCATGCCGTCGCAATAGGGCAGGGTCTTGAGCACCTTGTTGGTGTTTTCCAGCAGGCGGGTGCGGCCGTCGTTGAAACGGAACGTGAACGCCTTGGTCGCGGAGTAGGAGCGGAGCAGGGGGCTGCGGTAGGCGGTGCGGGCGGCAATGGCCATGTCGCGCGCGGTGGAATACTGGCCGGGCTCGGTGAGGCCGTGGGGGTTCTTGAAGTTCGAGTTCCGCATGCCGAGGGCGGCGCACTTGCGGTTCATCATGTCGGAAAACGCTTCCTGGCTCCCGGCCACATCGCGAGCGAGCGAGCGGCCGACGTCGTTGGCGCTCTTGACCATCAGCACTTTCACCAATTCGCGGCGGGAGTAAACCTCACCCGCCCTGAGACCCAGCTTGGTGGGCTCGCAGGCGCCGTCGCTGGCGGCGATGGTGACCGGTTTGTCGATGTTTCCCGCATCAAGCACGCAGAGGGCGGTGATGATTTTCTGGGTGCTGGCCACCGCGCGGGGGAGGTCGGCGTTTTTCGCGTAGAGCACGCGGCCGCTGGCGACATCCACCACGATGGCGCTCTCCCCGACCACCGGCGGCGGCGGGGTTTGCGGAATGGTGGCGACGTGGACCGGTTGCTCGGGCGGGCGGCTGACCGGCTGGCGCACCGGCTCGGCGCGGTTCGCCCGGGGCGGCGGATTGCCGCCGCAGGAAGTCACCAGCGCGGCAAGCATTGCAAAGGCGGTGGCGCGGAAACGGAAATCGCTCAACATCATGGGCGGGAATGATCCCCATCGCGCCCGCAGGATCAAGCCGGGAATGTTATCGTTAGAGACACAAGGCGTTCACGGCGCGCGCGGCGGAAGCAGGCTGCCGTCGAGTTCCGATCCCGGCTCGGGCAGTGTCGGTTCCTTGAAATCCAGCGGTCCGCCGAAGATCCAGAAGCCGCTGCGTTCGCGTTTGTGCGTCTGGGCGAGTTCCTTGCCGGTCTTGAAGTCCTCCAGATCCTTCTCGCGCACCTCCACCACCTTGATGCGGTTGCCGGGCATCAGGTTGGCCAATCCCATGTCAGGGAGGTCCGGCATGCTCAATTTCGGCATCTTCGGCGTGGGAATCGCCTTTACCATCGATGCGGTGGCGGCCCCGGTTTTTTTCACGGCAGCCACGGACGATTGGCCGACGTTCTTCAGGGCGCCGCAGGAAACCAAGGGAAAACTGGCGGCAAATATGAGCAGGGACGCGCTCAGGGCTGGGGGTTTCATGGTGGCTGGGAACAGGAGGATAACATGATGTGCGGAGTTGTCCACCGTCCGTTTGATGGCGGAACCGTCACCGGTTTTTCAGGACCAGGAAATTCCTCACCTGCCGGTTCCATGGCGGACGCCGCGCTGCCGGGCCGCCCGAAACCGCGCCGGAAACCCACAGCTCGGCCGAACGGCCGCCATCGAGATTCAATCCGTGGCGCGGTTTCCATCCCGCCGGTCCGGCCTGGGAAAGGCGGGTCGCGAGCGTTGCCAGCGTGCAGGGCGAGGCGATGCCGATCCACCAACGGCTGCCACCGTCCCACAGAACCATGGTGCGGGCACTCGTTTTCGCCGACTCGAGCCCGCCGACCGGCCGGCCGTTTTCCATCAGCAACGGACCGGCCTGGAGCAGTTCGCTCATGCCGAGTGCCGCCGGTTTTCCGAGGTCTCCGCGCCGGCGGATGGCGGACGTGCCCGTGGAATCCCCGAACCACACGCCGCTGCCCAGGGACGAGGCCGTGTTCCATGATCCCGCGGTGTTTCCCGAGGATTTCACCAGGCCGAGCGGTGCGCCTTCCGGGGTGAAAAAACCGGCGTTGATCGCCGCGATTCCCTCCGTGCTCCTTGCCGCATCGGCGGCCGTGGCGTGGACCGAACCCGGACCGCCCGGTTGATCGATCACCACCAGCCGATGGCTCCGCGAGTCGAATGAAACGCCCTCGAAGGTGATGCCGCCGACGCTCCTCCGCGAAAACACGGGCGAGGAAACCGGATGTCGCATCACCGGCGGAGGTGGCGTTGCCATTTCCGCCGCCGGTTCCTCCACAACGTTTGCGGGCGGCATTGCCGGGGCGGGCCGCTCCGCCACCGGCGCGCAGGCGGCTGCCAGAAGAGGGAGGATCATCGGAATCGCGCGGCGCATGCCACGGAATCTCCACGCGCCGCCCCGCTTGGCAAGCTCCGGCGGAAATGATTGCCTCACGGGAAACCGATGTCTGCCACCCGCCTGCCCGCCGGATCATGGCCGGAACCCGGCAAATCCGTCCAAGGCGCCCCCGGCTACCACGTCCGCCACGGCGGCCATGACGTGACCGGCGAGGATTGGAAACACCATCTCGGTTTCACGGATAGGCATTTTGGCGGAGGGAATCGAAAGTGATCGCAATCGCGGCGGTGGGGTTGGGGCAACCGTCAGCGGTTTGCCAGCGCCGCAGCCACGGTCCTGAAGTTGTTCAGGCCCGCCTCGATGTTCTCGATGATCTCCTCGGCGAGATCGGCGGGTTCGGGGAGATTGTCGAGGTCGGTGAGCGAGTCGTCCTTGAGCCAGAAAAGGTCGAGGCTGGTCTTGTCGCGGGCGAGCAGCTCTTCGTAGGGGTATTTGCGCCAGCGTCCTTCGGGATTCTTCTCCGCGTGCCAGGTTTCCTTGCGCTTGTGGCGGCTGCCGGGACGGTAGCAGCCGATGAACTCGCGCAGGTTCTCCAGCCGCAGCGGATTGCGCTTCAGGGTGTGGTGGATGTTGGTGCGGTAGTCGTAGTACCAGACTTCCTTGGTGGCGGCTTTTTTGCTGGCGGCGCGGTTGTCGAAGAAGAGGACGTTGGCCTTCACGCCCTGCGCGTAGAAGATGCCGGTGGGCAGGCGCAGGATGGTGTGCAGTTCGGTGGTTTCCATCAGCTTCCGGCGCACGGTCTCGCCCGCTCCGCCTTCGAAGAGCACGTTGTCCGGCAGCACCACGGCGGCGCGGCCGGTGGTCTTGAGCATCGAGCGGATGTGTTGGAGGAAATTGAGCTGTTTGTTGGAGGTGGTGGCCCAGAAGTCCTGGCGGTTGTAAGTGAGGTCGTCGCGCTCCTGCTCCCCCTCCTCGTTGGTGAAGGTCATGCTGCTCTTCTTGCCGAAGGGCGGGTTGGCGAGGACGTAATCCACCGTCTGCGAGGGCTGGGCGACGAGGGCGTCGGTGGAGGAGATGAGGCTTTCACCGTCGATCTCGCCGATGTTGTGGAGGAAGAGGTTCATCAGGCAGAGGCGGCGCGTGCCGGCGACGATCTCGTTGCCGTGGAAGGTGCTGTTTTTGAGGAAGACCTTCTCCGGCTGGGTGAGCGAGTGGTGCTTCACGAGGTAGTCGTAGGCCGCGAGAAAGAAACCGCCGGTGCCGCAGGCGGGATCGGCGATGGTTTTGCCGGGTTCGGGCGCGACGCATTCGACCATCGCGGCGATGAGGGCGCGCGGGGTGAAGTATTGGCCCGCGCCGGACTTGGTGTCCTCCGCGTTCTTCTCGAGGATGCCTTCGTAGATGTCGCCCTTGGTGTCGGAATCGAGCATCACCCACGACACGCCGTCCACCATCTCGATGAGGCGGGCGAGCTTGGCGGGGTCCTGGATCTTGTTCTGCGCCTTGGTGAAGATCTGGCCGAGCATGCCCTTCTGCCGGCCGAGTTCGCGCAGGGTCTCGACGTAGTGGACCTCCAGTTCCGCGCCCTTGAGCGGTTTCAGCGAGGCCCAGTTGTATTTCGCGGGCACGCCGACATTCCGCTTGTAGGGCGGGCGGCCGTATTCGTCCGCCATCTTGAGGAAGATGAGGAAGGTGAGCTGTTCGAGGTAGTCGCCGTAGCCCACGCCGTCGTCGCGGAGGGTGTGGCAGAAGGACCAGACTTTGGAGATGATGGATTCGGTGGTCATGGGGAGAATCAGATGGGGAAAGCCTTTTTCTCGAACGCGGCGATGGCATGGGCGAGCGAGACCAATTCGGCCTCATCGGCGGAACCTTCAGGCGGGTCCTGAAGCATCAGTGACTCCAACCGCTCGAAGGCGATTTCATATTCGGCGAGATTGGTCACCGAAATGGCGGGCGCCTGCGTTTCGGGAGAGTTGCCGTTCATGCCAGCTTGAGGTTTTCCGGCTCCGGGATGCGGGCAAATTCGACGATCCGGTCCGCTTCCTGTTCGCCCGGGGTTTCATAACCTTGGTCCAGCAGTTCCCGGCGGATTTCTTCGAATGCTTTCTGCCGGAGGGCTTCACCATCGTCCGGAGCGCGGAGGGCGAAGAGAATGCGGTCCGGGCGGAACCCCTGGCGCTCCAACCGTTTGAGGCGGGTGATCCACTCATCGCCATGGTTGTAGATGTCCGTGGGGGTGGCGAGGTCGAAATTCAGCGGGCGCAGGGCGCGGTCGGCCCGGCCTTCGCCGGTCATGTGGGCGAAGGCGAAGGGCACCAGATATTCCTCGGTTCCCAGCGTCACGTTGCGCTGGTAGGCAGGGAGAATCCGGGCCTCCCGGAGTACGCGGGCGATATGACGCGTCATTTCCTGTTCCGCGGCGTGGGCGGGAGGCAGCAGATGCCGTTCGATGAAACGCCGGCGCAGCGCAGCGAGCACTTCCTGCATGTCCGCAGCCATGCGGCGGCCTTTGACCGGGTAGCAGATGACGCCTTCGCGGGGATTGGTGATCGCGGCGAAAAGCCCTCCTTTGTCTTCACGCAGCAAGGGAAACAAGGGCACGTCGGCGCCGTTTCCATCCCCATTCACCGCCTTTTGGATCGCCGTGAGTTCGGCTTCCAGGCGCTTCCGAGCCTCTTTGTAGAGCGCCTTGGCGGTGGGAAACATGGGATGAATCCGGCCCGTCCTGCGGGCATCCAGGAGTGTGAAGCCGAAATGGCGGGCCTGCACGTCCAGCGCCACGGCCCCGATGGTCACGAACTCTTCCGTCTCCGTGTGGGGACGGAAGCCGATCGTGGCGAAATCGTAGGTGCGCTTCATGGCGGTGGCGTCGGAACGTTCCAGAAATCGGGATCTTCGCGGAAAGACGATAGCACGGCTTTCAAGCCCTCCCTGTCCAGCCCGCATCGGGAATCCCCATGGGGATCGACCAGCCATTCCTCGGGGATTTCGGCCCAAATGTCGTCCAGCCGCGCCAAACCGGCTTCCAGCCAGGCGGTCGTTTCCCCGCGCGATTCCGGGTTCCACGCCCCGAGATGGGCTCGCAGGGCGTGAAATTCGCGGAAAGCGGCTGGATCGAAGGAGGCATCGAACGCGTTGTCGTGATCGATCATCACCACCCGTCCCGGATCGATCTCCCACAGCAGGTTCGGATTGCCGCCGATCTCGGTCAGAACCCGGTCGGCATTCCTGACCCACCAATCGAAAAGGAGGATGCGGGAAAGAATCCCATCGCCATCGCTGCGGATAAACTCCAGCGCCAGTCGTTCCGCCGCCTCCACCTTGAGGGAGCCGAAGGCCGTTCCGTGGCCCAGTTCGCTTTCGTATTCCTTGTTTCCCTCGATCAACCCGGGAGAAATCCGGACCTGATGAACCTCCGCCACCGGCAGCCCCATTTCGAATGCCAGCCGCCCGGCCACCCATTCCTTCACCAGGCATTCATATCCCGCGTTCTTGAGCTTCACGAAATAGTCGCAACCGTCCTCGCCTTCGCAGCGGAACGGACGGCTCACGCCGTTTCCTTCCGCCGTGCGGCCATGGATCGCAACGATTTCGATGGGTTCGGGCATGCTTGCAGTAGTCGTTGCCACGCAGCGGTTACTTGGACTTCCAGAACTGGCCGGAAGAGTAGATTGGTCCGTTCGGGTGCGGTTGTCTCACGAAGGGCGGCTCGGGCCGATGGAGAAAGTTCTGAACTTCAGGAGCCTCATCGACGCGTTTGAAACCGTTCAATCTGAGGGCCGCGTGGGCTTCTTCAAGAGTAAGAAATCGCAATTCGTCGAATACCCCCCCGGTGTCGCCGAAGAAGCGGACGACCCAGTCGCATTCCACCGGGTCGATCAAAGCCCAATTCTGTTGAAGAAAATCAACCACTTTGAACCAATAGTCGCGGCTCTGGATTTCGACGATCTCGGTCATTTCCTTTTCCTGCGGGTGGGTTTCTTCTTTTCGCCCCTCTCCCGCTTTTCGCGGATGCGGGCGAGAAGCTCGCTCGCAGGTTCGTCGGCGGGGTCCTGGGGGACGAGCTGGCCGGTGAAGGCTTTTTTCAGGATGGACTGGCGCAGGGCCTCGCTGCGCTTCAGCGCGG
>CAZKQK010000131.1:0-14602 GCA_964554865.1 uncultured Luteolibacter sp. | reverse complement strand
CCCGGCGGGGAGTTCGCGTTGCGCGTTCGTTTCACGCCCGGCGCGGCTCCCGCGATGCCGGCCGGGGTTTTCATCAACGAGTTTCACTATGACAACGTCAGCACGGATGTCGGCGAGTTCGTGGAACTCGTCGTGACGCCCGCGTTCGCCGGTGACTTGTCGTCCGTCTCCCTGCTGCTCTACAATGGAGCGAATGGGGCGGTGTATGGAACCCACACCCTGGATACCTTCGTCCCCGGTGCGGTCACACCCACCGGGCATCGCTTGTATCACAAGATGATCGCGGAAATCCAGAACGGCGCGCCGGACGGGCTCGCGGTGGCGGTCAACGGCGCGGTCACCCAGTTCATCTCCTACGAAGGAACATTCGCCGCCACCGGAGGCCCCGCGGCCGGGATGACATCCACCAATGTGCTTGTGAGCCAAAACGGCAGCGAACCCGTCGGGCAGTCCGCGCTGGGACTTCTTGGAACAGGCGCCGCGGCGGCGGACTTCGCATGGAACAAGTTCACCGGCATCGCGCATTCGCCGGGGGCGCCGAATGGCGGCCAGCAGTTCTCCCCTCCGGCTGTCGCGCGCCAGGGCATCTCGGTGGATGACGTGACGGTGACATTTCTAACGGATTTCGATGGCGATGGCATCCCGGATGATTTGGATACGGACGATGACAATGACGGCATGCCGGACCGTGACGAACTCGCCTTCGGTTCCGATCCATTTGACGCCACTTCGCGCTTTGCCGTGATTTGCACGCGCTTTCCCGCGCCGGGGCTTTCGTTTCCTGGCGCGGCGGGCATCGTTTATTCGGTGGAAGCGAGCGATGATCTGAAGGACTGGGCCGTCATGTCATCCCATGCCGGCGCGGGTCAGACGATCTTCGTGGAGCTTCCGGATGACGGGCCGCGGCGATTCTATCGAATCAGCGCGCCGGTCCCGGATTAACGGCCGGTGAAACTCCGTCTTGATTTGCCGCTGTGGCTTTGGACCATCTCCGCATGGCGAGAGACTGGGAAAACCGCTACCGGACGGGTGATACCCCATGGGACAAGGGCTACGGCGCGCCACCGCTGGAGGAGATGATCGCGAAACTCGGGCCGGAGGTTTTCGGCGGCGAGGTACTGGTCCCCGGATGCGGCCTGGGGCACGACGTGCGGGTGATCGCCTCGCTCGGCTTTCCCGTGCTGGGGCTGGATTTGTCCGAAACCGCCGTGCAAAGGGCCTCGGAAATCCCGCAAGTGACGGACGAGCGCTACGAGTTGGGCGATTTCCTCGATCCCGCATGGTGTGCCACGCGCCGCTTTTCCGCGATCTGGGAGCACACCTGCTTCTGCGCCATCGAGCCCGGCCTGCGCGATGCCTACGCGGCCTCCGCCGCCGCCGTGCTCGAACCGGGCGGCACTCTTGCCGGCGTGTTTTATCTCGCGCCGCATGATCCGGGCGAGGATCACGAGGGTCCGCCGTTTGAAACCAGCGCGGCCGAGCTGGACCAGCGCTTCGGCACGGCCTTCGAACGGGTGGCCGGATGGGTGCCGGAAAACGCCTACCCCGGCCGGGAGGGCCGGGAGTGGATCGCGGTTTACCGAAAACTTCCGCAGGACCGCATTGCCTGAAAGACAGGCTGCGGCTAGCGTGTCGCTCATCCGGAGAATCATGCGACTTGTTTCCATCCTGCTCCCGCTTCTCATCGCGCTTGCCGCCGGGCATGTGGCGGAAGGGCGTCCCTACATCAATGACAAGAAGGCCCCCGAGGATTCGAAGGATCTCCTGGCCATTCAGAAGGCCGTGCAGGAAGTCCTGCCCAAGGCCCGCGCCGCCACCGTCTGCATCGAGCTTGGCGAAGGCTCCGGCACCGGCGTGATCGTTTCCGCGGACGGACTGATTCTTACCGCCGCCCACGTCAGTTCCGGTGTGGGGAAAAAGATCACCGTCATCATGGAGGACGGCGCCAGGCACAAGGCGGAAACACTCGGGCTTGTCTCGGATACGGATGCCGCCATGGCGCGCCTCACCGACAAGGGGCCATGGCCGTTTGTGGAAATGGACCGCGATCAGTCCACGCGGCTGGGAGACTGGGTTTTCTCGCTCGGCCATTCCGGTGGATTCGAGAAGGAACGCGGCTCGGTCGTCAGACTGGGCCGCCTCGTGCGGATGGCGAACTCGACCTGGCAATCCGATTGCACGCTCATCGGCGGCGATTCCGGAGGTCCGCTCTTCGATCTGACCGGCAGGCTGATAGGCATTCACTCGCGCGTCGGCCAGCAGCTCGGCGTGAACATGCATGTGCCGATGAGCGAGTATGTGAACCATTGGGACGCCATGATGAAATCCGAGTTCATCGGCGAAGGGCCGTTTGCCAAGAAACCGGTCAAAGGCAACGGTTTCCTCGGACTGGCCACCGAGTCGGCGGAAGACGGATTGCGTGTCATCAAGGTGGGTGCCAGGACCCCGGCCGAGAAGGCGGGGGTGAAGGAAGGTGACATCATCCTGCGCTTCAACGGCAAGGCCTTCGCCAAGCGCGAGGAAATGCGGGATGAACTTCGCGAAATGTCCGCTGGCGACGAAGTGAGGCTCGACATCCGCCGCGGCGGCAGGGAACAAACCATCACATTCGAACTCGGTGAACGCTAAACTGCCCGGACTCCTCGCCGCGATCGTTCTGTTAGGCAGGACAACGGCCCAGCAAAGCCTTGAATCGGACTACCGCCTCACCGGCCCCGGCGTCACCTCCGCATTCGGAGCACAGCGCGCGGTGCTCCAAACCTCCAGTGCCGTCATTCTCGACGGCCGCAGGGAGGCCGGTTACGGAGTTGTCATATCCGCCGACGGCTTCGCGCTTGCCAAGTCCAGCGAGTTTTCAGGTTTGAAAAAGCCGGCGCTCACCATCGACCGCACGAAATATGAAAAGGTCGAGGTCAAGGGCGCCGATCAGGTCTGGGATGTGGTTTTGCTCAAGGTTGACGCGCGGGACCTGGTTCCGGTGAACTATGCGCCCGCCTCGGACATCGCCCAGGGATCATGGGTGGTGGTCAATGGCGCGACCACCCGGGTGAACCGCCGGGCGCTCGCCGGTATCATCAGCGCGAAACCGCGCGAGATCCCGCTGTCCGGCGGGGCCGCGCTCGGTATCGTTCTCAAGGCGGGCGACAAACTGGAAATCGAAGCCGTCAGCGACGGCAGCGGCGCCAAAGAGGCCGGGCTCCGGGCGGATGACATCATCACCGCCATCGGCGGCAAGCCGGTGAAGACCGTGAAGGACATTGCCGCCGCCCTCAAGGATCGCAAGGGCGGGGAGACAGTGAAAGTCACCTACCGCCGCGGCAGGGAAACGAAAACCTCGGATGTTCGCCTCGCGGCCAAGGGCGAACTCTTCGGCCAGGAAATGATGAGCCGCAATGACGCCATGAGCGGCGAGGTTTCCAGACGTCGCAGCGGTTTTCCCCGTGTGATTCAACACGACGTGCTCGCCAATACCAGTTTCATCGGTGGCCCCGTGCTCGACCTCGAGGGCCGCTGCCTCGGCATGAACATCGCACGCGCCAACCGCGCGGAGACCTTCGCCATCCCCGCCGAGGAACTCCGGGAAATCGCGGAACGAATGATCAGGGCCGCGAGATGAGTCTCCGAAACCCGGCGGGCGGGCCGGTTCACCGTTGTTCCCGATATCGGAGTCCGGGTTCAGTCCTGCGGAGAACTTCGCAGCGGCCGTGGCTCGCCGCCCTTCAGCTTCCAGGTGGCCTTCATGCGGGAGACGCCCGAGAGGTGGTGATAGCGCAGTTCCACCTTTTGGGAACGTCCCTTTTCCAAATGGATGGTTCCGGAGGTGTCGCCGGAGCCGCTGGCGACGGTTCTTCCGCCGATCCGCAGCTCGGCATGGCCGTCTGCCAGAACGGCGAATTCGTGAAGGCCGGTTTCCTCCGGGGAAAACGTCCCGTTCCAGATGATGGAGAAATCATCCTTGGGAATGCCTGCCGATGCATCCGGCGAGCCGGTGCCGGGCTCGTCCCCGAGATTGAAGTCGATCAGCGGGGTGATGGATCGTTTCAACTCGCGGCCGAACCTTCCCTGGCGGTAGGAAACATCGAACCATCCGGTCGCGGCAAAGCGATCGCCGCCCATCAGTGCCTTCACCTCGTCCACATCCCAGGGATGTCCGTCCGGATAGATCACGCCATGGAACGGAACCGCGGGTTCGTCCGCTCCGTCGGGATGTCCCCAGGGAAAACGGCAGTTGTCACGGCCGATCATCAGCTCCCAAACGATAAAGCCGTTTCCTTTGCCGGCGATGTCTTCGAGGATCTTCGGGATGCCCGCGTGGGGACGGTTGAGGGTTTCCGTGCACAGGTGTTCCGGGCCTCCGTCCGCGTTTGGCAGGGCCTGTCCCGGACCGGCGTAGGAGTGATAGGTGGGGAAGTCCGAATACTTCGCGCCCTGGAAGCCGCCATAGGTCGCCGTGACCGGAATGCGGGTGCCGGTGCCCTTGATCCAGTCCCGCGTCCATGCGAGGAGGGTGTCTATATTGTGATCGGTCTCGCTGACCCGATAGGTTTCCTTCGCCCCCATCGCCTCGTTGTAGAGTTGCCAGAAGGAAATCCTGGGATCGTCCCTGAAGCGGCCGGCGATGCCTTCGACGTATGATCTGAAGCGTCCGCGGTGCGCGGCAAGCAGGGTTTTGCCGTCCCGTATGCGGTGGGAGGGATTTGGCATCATCATGGAGTTGTGTCTTCCCGGCACCGGCGGACCGAATTCCAACGATGGCTCCACATGTCCGCAGTCGTCCCAGAAGATGAGGTTGACCTTCAATCCGTGTTTGTCCGCGCGGCTGAGGAAATCATCGATCCGCTTCAGGTATTCCTCTCCGTGGCGGTCCCAGACGATCCAGTGAAGATAGGCCTGGATCATGTTGAATCCGTAGGTTTTCGCATATTCAAACTCGCGGTCGATGGTGGCCACATGATCCCAGTAGTCATGCCACATCTCGACCGAGTTCACCGCATCCGAGCGCACATAGATGGCTCCCCTCACGTGGGACCAGCAGGTTCCCAGCGATGGCTCCGGGGTTTTTCCCGCGTTGGCGATGCGGACATTGTCGAAGGCGGCGGAGCCGGTCTGATCCTTGAAAAGCGCGACGCGCCCCGCGTGCGGCGCCTTGTCGTCGAACTCGCGGATGACGGGCGTGTCCATGTCCTCATAGTAGACGAAGATATCATTTCCCTTGCACTGCACCTTCAGTTTCCTGAGTTCGCCGGAGCGGCAATCGGTCACCTTGCATTCCTGTAGCAGTTTCCAGCCGTCCGCCTCCATGCGGAAGAGTTGGACGAGCGGCCTTTCCCAGGGGCCGTGGCGGGGATCGGCTCCCCGTTCGATCTCGCGCAAGCCCACGGCGTATCCTCGGCCATCCGCGCCGATGCGGACCTGAATGCCGGCGGAGGCGTGCGCCTGGTCGTGGATGTAGGCGACATCCGCGGTCACCTCGACGTCTTTTGCGATGAAATCCTTGCGTTCGAGCCGGCAGAAGCGGCCTTCCGCCACCGCGGTTCCATTGCGGACGGACCAGTTCCCCTCCGCGGCGATCCATCCGGACTCCAGTGCCCGGGAGAAGTCATCGGTCCACTCCGCGTGGAGTGTGGCGGTGGCGCAGGCCAAAAGAACGGCGGTGTGGACGGAGATGGCATTCATGGGGCGCATCCGGATACTTGCGCGCGCGATGATTGTTTCATCATCCGGCATTTCCCGCGACGGGCCTTGCGCATCAATGCCCGCCGGAGATGCCGGTGGGCGAGAGGATGAGGTCGTCTCCGGTGTACGGGACGCGGTCCGGGCCGGCGGAGCGGAGTTCGATGCGCCGCCAGCCTTCCGGGTGGACGACGAGGGGCGTGTCCCAGCGGTCGATGAGGAGGCCCTCGGCATTGAAGACCGGATGTTGCGGCCGGATGAAGGTTTCCCGGTTCGGGTTTTCGCCGCGCAGGGCGGCGGCGAGGTCGGCATTGCCGCCGATGGGGAAACGGGAGGAATCCTTGATCACCGAGAAGTAGCCGCCGATGACGCGGTGGATTTTCCTCAAATCCTCGATGGGCGGCGTTCCGGGATCGGCATAGCCGTCCAGCAGCGCCTCACCCGGCGGCGGCATGATCGAGTGGGCGGTGGCGGAACCCGGCGGGGGTGGCTGCGATCGGGAAACCGGCGGGGCATCGCGCACTCCGGTTCCGCCTTTCTGATAGATATACAATCCTATCGCCGCCGCCAGCGAGAGCATCAGGACAGGCATCGCCTCACGCCGGCTTTTCCGATCCGGGCCGGGCGCGGGCGGAGACATCGGTGGTGGCAAGGTGGGGATTCGACTCAGGGAATCGAGTCGTGGATCTGCGCGAGCGAGAGCACGGTGTAGGCGGTGACGAGGACGGGGTTGCTTTCCATCCAGCGGCCGTTGTCATTGAGCCACGAACCGTTCTCGCGCTGGGCGGAGAGGATTTTCACGGCGAGTTCGTTGCGCCAGTCGGCCTCCTTGCCGTTATCGAGTTTGAGTTTGTCCACATTGGCGGCGCTGAGGGCCTTGGACATGGTCTGATAGTAATAATAAAGCCCCTGTTGGCCCATGCCCGGATTCTCCTCGGTGGTGTAGTTGCGGCCGAGCCATTCCTTGACGGCGACGACGCGCGGGTCGTCCGGTCCGAGTTTGGCATAGATCATCGAAAGCAGTCCCGCGTAGGAGATGGAGCCGTAGGATCGCAGGGCGGTGCGGCCGTTCTCCAGCTTGTCCTCGCCGGCCTTGGACTCGAAGGTGTTGTAGATGAAGCCGCCCTTGTTCTTCGGGTCGTTGGAAGCCCAGTCCCGGTCATTGGTTTCCTCAAGGTTCTGGCAGCGGGAGAGGAAGGTGATGGCGGCGTCCCAGTCGAGGTCCGGTTGCTCGCCGTGTTTGCCGTCCTCGACGACCTTTTTGGAAAGCGCGAGTGCCTCGATGGCGAGATAGGTGTTCGACATGTCGGTGAACTCCTTGTTGGAGCCGTAGCCGATGCCGCCGTCGTTGGGGTTGTCCGTTTCCTTGGCCTGGCCGAGATCCCACTGGTTGTTGATGAGGTGCTTGCGGGCCTTGACGATGGCGGGCTCGAACTCGGGCTTGCCGGCGGCCATCATGGCGGTGACGGAGGTGGCGGTGTTATATACCGAGAGTCCGCGGTTGTAGATGCCGCCGTCCTCCTTTTGCTGGGCGAGCAGCCAGTCGAAGCCTTTCTTGAGATGCTCGGGAAGCGGGCCGGAGCGGTCGAATCCGGGATCGCGCGCGCCGGCGTTGAGGGCGAGCGCGGTGAGGGCCGGAAGCTCGGGATCGTCCCAGTGGCCGTCCGGCTTCTGTTGGGACTTCAGCCACGCGTTGCCACGGGCGATGGCCTGGCGGATTTCCTGCCTGGTGGACTCGTAGCGGTCTCCGCCCTGGGCGTGGACGGAGGCGGCGACCGCTCCCGCGATGAGGATGGGGATCAGGATTTTCATGGCTTGTCTGTTTGAATGGCGTTCTTGTAGGGAGCGATGATGAGAGTGACTTTTGTTCCTTCCGGCGGCACGCGTTTGGTATGGACGAGCCACACGGTGTCATCGTTGTTGTCCTCGCCCGGATAGTTGATGAGCGATGACATGGCGACAAAGATGGCGGCGATGTCGCCGGAGGTTTCCGGCACGAACTTGCCATCGTAGAATTGGGAACCGCCGTAAACCCATGGGCCGGAGGGCATGGCGGAGTCTTTGACGGCGTGCCTGATCCAATCGTTGACGGGCAGGCGTTTGGTTTTTCCCGAGTCGCTCCACTCGACATCGATGGAGATCCGGGCGGCGGCCTTCACGTCCCCGGGCACGTCCGGGAACTTGTCGGAAAGTCCGCCGGTGTCGTTGGGCAGCGGATAGAGTTCGCGCGAGGGTTTGTAGCGCAGCAGGGTGAGTGCGAGATTGATGTCGGTGGGCGAGGTCTCGGTGGCGAAGAGCGATTCGTGGACCTTGCCGTTGATGTGGACGAGCAGGTATTCGAGCAGGCCGTCGGTCATGTTGACCTGGGCGGGGATGCGGATTTCGCGGTTGGTTTTGTCGAAGGTGGCCAAGCCGACCCGGAAGCGGTTTTCATCGAGTTTTTCGACCGATGGTTTGACCGGTTCGACCACCTGGTCAGGGGCGGGAAGCGCCCGGGGTTCGACCGGGGCGCGGTCCTGGGCCGTGGCAAAAGGGAGGGAGGCCAGTAAGGCGATCAGTGGAAATCGGAGAGTCATGGGATGGTGGCCGCCGGGGTGACGGGTTAACGCGGAAAGATGGTGCAATCTTGGGAAAATGACAGAATCAATTCGCTTTTTCCGGCGGATGGTTGAGCAGGGTGCCGAGTTCCCGCCATAGCATGCGGGTGATGTGGCTGTTCAGGGCGTCGATGACGGTTTCCCCCTCCCGGAGGGGCGGGGGAGGGCTTTGCCTGATGCCTTTGCCGACGTAGCCGCGGACGACCTGGAAGGCGGTCATGAGGACTTCGTCATTGAGTTTTGCATTCGGGGAAACGGTGAAGGACAACACTTCGGAAGAGCGTGATTTTTTGTCCGTGCCGGTCAGCCAGATGGCGACGGGGGCGGGGATTTTGGTGTTTTTCGGATCCTTGCCGGCGGTGATTTCGGTGGTGACCAGAAGCACTCCGGAAGAGGCTTTTTCGAGTTCCCGGGCGGCGGCCTCAAGGGCGGGTTTGAGGGCGGAGACCATTCTGCGGCCCGCACCGGCGCGAAGGACGACGGCAATTTTCCGTTGGGGATCCGAGTTCCAGTCCGGCAGGGTGGGGCGCAGGCGTTTGATGGCCTGGATGGCGGCGGCCGTCTGGGTGGGATCGGGTTTTCCGGAATCGAGCGTACGTTCCCAAGCTAGCAGCGCACGCAGGAATTCGCCCTCGGTTTCAAGCAGTACGGCGAGATCGATCAGGTGGCCGGCACCCTTTTCGGCGAGATCGGCATATTCTTCGATGACCGGTTCGGTCTGCAAATCGCCGAGTTCGATGGGGGGCTTGGGTTCCAGCACATCGGGCGGCGGGATGGGATCGTGGCCGGCGTCGGTGGAGGGGGCCGCAACGTGGGCGACCTTCGCCTGTTCGAGGGCGGTGCGGACGGTGGAGCGGATCGAATCGAGTTCGGCCGCCGTTGGCGGGGCGGTGAAATCCATTTTCCGGGTGCCATGCCACCACCCGCCGGCAACGACGAGCAGGCAGAGCGGGATCACGGCGGGAATCGGCACGCGCACGGCGGAAAGGTGCCTGCGGAGAATGGCGGGGAAAAGTGCAAAGCTTGAGGATTGGAAACAAAACACCCCGACCGGAGACCGGACGGGGTGTTTTGAAAAACGTTGGGGAGCGCGGGATCAGTTGGCGGACTTGACCAGCAGGGCGCGCTTGCCGACGCGGCCGCGGAGGTAGTGCAGCTTGGCGCGGCGGACTTTGCCACGGCTGATCACTTCAATCTTGGCGATACGCGGGGTGTGGACCGGGAAGACGCGCTCGACGCCCTCGCCGTAGGAGATCTTGCGGACGGTGAAGGAGGCGTTCACATCGGCGCCACGGCGGGCGATGACGAGACCTTCGAAGATCTGGACGCGCTCCTTGCCGCCTTCCACGACCCGGCAGTGAACCTTCACGGTGTCGCCCACGTTGAACTTGGCGACGTCCTGCCTCACTTGCTCCTGTTCGATTTTCTTGATGATGTCCATGGGATCCTCCTTCGGGAAAAATGTGCGTTGCGCCCGGGGCGGAACGGGGTGTCCTGCCGCGCGGGGCGGGAGAGCTAAGTGATCCGTCCGGCAATTGCAACCGTGAAATTGCGGGAATCTCACGGTTTTCCGTAAACCACCGCCGGGTCGAAGGCGCGGCCGGCGTCGATCCATGCCAACTGCGCCGGTTTCCCGTCCTGAGGAGCGGTCACCTTGCGGTAGAAACAGGAGTTCCGGCCGGTGTGGCAGGCTCCGGCGCCGATTTGCTCGACCATGAGAATGAGCGCGTCCTGGTCGCAATCGGTGCGGATTTCCACGATCCGCTGGATGTGGCCGGAGGTGGCTCCCTTGTGCCAGTATTCCTTGCGCGAGCGCGACCAGTAAACGGCCTCGCCGATTTCGAGGGTGCGGCGGAGCGACTCGGCGTTCATGTAGGCGAGCATGAGCGGCTCCTTGGTGGCCGCGTCCATGGCGAGGGCCGGGATGAGGCCGTTTGCGTCGAATTTCGGGGCGAAATCGAGACCTTCCTCCAGCTCTGCCTTGTTGCCGCGGGCGGCGAATGTGGTGTGGCGATCCATGGCCGGAGAATGGCTGCCGCCGCCCCGGGTGTCGAGTCCGGTATCCCCGCCGGAATTCGCGGAAACCGGGCGGATTTTGAGACGGGCCGGCTTTTCCTATTGCCTAGGACCTGCGGCCGGAGACGATTCCCGCGCATGGCGTATACGGCGGACAAGGCCTATGAACTGATATCCTCGGCGCACGGCCGGGGGAGATTGGCGCACGCGTTCCTGATCAGCGGCGCGCATGGAGCGGGCAAGGAAAACCTCGCCGCGCGGCTGATCCGGTTGGTGAATTCCGATGACGGCGGCGCGGGTGGCGGATTCGATTTGTTCGGCGGGCCGGTGGTGGTGGAAACCCCGCCGCTGGACGAGTTGGAAAGCGGTTGGGTGAGGATCGTCCGGCCGCGCAGGAAATCCCGCGTCATCAGTGTGGATGAGATCCGGGATCTGGAGCACACGCTGCAACTCGCCGCCCCCGGCGGCGCCTGCAAGGTGGGGGTGATCACGGAGGCGGACCGCATGAACGACCAGGCGGCCAACGCGTTTCTCAAGACGCTGGAGGAGCCGCCGCAAAACACCCTGCTGCTGCTGCTCACGGCGAATCCCCAGCGCTTGCTGCCGACCATCCTTTCCCGCTGCGTGCGGGTGCCGCTGCTCGGCGGTGATCCCTTGCTCGCCGGTGGCGGGGCGGAGCTGGTGACGGCGCTGAACCAGGCGGCCGCGCGCGGTTTCGGCACGCCGGTGGCCGCCTTGCACCTGAAGGCGACCTTCGCCTCCTTCCTCGCCGCCTGCCGGGAGTCCGCCGACGCTGCTGCCAAGGCTGCCGAGAAGGAGGAAATCGCCGCCTACAAGGATGCCACCGACGGCTCCTGGCTGAAGGAGCGCGAGAACTATCACAAGGCGGCCGCGGAGGCGGAGTATCTGGATGCGCGCAACCGTTTGTTTGACGTGCTGATGGCCTGGATGGCCGATTTGCTGCGGGTGAAAACCAAGTCCGGCGGCCTCGATTTCCCGAACACCGCCCACAAGCTCGAATCCATCGCCGGGCAGGAGAGCGCGAGCCGCCTGCTTCAGCGCATGCAGGCGCTCGAATCACTCCGCCGCAGCCTGGAGACCAACGCCTTTGAGCCCCTCGCCATCGAGGTCGGGTTTCTCAAGGCATTCGGTTGAGGAAACGCTGCATTTGCCGGTTCATTCCCGGCTGTCCCGTTGTGACATAACGCGGATCGCCTCGGGGTGCATGCCATGGATTTCGAAAAATCCGCGACTGATCACCCGGCATCCGAGGCGGCGGAAAAACAGCGCTCCGATCAACAGCGCAAGCAGCCATCCGATGAACGCGATGCCGGGAATCCAGCGCATCCAGTCGGGCCCGGCGCTGAAGAGGAAACCGCCCGGCACAACCAGCAGGAAGAGCGTGGTGCTGATGTGGCCGTGGAGTTTCCGGAGCCTGAGGGTGCGCCGCAGGATGAACATGCGGACCACGCACGCACTGTGAAAGGCCCCGGCCGCCAGCGCGGCGATGTGGCCTAACAGCAAACCCGGTACCGCCAGCACCAGCCGCTCCGGCATTTCCATCCCGCCGGACAACAGGGGAAACAGAATGGCGCCTGCGAAAGGCAGCGCCCAAAGCCATCCCGGGCGGTGGCGCACGCGCAATTCATGCATGAACATCGTCACATTCCTCCCGCCGCTGAAGGGATCGATCATCGGAAGTTGCGAGGCGGCCAGCACCAGCAGTTTCCCGTCCCTGATGCGCCAGCCATAATCGCGCGGAGCCTCGGAGATGCCACCGGGCGCGCCATCCACGGGCGGGGCGTAGGGGTTTTCCGTCATTCCGCCTGCGGGCGTGTTGGCGTGAGGTTGAACTCATGCGTTTCCACGCCGCGCATGACGCGCAGTTTCACCGTCTCGCCGGGGATCAGATAAAAAAACGCGTTGGCGGCATCCGCGTAGTCCGCGATGCGGCGATTGCCCACGATGAGCAGCACGTCGTTCGGTTTTATCCCCGCCGTTGCGGCGGGGGATCCTGGCAGGACCCTTACGATTTGCGGTGCCTGGTTCTCCGCAAGCAGGGCCAGACCGAGCCAGCCGCGCACCAGTTTGCCGCCGCCATGAACATCCCTGCGGACCCGGTGCACGGCTTCGGCAGGGATCGCGTAGCCGGTATTCGCGCCGCCGGCCGCTTGGAAAACAATGCCTGCCACGCGCCCGCCATCATCCACCAGCGGGGTGCCTGGCGGAGGCACCGGTTTATCGAAATTCACCCGCAGCAAGGCCAGCGGCAGGATCTTGCCTCCCACCTGCTTCACCCAGCCGTTGGTGCGGCATTTCACCGGACCGTTCGGAGCCAGGGCGCTGAGATTCATGGCATCCGCCGCGCCCGCGCTCTCCAGCCACTCGGGCGACTTGGGGCCAGGCGCTCCATCCACCTTGTAAAACCCGAGCCGCGATACCGGATCATGGCCGACCATGGTTGCCGGCGTTTGGCGGTTGCCTATTCTCACCGTGGGGCGCGATGGATCCGCGCCGCTTGCCACCACTGCCACCAGGGCGGAATCTCCCGGGATCGGCACCGCCATCGATTCCGCCGCCCGTCCACCCGCCGCAGCGGGGTAGGCGACCTGCCAGCGTGGCATTACGTCCACCGCCTGGCCCACGCAGAGGGCGGATGACGCCATCAGCGCCACTAGAAAAACCAATCGCTCCGGCCTCGGCCGGCGCGGGCATCCGGGAAACTCCATGGGGTTTCCCGAATTAGAACACGATCTCGCCCGCGCTGCCCTGAGTGGTGGGACTCAGATCCAACTCGTCCAGTTGCTCGACCGCCGGGGCCGCCGTGGGAACCACTTGGTAGTTCACAGGTGCCGCCGGGGTTTTCTCCACTTCCACGCCTCGCGGCATGAGGAAGAAGGCCACCGTCACGGTCGCATACGCCAAGCCGGCGCCGTAGGCCCACTTGGTGGGGCTCAGGTCCGCAAACATGGAGGACAAGCGGCTCATGAAACCGGAAAAACCACTCCGCGCCACCACCCGCTCACGCTGGCGATGATGGAATTCGCAAAGAAAATCCTGCCAGTATCCCTCCTCAGGACGCTCAAGGCGCTTGAGGGCAAGCAGGTTTTCGAGTTGTTCGACCGTTGGTTTCACTGCGGTTGATAATTAGGAATTACAAAACATCGCCCCGCCCGACAAGAAAAATTTTTAAAATCTTTCGTCCCAGCTATCCTGCAATGCGGATTGGAGCTGGAGGTGCGCGTAGTGGAGCCGCGAACGAACGGTGCCTTCGGAGGTCTTCAGGATCCCGGCAATCTCCCCATGGGACATTCCCTGGATGTCGAACATCGTCACCACCATTCTATGGGGTTCAGACAGCTTTTGCATCGCTTCGTTCAATTTTACCTGAAGTTCCTTGAGCCTCGTCTGGCGCTCCGGATTGGCCTCGTCGGTATTGTCCACAAGGGCCGGATCGCTTTGCAGCGAGGTGTCCGGATCGTTGAGGCTCAGGCCCGCGCGGCGCTTCCGTTTCTTGAGGAAATTGAGCGTCAGGTTGACCGCGATCTGATAGATCCAGGTGTAGAAGGTGGAGTTCCCACGGAAGCGGCCAAGAGACTGGTAGGCCCGCGCGAAGATCTCCTGCAACAGGTCGTGGGTGTCCTCCTTGTGGGAGGTCATGTTGTAAACAAGCCCGTAGAGCTTGTCGCCATACTTGAGGATCAGGGCGTCGAAAGCGCGCGTGTCGCCCTTCCGGGCGCGCGAAACGAGGTCCTGGTCAGGGTCGGGGGGACGGGACTGACGGAACATTCGGGGGTGTGGGTGGTGGCAGCGCGTCCACCCTACACGGATCGGCGGGAGTGTAAAGGACGCAGGAAACGGGCGGGCGGAGCGGATTTTCCCGCCCGGTTCGGAATCCCGGACGAGCAGGACAATGAAAACCGCGAAATGGGTGAAAGGAGAGGAGTGGCGAAACCGGAGTCCGGGGTTGAATCCGAATGGTGTGCCGGGGAACCACTGGGTTCACTGTGAGTTTCCGGTCGGCTCCATTTCGTGGCTTCGTGCCCAATCCTTGGAATTTCAGCGCACTTCAGGTTTGCCGGTTTCCCCGCGCACGACGACGGTTTTCACCCCGCCGGAGCCGCCGATGGCGGTGAAAACCGGCGAAGGCATGTAGCCGGTTTGGACAGGAGCGAACGCGACGTGCCCGCAGGGTGAAATGGGCATGAGGACCAATGCCTTTAGGGAAGGAAATCTTAAAAAATTCGACTTGCGCTTTTTAAAAACATCCGGTTGCGGCGTTGATTTCCTTGGGAAATTTGAAAGTCTGTTTGGTC
>CAZKQK010000130.1:0-14655 GCA_964554865.1 uncultured Luteolibacter sp. | reverse complement strand
CGGGGCCGCGTCCGAATCGCAAGAAGATTCCATACAAAATATCTGACACCTTGTATATGTGTCCCAGCGGCCGGTTCGCAGGTTTCATTTCAGCAAAACCGGACCATGTCCTTGATGAACTGGCCCCAGAGGAAGAAAAGGCCGCGTTTGGAGTATTGGAAATGGCCGTCTCCGGTGAGGCGGATGATGCCGGTGGCGAGGTTGTGTTCGACCTGGCGTTTCATTTCGGCCTCGATGGCCTGCTCGACGGCTTCGGGGTCCGGGATGCGGAGTTGACCGACGGTGATATCGAGGCGCTTCAGGTAGGCCTGATGGTCGCGGAGGATCTGGTGGAAACAGTTGCGACCGCAGGGGACGTGGTTCCAGCGCACGTCGGGCGGGCAGCGGAGGGTTGGCGCGAAGGGGAAATTGGTGGTGCGCCAAATGCGGCCGGTGGCGTCGTGGGAAGTGATGGAGATGAAGGCGAACGCGACGTCGCTCTGCTCGCACAGGCAGACGGCCGCGACAGCGCGCTCCTCGGGATGCCAGAACAGCCTGAAAAACTGCCGCATGCCGTCCCATTCCCAGCCGCAGTCCGAGACATGCTCGAATCCCGCCTCCTCCATCGCCGCGGCGGCCTCGGAGGCATTCGGGAAAAAGGACGGGTTCGGGATCGGCCGGTGGCTCAGCCGGTTTTCAATCGGCAAACGCATCCGGCGGATGCGGGTGAGCAGCTCCACCCACGGGAGAAAGAACCACAGCAAGGCCCCAAGGGCGCCGATCCACAGGCTATCCGAGAGGAAGTAAAACAGGCAGAAACTGGCGAATAAAAAAGTCAGGGCACCCAGTTTCCTGATGCCGTTGTGACGCGCGGAACGGAGTGCCACGGCGAGCACGACAAGTCCGATCACAATTAGGGTTTCACGCATGGCAATCCGATTCCGCGCTTCCTACGACGCCCACACGAGCAACGGGTTCCATGATTCCGTCCGGGGCGCAAGCGCTTGTTTCACGATGCGGAGGAATTACGCGTATTTTGCGGCAGCCGACTTTGCCCCAGAAGCTCCCTGAGCCGCTCGGGGCAGGTGGCCGTGGTCTTGGCGACGAAGCCCCGGGCGTGGGCGAAGTGCACATCCTCACAATCGCCGATCCGCGTGAAATCAAGGCTCGGGTGGTCGTTGTGGCGCGATAGCCCGAATCCGCTGCCGCGGCGGTCCGGATACACGAGGCCGACGACGTCACCGCCGTCAGGGTGGTTTTCAAGAAAGCGGCCGAGTCCGGCGGAGGGTTCGTCAGGCAGCGGCCCGGTGCGCGGCAGGTAGAGAACGCGGAAGGGCCCGTGCGGGGATTCCACCTCCCAGAACTCGCCGGTGGCGGCGATGAAATCGAGACGCTGGCGAAGGTTTCTCAGGTAGGAAACGAGGTCGTCGCCAATCCAACGCATGATTTCCCATAGCGGCTGGCCGGGATCGAGGCGCGAAACAACGGCGAAACGCCGCAGCAATGTGACGTCGATGGGCGAGTTGAGCTTGGCCAGGGTGTCGCGCCCGATACCCAGCCAGCGCGAGGTTTCGACGGGGCCGCGGGTGTCCAGCCATTCGGCCGGCTCCAGCCAGTCGCAAAAGGCGCGCGCGTCCTCGTAGAGCCCGAAGTGGCCGAGCACGAGGCTGAGCGCGCAGGTCGGCGGATGATCCTTGGGAAACTGGTGGTGATCGAAATTTCCGAGAGTCGGCTCGTGCCGGTCGCCCACATCAACCACGGCGGACGCGGGATCATCAAGATCCGCGGTCGGCGGCTCACGGCGGAAAATCGGGACCTGGTGAAAAGCGAGCAGCACGCAACAGGCGAGGAACTCGTCCTTATGCGAGCCGCCCGGGTGGGTGACGATCTGGGAAAAACTCATGGGCTGGGGAAGGCCGGGAAGATAGGCGGTTCCGCCGGGATGCAAAGGGGTTTTGCAGGTAAATCGGAAACCGGTGGTTTTCCGGGGACCGGGCCGCGCCGAATCAGGCGCACGGTCCTGATGGCAATGGAGAACGACGATGCGCGGATTGCCGAGCGCGCTCATGTTGCCAGTCATGGCAGCGCGACGGCAGGCTCCGTTTTTCCGGAACCAGCCATTTCACCCGAATAAGCCGCTCCATTTACTCGGGAACAAGCGGGCGGGCACCCATGCGAGAAACCGGGCGGGTGAAATGGCGGCCCGCAACCACGCCTCGCGGAAACGCCCGGACAAGGCCGCGCTTTCCGGCCTCCTCATCAGCGCCGCATGATAAGTCGCCGCCTTCTCCGGCATCTCCCCCGCCCACAGCGGAACAACCCCCGGCAACACCGAAAGGCATACTTATCCCCATGCCTCCCGCATACCGATTCCACGGGGCGATATCACATGAAATCCACGTGAAGTTTCAACTCCCCGCGGAAAACCGGTATCTTCCTTCCATAACAGCGACATCCGGCGGCACGCGGTGGGTTTCAAACCACCGGTAGCCCTCGCGGATCTCTTGCCAGAAGGCGGACCAGCGGTGGTTTTCAGCACGTTTCATCCGCGCATCGGTCATGCGGAAGGGAAAGATGTGGACGCGGAAAAACTTCCGCCCGCCACCCAGCGCGGCGTCGCAGAGGGTGTAGATTTCCTCAATCTTCGCATCGGTCATCGCCAGGCAGCCGATGGAGACCCGGTTCCCATGGATCATGATGAAGGTGCCCGTGCGGCCGTGGTGGCGGTCGTAGGCGTTCGGGTAGCCGATGTCGAAGGCGAGGTGAAAGGCGCTGTCCGGCTTCATCGCGGAGCGCGGGACGAAATAGAAACCCTCGGGCACCTGGCCGTCGCCTTCCGCCATCTTGGGACCGAGGCCGCCGGACTGCGCGGCCACACGGTAAGTACGGAATTTGTCGTACTTGCCCGAGGCGCGGTTGCGCACCCAGACTTCGAGTTCGCCCTCCTCCTTGAAGGCGCGGAGGAACACGGGGTCTCCAAGGCGCAGGCCCGCCGCCGCGAGGTCGCGGCTGAGTCCGGGCGCGACCCGTGTGGCGGCGGCCCTGGCGCGCGCGGAACCGGGAAGTGAGTCGCATGTTTCGGCCACGGAGGAATCCTCTCGCGCTCCGGACTGGCCTTGGCAAGCCGGAACGACGAGGAGAAGAAGCGACAGGATCGGGCGGCACATGAAAACCGGTGGGATTTCAATGCCATGAAAACCGTTGGACCGCAAGCGGCGTGGTGTTTCCCGCCCGGGCGGAGTGGTCGGCGGCCGGGACAAGTGATGATGGTCCGGCATTCGCCCCGTCCGCCAATTGATTGCTTGGAACACGGGCGGCTCCGCGTTTACCTCGGCCCGTGGAAACCATCCGGATCCGCGGCGCGCGCCAGCACAACCTCAGGAACATCGATGTCGATATTCCACGGGGCAAACTCGCCGTCATCACCGGGCCGAGCGGCTGCGGCAAGTCGTCTCTCGCGTTTCACACGCTCTACGCCGAGGGACAGCGGCGTTACGTCGAATCGCTCTCGGTCTATGCGAGGCAATTCCTCGACCAGTTGGAGAAACCGGACGTCGATGCCATCGAAGGGCTCAGCCCCGCCATCGCCATCGAGCAGCGGTCCGGCGGTCTCAATCCCCGCTCGACGGTGGCCACCGCCACCGAGATCCACGACCACCTCCGCGTACTGTGGGCGGCGGCGGGCACCCCGCACGATCCGGAAACCGGCGAGAGACTCCGGCGGATGGGCTCCGCGGATATCGTTTCCACGCTGTCCTCCCTGACAGAAGGCTCCAAGGTGATGTTGCTCGCACCGGTGCCGGACTCCGGGATTTCGGATCCCGAACGCCTTGCGGGCGACTTGCGCAGGCAGGGATTCGTCCGCATCCGGCTGGACGGCGAGGTGATGGAGATCGAGGAGACCCTGCAAGCCTGGCCTGCCTCGCGGCCGGTGGTCGAGATCGTGGTGGATCGGTTCGTCGTGCGGCCGGGCGTGGAATCCCGACTGGCGGATTCGGTGGAAACCGCGCTGCGAATCTGCGGCACGGAGGCCCGCGCCGCAGTCCGGGAGCCCGGCGACGAAACATGGCGCGACATCGCGTTTCAGACATCCTGGCGCAATGCGGCCACGGGTTTTGTCATTGGCGAACTCTCGCCACGGCATTTTTCATTCAACTCCCATCTCGGCGCATGCTCCGCCTGCGAGGGACTTGGCACCGAGACCTTCTGCGATCCCTCCCTGCTGGTGAAAGACGCCGCCGCTCCCCTGCTCAAGGGCGGCATCGCGGGCTGGTGGCCGGAGAAATCCCCGCGCGCGGGGAAGTTCATCCATGAAACCGCAGCCATCCTCCGCATGGAAGGCCTGGGCGAGGACTCCACCTTCTCCGATCTGTCGGACCACGGCAAGATCCTGCTGTTGGATGGCGGGGTGATCGACACCGGTTGGATGGTCGGACGCGGAAAACGTCCGCAGGCAAAAGACCACGAAGGTCTTTCGCGCGAAGCGCTGCGAAGTTATCATGAAGCGAAATCCGAAATCACCCGCCGCCGGCTTTCACGATTCATAGCGCGGCGGCCCTGCCGCGTGTGCCAGGGCCGCCGGCTGAAACCCGAGTGGCTCGCGGTGAAAGTCTCAGGCGCCTCGGACCAATGGCTCGGCATCCAGGATTTCTGCGGTCTTTCCATTTCAGACGCGCTCACATGGCTCAACGGAATCGATCCGGACCCGTCTCACGCGGAAATCTGCCGGCGCCTCATCGGCGACATCCGCCAGCGGCTCACATTCCTCTCCGATGTGGGACTCGACTACCTCACACTCGACCGCGCCAGCGGCACCCTCTCCGGCGGCGAGGCGCAGCGCATCCGGCTCGCCTCCCAACTCGGCGCCGGCCTCTCCGGCGTGCTCTATGTGCTGGACGAACCCAGCATCGGACTCCACACCTCGGACACCATGCGCCTCATCGGCGCGCTCACCCGCCTGCGCGACCTCGGCAACACGGTGGTGGTCGTCGAGCACGACGAGGCCATCATCCGGGCCGCGGACCATGTGATCGACATGGGGCCGGGAGCCGGCGCCGCCGGCGGCGCCATCCTCGCTTCGGGAAAACCGGAGGACATCAACTCCCCCACCGGCGAGTGGCTCCGAACTGTTAGACGCCGCAACGGTCCGACTCCGCCCACCCGTTCCGCCCGGGGATCCCTCGTCATCCGCAACGCCCGCGAACACAACCTTCGCAACCTCGACGTCAATATACCTCTTGGAAACCTCGTCTGCCTCTGCGGTCCGAGCGGTAGCGGCAAATCCACCCTCGCCGATGATATTTTACGCCGCGCGCTGGCCCGCCGCTTCAACGGCTCGGGCGAACCCCCCGGTGCCCATGACTCCATCTCCGGCCTCGATCTGATAGACAAGTGCGTCGTCGCCGACCAATCCCCCATCGGCCGCAGCCCGCGCTCGAATCCCGCCACCTTCACCGGCGTTTTCGATCTGGTGCGCGGGCTTTTCGCCAAGCTCCCCGTTTCCAAACAACGCGGCTACGGCCCCGGACGCTTCAGTTTCAACGCCCCGGGCGGCCGCTGCGAACGCTGCCAGGGAAACGGCCGCCTCAGGATCGAAATGCATTTCCTCCCGGACGCATGGATCAACTGCCCGGCCTGCCTCGGCAAGCGCTTCAACCGCGAAACCCTCGAAGCCACCTACAAGGGCCGCTCCATCGCCGACGCGCTCGAACTCTCCGTCGCCGACGCACTCGCCTTCTTCCGCCCCGTGCCGAAGATCCGCCTCATCCTCGCCATCCTCGACGATCTCGGCCTCGGCTACCTCAAGCTCGGCCAACCCGCCAACACCCTCTCCGGCGGCGAGGCCCAGCGGCTCAAGATCGCCGTCGAAATCGCACGCCCGCAGGCGGCCCACACCCTTTATCTTTTCGACGAACCCACCACCGGCCTGCACTTCGGCGATGTCGAACGCCTGCTCGACGCATTCCGCCGCCTCCGCGACGCCGGCCACAGCGTGCTCGTCGTCGAACACCACCTCGACGTCATCGCCGCGGCCGACTGGGTCATCGAACTCGGCCCCGGCGGCGGAGTGAACGGCGGTGTCATCGTCGCCGAGGGACACCCCTCGGATTTATCGGAACTCCCCCACTCTCCCACCGGCCGCGCGCTGCGCCCTCCCGCGTGAAAGACGAGGCCGTTCATCCGGATTTTTCATGAGTGATTCGCTGTGTCATTGACGTATCCGGCCCGGAATTCGTATGTGCCCGCGCTTCCTCCCGTTTCTGTTTGGTCTTACCGCAACCCTCTCCGGGGCGAAGCCGGAAGGCGTGGATTTCAACCGCGACATCCGGCCCATCCTCACCCGCCAATGCACCGCCTGCCACGGCGGCGTGAAGGACGCGGGCGGCATTTCCTTCGTTTCCAGGGAGCGTGCCATGGTCGTCGGCGAATCCGGCGAACCCGTGATCGTTCCGGGAAATCCCGCGAAGTCCGAAATGCTGCGCCGCATCCGCAGCACTGATCCCGACGAGGTGATGCCCAAACCGAAACACGGCCCTCCCCTGCCCGCCGCGGAATCCGACCTCATCGAGCGCTGGATTGCCGAAGGCGCGGTGTGGCGGGATCACTGGGCCTTCGAGAAACCAGCCGAGCCAGCCACTCCGGCCGTCTCCGACGAGTCATGGCCCAAGACCCCGTTCGATCGCTTTGTCCTGAACCGCCTCGACCGCGAGAAACTCAAGCCCTCACCACCCGCCCCTCCCGCCGAGTGGCTCCGCCGCGCCAGCTTCGATATCACCGGCGTTCCTCCATCTCCGGATGAACTCGCCGCCTTTCTATCGGAACACCCGGCCGACCCTGCCGCCGCGATGTCCAAGGCCGCCGACAGGCTGCTCGCATCCACGCGCTACGGCGAACGCTGGGCCGCCATGTGGCTGGACCTCGCCCGCTACTCGGACACCTACGGATTCGAGAAGGATCCCCACCGCGACATCTGGCCCTGGCGCGACTGGGTGATCAACGCGTTCAACGCGGACATGCCCTTCGATCGCTTCACCATCGAACAACTCGCCGGCGACCTCCTTCCGGACGCCACCGCGGGCCAACGCCTCGCCTCCGCCTTCCATCGCAACACCCAGAACAACACCGAAGGCGGCACCGATGACGAGGAGTTCCGCGTCGCCGCCGTGCTCGACCGCGTTTCCACCACATGGACCGCATGGCAGGCCACCACCTTCGGTTGCGTGCAGTGCCACGACCATCCCTACGATCCCATCACGCACCAGGAGTTCTATCAGTTCACCGCCCTCTTCAACAACACCCTGGATTGCGATCAGGACGACGACTTCCCGCGCATGAAGGTCGCACATGATCCGGCGAAACGCGACGGGACATCATCGCTGGAAACCCGCATCCGCAAGCTCCGGGTTTCACTCAACGAAGCCGGCATCCCCGTTCACTCCGCCACCACCGATTGGTCCCCGCTCGTTGCGGAAAAACTCAAGCCGAGCCACGGAAAACTCAACGCCTACCCTGATGGCTCCATCCGCACCGAGGGCACCCTGCCCGCCGGCTGCGTCCACGAAATCGAAGGCCCGGCCCAACCGTTTTCCGCTGTTAGATTGCAAATCCTGCCGGACTCGGATGATCCGGAAAAATGGCCCGAGCGGGGTGCGCTCGCCACCCGGTTCGAAGTCCGCCTCACCGACGAGGCAGGCAACCCCACTCCGGTGCCAATGAAAGAGGTCTTTGTGGACCGGCTCGATACTCCGCACGAACCCCACCCCGGCGGCAACGTCGGCGGTTTCCCGAAACTCGAAGGCCCGCGCTGGGCGGTCTTCGTGCCCGCCTCACCCGTTGTCCCGCCCGCCGGAGCGACTCTCGGGGTTGTCATCAGGCAATCAGGCCAAACCACCGGCAACCAGGCCACCCCGGTCCGCCATTTCCGGATCTCGCTCGCCAATGATCCCGCATGGAGCCGCCTGGCTGCCGATGCCTCTCGCGATTCCACCCGCGCCGATCTCGCGGAACTCCGCAGGCAACACCACGAAATCCCCGGAACCCTCGTCCCCGTCATGCTCGAGCGCCCCGCTCCCGAACCGCGGGAAACCCGGGTGTTCGCACGCGGCAACCGCCTGTCAAAGGATGAGCTCGTCGGTCCCGGCATCCCCGCCATGTTCAAGACCGGCCCCTCCGCCACCGCGGCAAACCGCCTCGATATGGCACGCTGGCTTGTCGGCCGGGACAACCCGCTCGCCTCCCGCGTCCTCGCCAACCGCCTCTGGGCCGAACTCTTCGGCACCGGCATCGTCACCACCCTGGAGGACTTCGGAACCTCCGGCGACGTGCCATCCCATCCCGAGCTGTTGGACCATCTCGCCCTCCGCCTGCGTGATCATCACAAGTGGTCGATCAAGGCGATGCTGCGTGAAACGATCCTCTCCGCCACCTACAGCCAAAGCCACCGCGCCCCGGCCGGACTGGTGGCCCGCGATCCCGCAAACCGCCTGCTCGCACGCGGCCCGCGCGTCCGTCTCACCGCCGAGATGATCCGCGATCAGGCACTCGCCGCCGCCGGTCTGCTCTCTCCGAAAATGTTCGGCCCGCCCGTTTATCCACCGCAGCCCGCCGGTGTCTGGAACACGGTTTACAACGGAGCCTCCTGGAACGAATCCCAGGGCGAGGATCGCTACCGCCGCGGCATTTATACATATAACAAACGCACCAGCGGCTTTCCCGGCTTTCTCACCTTCGACGCCCCCTCGCGCGATCTTTGCAGCGCCCGACGCATCACCAGCAACACCCCGCTCCAGGCGCTCGTCACCCTGAACGACCCCGCCCACATCGAAGCCGCCCGCGCCATGGCCAAACGCATGGCCGGTCACTCGCCCGATCCCGCCAAACGCCTCGAATTCGGCATTCTCCTCGCCACCCAGCGCGAGGCCACCCCCGCCATGATCACCGAACTCACCGCCCTCCACCGCGACGCCGCCGCCGAATACTCCAAGGCACCCGACCTCGCCGCAAAACTCGCGCCAGACCCCGAAACCGCCGCCCTCGTCCTCACCGCCAACACCATCCTCAACCTCGACGCCGCCCTGAACCGCTGAAACACTTATCCCGGCATTTCACCTCTCCACCATGTCCCCCGAATTCCGCGCCCGCATCGAACACGCCCGGCTCGAACACGCCACCCGCCGCCATTTCCTCTCGCGCTGCGGGCTTGGCCTCGGCGCGCTCTGGTTCTCCTCTGCCGCCGGCCGCTCGTGGGGGGCCTCCGGCATCCTGAAAAAAGACCCATCCAACCCGCTCGCCGCCGCCTCGCCCACCTTCGCGCCCAAGGCGAAACGCGTCATCTATCTCCACATGGCCGGCGCGCCTTCGCAGCATGAGTTGTTCGACTACAAACCGGAACTGAAAAAACTCAACGGCAGGGAATGCCCCAAGGAATTTCTCGAAGGCAAACAGTTCGCCTTCATCCAGGGCGTGCCGAAAATGTTAGGCCCGCAGTTTGACTTCAAACAACACGGCAAATCCGGAGCATGGGTCTCCGACCAGCTCCCCCACTTCTCCTCGGTCGTGGACGACGTGTGCTTCATCAAGTCGATGCACACCGACCAGTTCAACCACGGCCCCGCCCAGCTGCTCGTCCACACCGGCTCCCAGAATCCCGGAGCCCCGTCCATCGGAGCCTGGGCCACCTACGGCCTCGGATCGGAAAACCAGAACCTTCCCGGATTCATCGTGCTGACCTCCGGCGGCAAAAACCCGGACGCCGGCAAAACCGTTTGGGGCGCAGGCTACCTGCCTTCCGTTTATCAGGGCGTCCAATGCCGTTCCGAGGGCGAGCCCGTCCTTTACCTGAACGACCCGGCCGGCATCAACCCGCGGCTCCGCCGCCGCTCGCTCGACACCCTGGACCGCCTCAACCAACGCATCGCCGAGGAAACCGGAGACCTGGAAACCGTCACCCGCATCGCCCAATACGAGATGGCCTTCCGCATGCAGACCCATGCCACGGACGCCTTCGATCTCAAACAGGAACCCGAAGCCATCCACAAACTCTACGGCACCCGGCCCGGCCGCGAATCCTTCGCCAACAACTGCCTGCTCGCCCGCCGCCTCGCCGAACGCGGCGTCCGTTACATCCAACTCTTCCACTGGGGCTGGGACTCCCACGGGGCCTCCGCCTCCGAGGCCCTCAACAAGGGTTTCATGGACCGCTGCCGCGAGGTGGACCAACCCATGACCGCCCTGCTCAAGGACCTCAAGCAGCGCGGCCTCCTCGAGGACACCCTCGTCATCTGGGGCGGCGAGTTCGGCCGCACCCCCATGCAGGAAAACCGCGGCGGCGCCGAGATGGCCTTCGTCGGCCGCGATCACAACCCCGGCGCCTTCACCATCTGGATGGCCGGCGGTGGCGCGAAACCCGGCATCTCCTTCGGCGAAACCGACCCCATCGGCTACGAAGCCATGACCGACAAGGTCTCCGTCCACGACCTCCACGCCACCATCCTGCAACTGCTCGGCTTCGATCACGAGATGTTCACCTACCCCAGCCAGGGAGCGAACCAGCGCCTCTCGAACATCACCAAAACCGGAACCCGGATCGTCCGCGGCATCATCGCCTGAGCGGGATCGGACACCGCACCGGCCGCCACAGCGCCTGCGCCATCACCTGAGAGGCGATCCCCAATATGCCGATTCCCTCTTCGGATTGATCCCGAGAACGGAAAATAAAGATCCCCGCAGCAAGCTGCGGGGTATTCGGAATTCTTCTTTCCTCTCATGCGCCGCAAGCGGCGGGGAATCAGACCCTCCTGAGATTCAACTGTTTTTGGTTCCGGAGATCGCGGCCCGCATGCGCCTCGAAACGATGATGGAATACAAGGACCAGCGCGGCGACGCCTCCATTCGAATGCCGGTCTATGAAACGTGGCGGACGAAAACCTCGCTGACGGTGCGGGCAGGACAATTCTCGCTGGTTTCCGTGATTTCCCCGAAGCGCCAGGCGCCCGCGCCGTTCGTGGACAGCAGGGTTCTGCTCTTCATCCGCCCGGATGTGCCGCCGGTACGGTGATTGCCGCTTTCGGTTCAGGTGCAATTCACCGGCCGCGGCCCGGGGATAGGGAACCATGCGTCGCCGAATCCCTTGTTCCGCCCGCTTCGTTTCGGCGGGATTTGGCGGGTTTCCGCCGTCACGTCCCAAGGAACGAATCACGGGTCTTCCCTTGGCGCGGCCAAGCCGCTTATCCCCGGTCATTTCACCGTTCGGGACGATTGTCCGGAACTCCCCGGAATGTGGCTGGCACGCCCCCGGTCTTGGCTTGCTAGTCGGCCTCCTTCCTGCCAACTTCCGCTTTTCCCATTTCCCTTCATGCAGAAGCCCCCGTTCTACGTCATCGGCCACAAGAATCCGGACACGGACGCCATCTGCTCCGCCATCGGCTACGCCGCGCTTCTCCGCCAGGTGGGCGAGGAACCCACCGCCATCGCCGCCCGCTGCGGCGAAATTTCCCAGAGAACCAAGTGGGTGCTCGAAAAGGCCGCCATCGACGTGCCGCAACTGGTCACCGACGTCCGCACCAACGCCGGCATGATCGCCCACCGCAAGGTCATCAAGGTCACCGTCTCGGACACCTTCCTCACCGCCTACCGCCGCATGCTGGAGGCGGAAATCCGCTGTGTCCCGGTCGAGGATGAGGACGGAAACCTCTGCGGCATCCTCCGTTACTTCGATCTCCTCCGCCTGCTGCTCCCGGCCGATACCGAAGGCCTCAGCGTCCGCACCGTCCACGCCTCGCTCGCCCACATCGCGGAAACCCTTCAGGCCGAAAGCGTGGGAAGCAACGGCACGCTCCCGGAAATCGAGGAGGACCTCATCCTGCTTGTCGGCGCCTCGTCGCAATCCACCGTCGCCAAACGCCTCAAGCAGGCCACCGCCGATGGAAACGCCCATCGCTTCCTCGTCATCTGCGGCGACCGGCCCATCGTCCAGCGCTATGCCATCGACCACGGCGCGCGCGGACTGCTTGTCACCGGCGGAAACCCGGTCAATTCGGATATCCAGCAACTCGCCAAGGAAAAAGGCGTCTATCTCCTCCGCTGCGCCACGGACACCGCCAGCGCCTCCACCCTCATCCGTTGCTCCCGCACCGTCCGCCACGTCATGGAGCGCCACTTCGAGACCGTTTCCCCCACCGAGCCGGTTTCCCGCCTCAGAAAACAGCTCGCCACCAACGATCAGGACCTCTTCCCCGTCACCGAATGCGGCGGCGGGAAAATGCTTGGCGTCATCTCCAAGTCCGACCTCGTCGATCCCCCGCGCCTGCGCCTCGCCCTGGTCGATCACAACGAATACGCCCAAGCCGTCAACGGCGTCGAGGAAGCCGAAGTCACCGAGGTCATCGACCACCACCGCCTCGCCGGGGACCTCGTTTCGCGCGAGCCCATCCGCTACCTCAACGAGCCCGTGGGCTCCACCTGCACCCTCGTCGCCCGCAAGTTCTTCCACCGCGGCCTGCAACCCTCCCCCGGCGTGGCCCTCTGCCTTTGCGGCGGCATCGTCTCGGACACCCTCTGCCTCACCTCCCCCACCACCACCCTGCTCGACCGCGAAATGCTCACCTGGCTCTGCGGCGTCGCCGGTGTGGATGCGAAATCCTTCACCGAGGAATTCTTCGCCGTCGGATCCCTCATCGCAAACGGCACCCCGGAGGAAGTCCTCGGAGCGGATCGCAAGGAGTTCACCGAGCAAGGGCTGTTGGTCAGCATCTCACAGGTCGAGGAACGCGATCTCCACGGCTTCGCCGCCCGCCGCGCCGACCTCGAGCGCGTCCTTCGCGAACTTCACACCGCGAACGCCTGCGACCTCAGCCTGCTCGCCGTCACCGATGTCGCCCTGCACCACAGCATGATCCTCGCCGTCGGCCGCGACAACGTGCTCGCAAACCTGCCCTTCGAGCGCATTGACGAATCCCTCTTCCACGCCCCGGGCGTCGTCAGCCGCAAACGCCAGATCTTCCCCGCCGTCTGCGAGGCCATCCACCAGGCCCGCTGATCGGAACGTCCGCGCAAATTGGCATTCCATACCGCCGCGCCCCGTGCATCATCGGCGCGTCATGTTTTCGGAAAATCTGCTTGCCAGGCTCCGCTCCACTCTTGCGGAAATCGATGCCGCCGGACTCTTCAAGCGCGAGCGCCTCATCGACTCGCCGCAAAACCCCACCGTCCGCCTCAAGGACGGGCGCGCCGTCATCAACATGTGCGCCAACAACTACCTCGGCCTCGCCGACCACCCGGAAGTGCTCGCCGCCGCCCGCGAGGCGCTCGGCCGCTGGGGCTTCGGCATGGCCTCCGTCCGCTTCATCTGCGGCACCCAGACGCTCCACAAGCGGCTTGAGGAAACCATCTCCCGCTTCCTCGGCACCGAGGACACCATCCTCTACCCCTCCTGCTTCGATGCCAACGGCGGCCTCTTCGAAGTTCTGTTAGGCGCGGAGGACGCCGTCATCTCGGATTCGCTCAACCACGCCTCCATCATCGACGGCGTCCGCCTCTGCAAGGCCAGGCGCTTCCGTTACGAGAACAACGACATGGCGGACCTCGAGGCGAAACTCCGCGAAGCCGATGCCGCGGGCGCGCGCTTCAAACTCATCACCACCGACGGCGTGTTCTCCATGGACGGCATCATCGCCCAGCTCGACAAGGTCCACGAACTCGCCGCCAAATACAATGCCGTCGTCCACTTCGACGAATGCCACGCCACCGGTTTCCTCGGAGCCCGCGGCCGCGGCACCCACGAGCACTGCGGATTGTTCGGCAAAATCGACCTCACCACCGGCACCCTCGGCAAGGCCCTCGGCGGCGCTTCCGGCGGCTACACCTCCGGCAAAAGGGAAGTCATCGAACTGCTCCGCCAGCGCTCCCGCCCCTACCTCTTCTCCAACACCATCGCCCCGCCCATCGTCGCCGCCTCACTCAAGGTCTTCGAAATGCTGGAGACCTCCACCGAACTCGCCGACCGGGTGAAGGAAAACACCACCTACTTCCGCAATGCCATGGCCAGGACCGGATTCACCATCGCCGGCAAGGACCACCCGATCTCACCCGTCATGCTCGGCGACGCCGCCCTCTCCCAGAAGTTCTCCGAAAAACTCCTCGAACACGGCGTCTACGCCATGGGCTTCTTCTACCCCGTCGTCCCCCAGGGCAAGGCCCGCATCCGCACCCAGATCAGCGCCGCCCACACCCGCCAACAACTCGACCAGGGCATCGAAGCCTTCGTCAAAACCGGCAGGGAACTCGGCGTGATCTGAAGCGACTATCCCAGGCCGGATTGTCCTGTCCCCCCCCGGAAAGTCATATGGATGTCTCGACATCTCGACAACACGATTGCCCGCTGGTCCACCACCGCTCCCACGCCCGCGTCGTCCGCGAATTCCCGTTCAACCGCCAGACCGGGCTGGTTGTTAGATTGTGAGTCGCAACATGCGGCGATTCCCGCGGCCTCTGGCGACAGGAGTCGGAACATGGCGATCAGCCCGGTTTTTATAAACAATCCGGGTATGATTTTCGATAATTTCCTTGCCGTCCCTTGCTACGTGACATGAAATGCACCCGTCCACTCCGGTGGATGGGGAGTTCTAAGGCAGTGCAAAACAATAAACTACCGAATTTGCTACCTTTGCGGATGAATCT
>CAZKQK010000129.1:0-14755 GCA_964554865.1 uncultured Luteolibacter sp. | reverse complement strand
AGGGAACGACCGGCGCGGCGGCGGGAGCGGCGTCCGTTTTCCAATACGCGGGGCGCTCCCCTTCCCTCGGGCGCGGTGGGGCCGGCTCGGCGGTGGAAACGACCGCCTGATCAGGCGAACCACTCCTGTCCACACGGGTGCGCATGACTGGAGCCCCGTCTCTTCCGGGAACATCGGACACCACGGTCTTTTCCCCAAGGGAAGAATCCGGAGCAGCGGTTTCCTCAGGGTCCAAACCCCGGTTTTTCCAAAATATGAGAAGCACGATCAGCGCAATCAGCCCAATCGGCACGAGACGGGAGACAAGGGATTTGGAAGGGGTTTTCACGGGTTTGTTATGCTGGCAATGGATCATCCGAATTTCGGTTTGGGAATCGAAATCGGTAACGAAAAACGGCCACGGGAGCCACCCTGGCTGTTATACCAAATGTTAACATGGGAAACGCAAGAAGAACGAATGACGGACAGCAAGGCGAACTCCCCGAAATCGCCCTACATGATGTTTATCAGCGCATCCGCAGCCGTATTCGCGCGGTATTCGGACGGAGTCACTCCGTGGGTTTTCCCGATGATACCCGGAGACGCGCCGCGAGTTCATTCACCCTGAATCCGGCTCTCCTGGCGTGACCGGCGAGGCAGCCCAAATCCCCGCGGGGGCGCACCGGACGCGGGGCCAGCCGATGCCTTGCGGCATTTCGATCGAAATGCGGGGTCTGGGGAGGACAACCCGTCGTTTCATCGAGTGCCAGGAAGACCGGGCATAACTTCCGCGATGGACAAGAAGGAAAGCTTCAGTTGACACAATCACCGGGGATCCGGAAAGGACGGGGGATCGGCGGCGGATGGTTGTACACGACAGCAAGGTCGCGTCTCCCTTGTTTCCCTTTCGGGGGAATGGCCCGGATTGTTACACGGGGGTGACCGGGGCGGGTGACGCGGAGGGGAATCAGGGTTTCTTGATGCGGTAGAAGCAGCGTTTCTCGCCGGAGTCCAAGGGCACGTTTTCCTCGTGGGTGGGGCCGGTGGCTACGACGGTCCGGATGTCCTGCCAATCGTTGGATGAGAGGTTGGCGGATTTTTGCACCACGTAGGCGGTGCCGGGAACGGATTTCCATTGCAGCCGCATCCGGTTGTCCTCCAGGCGGGTCTCGGTGAACTCCAGGGCGACGACGTCGAAGTAGGTCCTGTTGGATACCTCGGTGTAGGAGTCGTCGGTGAACATCGCCACCCAATAGCGTCCGGGCGGGAGGTCCGGCAGCGAGAAGGTGACCTGGCCATTGGTGCCGCCGTTGAAATAGAGGTAATGGACGAGTTCCTGGATGCCCGGCGTGTCCCCGTCCCGATAGAGGCCGATCCAATCCTTGGGAATGCCGGGGCCCTCGGCGAAGGTGACGGTGAAATCATCGCCCGCATTGATGGAGCCGGCCGCCATGGAGGTGCTGGCGATGAGGGCGCCTACCGAGAAGCGGACGCGCTGGCTGATTTCCTGATAGCCGTTGTTCACCATGAAGACGGCATAGTAATAACCTTTCGCCAGATTGGTGAACGTGCTGGCGCCGGATGCGGCGGGGGCGTAGGCCCACTTCACGGCGGGGCTGTTCGCGCCGGGATTCCCGTCCACCTTGTAAACCCCCACCCAATCGGTGCTTGCGCCAGGCGCTCCCGAGTGGTTCGCGACCACGTTCTCGCCCTCCCCGTATTCCTGTTTGGTGGTGACGAGGGAGACCATGTTTCCGACGTAGAACGGAACCCGCGGCGCGATCTCGGTGTAGCCGCCGTTGGAGAAAAACGCGACAAACCACTCGCCGCTGGCGAGGTCCATGGTGAAGTTGATGGAGCCGTTCCCGATGCCGGACGCACCCGCGGTGGTGGAGCCGTTCACATAGCGCCAGGTGGTGGAGGTGGAGGTGCCGGCACCCGTTCCGGGAACCTGTCCCTTGCGGTAGATGCCGATCCAGTCGGTGGCGTTTCCCGGACCGTTTTCAAATGCCACCGGAATGTTCTCGGCGGGCGCGTAGATGGATTTGGCCAGGGAGATGAGCGGATCCGCGACCACGCTTCCGGTGATCTGGAATGAAACGACGTCCGACCACGCGGACCATGCGGCATTGGCGTCCCGATGGCGCACCCGTGCGAAATACGCTCCGTTGGGCAGTCCGGGAAGAATGTTGTAACGCATGAGGTCCACTCCCGCGTGGATATCGACCGGTTCGTAGTTCGGCGCGCCGGTATCTCCGTAGATGTTTTCCACGTCCCGGATCCGGTCGTGCTTGAGATTGGCGAATCCGGCGTCCGCCGCCACCTGGAACCAGGTGCTGTTGAGCGATTCGCCGGTGGCGGTGGCGAAGGGGCCGGATGTCAGCTCCACGGGCAGGGTGACCGGTGCGGCGAAAACATTGGTGAGCGAGGGTTTTGCCGGGGCGGCCACGCCGAGACGGCGGTGGAACGAGTCGATGAGGCGGCTGTTGTAGGCCTGGCTGGTCCAGCGCGTCGCCTCGGGAAACCTGACGTTCGCCTCGGCGAAGCACTGTACGTCCATGGTCCGGTTCCCGAGATCGAAGTCGAGGATCTGCCATGCCCAGTGGGCGATGGTTTTCTGGACATCGTCATAGTCCGCCTCGCTGGATTGTCCCCAGTACTGGTCCCATGCGGTGCCGCCGGAGATGATATGATAGACGGGCCACTCGCGCGTTTGCCCCCGGGAGTAGAGGTGGTGGTGGGCGCCGATGTTGAGGACGTGCTTCTCCGTTTCCGCGAGCATCGGCATGATGGTGGAGCGGAACCACGAGGAGATGTCGCCGATGTATTGCTCCGCCTGATAGGGGCGGTGCACCACGGAGACGCAGAGGTCGGTGGTGTCGTCCGTCTTCAGCGCGTCCACGATCTGGCGCAGCCAGTTCTTCTGTGTGTCGCCGGTGTGCTCGCTGCTGGTGTGGATGAAACAAACGCCGCCCACCTTGTAGGCGTAGTAGACCTGCGGATCGGGGCTGGCGATGCCCGCGTAGCCCATGTCCGTGTAGCGGAACATCTTCTTGTAGGTGGCCAGTCCGCTGTCGTTGTAGGTCTCGTGATTGCCCACCGTGGTCATGATGGGCAGGTTGGGCGAGATCAGGCCGTTGAACCTGAAGTGGCGGTCGCGGTACTGGTTGACGGTACCCGCGTCCACCTGGTCGCCCGGCATGAGGACAAAGTCGACGGCTTCCTCGATCGGCACCCCGTACATCTGCTCGATCTTGTGTTTGGCGCAGGCGATGAGTTTCTCGAAACGGTTCTCCGCAAGCTGGTTGTCACCCGCCACCAGCACGCGGAGCCGACCGGTCTTGACGCCATCCGCCCTGGGTGTGCGGAAGCGGAAGACCCCGGATGTGGTGGATCCGTTCCTGACGCGGTAGTGGTAATACGTGCCGGGCGAGAGGCCGGTGATCCGGCCGATGTGATAGCGGTAGCCGGCGCCGAGGGTCGTATCGGTGAACGCCGCCACGCTGTTGTTCAGGTTGCCGGCGGACGCGCCCCACTCGATGGTTCCGGCGCTCTCCGCCGCGGTGAACCACGAGACCCAGATGGAGTCCGGGCGCATGGACTGGAGATAGGGGCGGATGCCGGCCGGTATTCCCATGTAGCCGGGCGGCAGCGCGAAGGAACGGGTGGCATAGCCCAGCGTCCCAAGCGCGGACAGTCTGAGGAATCGGGAACGGGTGATCATGATATCAATTCGAAATGATATGTGTGATCCGGCTCACTCGGGAAGGGCGAGGGTGACCGAGAGCCTGGCGAAGGTCTTCGCCTTGCCGGATGGCAGGAGGCGGGAGATCGTGGTGGCGTCGTTCTCGGCGTATTCCGGGACTTCCAGCCAATCGTCGGAGAAGCCAAGATCATCGGACTCCAGGATCCGGTAGGAGACGGCCGGGTCCGCGGCGGCTTCCGGACGCTTTTCATAACTCAGGAGCAGGCCGTCGAGCGTTCCCGGAGGTCCGTCCGGCAGTCCGGGGTTTCTTCCGGCGAGCGCGTATTCAACGAGGTTGGAGACGCCGTCGCCATCGGGATCGTCATTGGGACCGCGCTGGCCTTCCGGCACGTTGTAGGCGGCATCCGCGATCCAGGACGCGAAGCCATCCGCGGTCCCGGGAGCGATCACGACCTGCAGGCTGCCGTTCTGGAAGTAGGCGATGTTGCCGTTGGTGAGGGTGAGGGCGTTTTCTTCGCCGACGTTGCCGACGTTTGCCAGATTGAAGTTTTCAGGCGGGCCGGAGATGAGGGTATAGGTGCCCGGAGCGGCGTTCTGATAGTCCCAACCTGCGATGTGGGTCAGGTCGAAGCCGGCGAAGGAGACGTTTCCGCCGACAGCGAGCGGGTCGTTGATGTCCTCGATGTCGAGTCCGGCTCCGGCCGCGAACGTCAGGTTGCCGCCGATGGTTCCCGTCCCGCCGATGCTTCCGGCGGCGCCGACGCTGACATTGGAGCCCGCGTGCAGCGAGCCGTTCACGCGGAGAACGCCGGCCGTAACGAGCGTGGCTCCGGCGTAGGTGTTGGCATTGGCGAGGACGAGTGTTCCCGTCCCGACCTTTTCGAGGCCGTTGGCGTTGTTTTCCGAAACCACGCCGCCGATCTCCACGGAGAGGCCGGCGGCGACTCCGATGCGCTGGCTCTGGTAGTTGATCCTGATGTCATTGGCGATGGTGAAACTGTCGGCGAACTGGAGGGCTCCGTTCGCGTTGTTGTTGCTGTCCAGAATGATCCGCGCGTCACCGGCGGCATTTGCATTGCCGAGAATGAGCGGGCCGCGCTGGACGTTGATGGCTCCGGTGAAGCCGGAGTTGTCACCGGTGAGGGTGAGCGCACCGCTGGTGGAGCCGGCGATGCCGCCCTGGAAGAAGAGGACGGTGTCCGCTCCGCCGCCACCGAGGGCGCCGCCGAGGGTGGTGGCGCTGTTGTCAGGGGTGAGGATGGTGATGTTTCCCGCGCCCGAGCCGGGGAACGTGATATCATTTGGGAGGTTGGCGGAGGTGTCTGTGATGGTGAGTCCGGTGCCGACGGCGGTGAAGGTCAGGGGGCCGGCTCCGAGGCCCGGCGCGGAGGCGATGGAGACCGTGCCACCGGAAACGACGGTGGAGGAATGGGCGTTCCCCGCGTTTGTCAGAACGAGCGCGCCGGTTCCCACCTTGGTGAGCGGGTGGGCTCCGGTGATTTCTCCGGAGAGGGTGATTCTTCCCCCGATGGAGGCCGCGGCGGCGAGGGTGACATCGCCGGTGAGGCTGGCGTTGTTGGCGCCGCTGTTGAGGAGGACTCCGCCGGAAGCGATGCCGTCGCCATTGAGGACGAGCGGTTCGGCTCCGACGGACTGGCCGTTGAGGTCAAGCACCGCTCCGGATGCGACGGAGGTGCCGTTGAAATCCCCGCCGAGCGCGCCCGCGTTGCCGAGTCTCAGGGTGCCTTCGGAAACGACGGTGTTTCCATCATAGCCGTTGAGGGCTCCCAAGAGCAGGGTTCCGGCACCGATCTTGGTGAGGCTGGCGGCATCTCCGCCGCCGATGTATCCGCTCAGCGTGAGATTGCCGTTACCGCCGAGCGCGGATGCCTCCAACATATAGATTTCTCCGGCCAGGGACGCGGTGAGGGTGCCGCCGTTGATCAGCGATCCCGAGAGATCGACGTTTTCCGCGCCGATCGCGAGGTCGGCCAGATCCAGGGTGGCTCCGTTTTCCACCAGAGTGATTCCGGCGGTGTTTCCGAGGGCTCCGGAGTTGGAGAGGACGAGGGTGCCGCCGTTGAGGTGGACGTCGCCCGAGAAGGTGTTTGCCCCGCCGAGCGTGAGGGTGCCCGTGCCGTTTTTCGAGATTTCCGTGCCGCCGGCGATGCCGCCGCTTCCCGCAAGGGTATAGGCGACGGGAGCGTCGAAATCGAACACCACCGAGGCGGGACTGACCACGGTGTCGAGCGTGACGGCGGTGGCGGTGGCGGTGCCATCGAAGCGGACCTTGTCGAACTCGAAATAATAATCCGGATCCGTCCCCGGGGTTTTCCAGTTCGCGGTGGTGTTGACGTCCCATGCCGTGCCCGCGCCACCCACCCAGGTGTTGGTGACATCCTGGATGGTGGTGATGTTCAGGCTGACGGTGGTGCCGTCATCGGAAAGGGATCCGCTCACTCCGTGGGGCAGCGGATCGAGGACGAAGCTGCCACTGCCGGAGCGGGAGGTGGAGGAAACAAGCGGATAGCTGGTGTTTGGCTCCAGCAGACCGGCCACGCGGATGGCGGTGTCTCCGTTGAGGGTGAGACTTCCCACGGCGAGCGACACCGGGTCGCCCGGAAAGAGATCGGAAATGGCGAGGATCGCACCGTCGCCCGTGCCGAAGGTGGTGTCTCCGAGAGTCACGGTGGACCAGGCTCCGGCGGCCTCGAGGATCGCGCCGTCCGCCACGCTGGTGGAACCGCCCGCCGCGCCCTGGGTGAGCGCGAGCCGACCTTGGCTGACGGTGATGCCGCCGGTGAATGCCGGGTTTGCGTCGGTAAGCGTGAGCGTGCCGCTTCCCACCTTGGCGAGCGGCGCGGAGCCTGTCAGGCCGGTTGAAATGGTGATCGCCCCGGTCCCGCCGATGGTGGCGGCGCCGGCCAGGCTGACCACGCCGCCAATTCCGGCAGGGGAGGCGCTGGAGTTCACCAGTGCGCCGCCGGAGGAGACGCCGGCGCCGTTGAGGGTGATCGCTTCGGCGCCGATGGTCCTGCCGTTCAAATCAAGCGTGGCTCCGGAGGAAACGGAGGTCCCGTGGGTCGCCCCGCCGAGGGCGCTGTCATTGCCGAGTTTCAGGGTGCCGGCGGAAACGGTGGCGACGCCGCCGTAGGTATTGGTTCCGTTGAGCAGGAGGGTTCCGGTTCCGGTTTTGGTGAAACCGGCCTTGGTCGCGCTGTTGGTGGTGTTGCCGTTGAAATTGCCGAGGATTCCGTCGATGGCGAGTGTGGTCGCGGCGGCGGTGTTGAAGGTGACGTTGTTGTCATTGATGCGGACGCCGGAAGTGATGGTGGAGTTCGCATTGCAGGCGATGGCGTTTCCGGCGGTCTGCCAGAACTGGAGGGCGGAGCTTCCGTTGACCGTGCCGGCCGAGTTGAGGGTGATGCTGTTGATGTAGCTGGGGTAATTCAGCGTGAAGGCGCCGCCCGCGATGATGATGTTGGCGTATTGGTTCTGGTTCCAATAGCCCATGCAATTGATGGAATTCGATATGAGCGTGCCGCCGGTGTTGACGGTGATGGGCTTTGAGTTGCTGCCGAGGGTGTTCGCACCCGTGGAGACGTTGGTCGTGGAGCTGCCGTAGAATTCGAGCGTTCCGCCGTTGTTGATGGTGATTCCTGAGGCGGAGGCGAGGTTTCCGGTGGCGTTGTTGGCATTTGCCTGGGTGCCGCCGGCGTTGAGAGCCACGCGGCCCGCGTTGACGATGAGCTGGCCGGTGAAGGCATTGCCGCCGCCGAGGGTGAGGGTGCCGGTCCCGGCCTTGGTCACCGAGGTCGCCGCGCCGGCGGTGCCGGAGTTGAGTGTGGCGTTCTGGTTGGCGGTGATGGTGGACGTGGCTCCGAGGGTGATGGTGCCTCCGCTGAGGAGGTAACCGGTGCTGTTGAAGGTGATGTTTCCCGCGTTGACCGCGGAGACGGTGACGGCCTCACCGGTGCCGCCGAAGATCGCGTCGCTGCCGGTGGTGTTCGCCCATGTCGTGGGGCCGGTGGACCAATTGGCGTCCGTGGTGTTCCAGGTGTTCAGGGGGCTCGCGTCCTGATAGGTCTGCTGGGCGGCCGCGCCTGCGATCATGGAGGCGAATGCGAGATGGAGGAGGAGATTGGTCCGGGAGGGTTTCATGGCGTTCTCGTGATGGTTGGAGTCGGGGAGACCGTGGATATGGTCATCATCAGACCATGTCCCATCCGTCCGGCGGGCTGTATGGGCATTTTTGCCTTTCGGTTGGGCATTTCCGTCCACCGTGGGGGGGCGCGCCCGGTTTCGCCTTTACCGCAACGGGGCCGGGAGTTGAATGGCTGCGGATGACGACAACAGCCCCGCCAGTCATCGGGATCCGATATCCGGTATGGTCGCGCTACTGGCAGACGCTGCTGCCGGGCGTGGTGGATTACGTCCGGCTGCATGGCCCCTGGCGGCTGCAGGTGGAGGACAACTCGTTCGGAGAGATGGAGTCGGTGAGGATCGACCGGAACTGGAAGGGCGACGGGCTGATCCTGTTCCGCGCCACGGAGGCGGAGCTGGAGGCATTCGGGAAACGGGGCCAGGCGGTGGTGCTGACCAGCAGCGAGGGGCCTGACTTCGGCTACCCGCGGGTGCTGCCCAACAACCACGGGATCGGCAGGCTGGCGGCGGCGCATTTGTTAGAGAAATGCATGCCTCATTTCGCCTTTCTCGCGCGGGGTGAGACACTCTATCGGGAGGCCGAGTACGCGCCCGGGTTCCGGGTTTATCCGCGCGAGCGTCTCCGGGGTTTCCGCGAGCATCTCATGGAGCACGGGGCGGAGCCGCTGGTCCACCTGTTGTGCGGGCGGGAGCTGTGGAAGCCGCGGGCGTGGAAACAGATCCAGGCGGACGTGGAAGCCTTCATCACCAGCCTGCCGAAGCCCTGCGGGCTGTTCGTCGTGGACGACGCGCTGGGGGCCGTGGTGATGCGGGCGGCGGCGGAGACCGGCGTGAGGGTGCCGGGCGATCTCGCCGTGCTGGGGTTCGGCAACGACCCCTTGTTCAGCATGGCGTCCGTGCCGGCGCTGAGCAGCATCACCTATCCGGGCATGAGGATCGGAAAACTGGCCGCCGAGCTGATCGCACGGCAGTTGGCGGGCGAGGATTGTTCCGGCCTGGTGGAGAAAATCCCGGTGCATGAGGTGGCGCAGCGGGGTTCGAGCGATACCATCGCTACCACTGATTCCGTGGTGGCTTCGGCACTCGCCTGGATCCGGCGTCACGCGCCGCAACAGCCGGTGACCGTCGCCGAGCTTGAGGAGGCGATGGGTGTCTCCTCCACGGCGTTGAACCGGAAATTCCGCCAGAGCCTCTCGCGCGGGCCGAAGCAGGAGATCAAGCGCGTCCGCCTGAACCACCTGTGTTCGCTGCTTTCCACCACCAAGGCTCCGGTGGTGGAAATCGCCCGGGTGATGAACTTCGCGTCCGCCCACGAACTCAGCCGTTTCTTTCTCAACGAAACCGGGGAACGGCCCACCGGTTTCCGCGAGCGCATTGCGGAAAACGAAAACCTCGCCGGAACCAGCGTGGTGATCTTCGACATGGACGGCACCCTGCTGGATACCGAGGACACCTACTGCCGCGCATATGCCACTGCCGTGGGAAAATGCGGGGGCTCGCTCTCGCGGGACGATTATTTCAGCCGCTTCGCCGGCCGCGGGAATCTCCATATCGAGCAAACGCTCGCCAAGACACTGCCTGCGGGCCGCCACCTGAAACTCGCCGCGCTGTGGAGGGAGGAATTCGGGAGGCTGATCACCGCCGAGGGAGTGAGGGTGAAACCCGGCGCGTCCGAGACGCTCATCCGGCTCAAGGCGGCTGGCGTGCGGCTCGCGCTCGCCAGTTCAAGCGACCGCCAACACATCGATACGCTGCTGGGCGCGTCGGGGCTGGCGGGATTCTTCGAGGACGTGACCGGAGGGGACGAGGTCGCCTCCTGCAAGCCGGCTCCGGACGTGTTTCAGGCGATCGCACGCCGGCTCGCCGTGCTGCCGTCCAGGTGTCTGGTGATCGAGGACAGCGTGGCGGGGGTGAGGGCGGCCCGCGCGGCAGGGATGGAGGTGGTGATGATTCCGGACCGCGTCCAACCGGACATGGAGGTGCGGAAACTCGCGTGCGAGATCCCGCATTCGCTTCGCGCCTGCAAGCACCTTGCGGCGCTGTGCGGCCCCGACATCAGGCGACAGGACAAAGCCGGTGACCTGTGAAATGGAGATCGGAAATCCAGATGGATCCTGATGCGGCGGCCTGCGGCATGCCGTTTTGACCGACTCTCATCGCGAGTTGGTAAAGAAGGGATATCAGTTTCCTCTGACGGGCCTTGGTTGTCGCGACGAGGAATGCGGCGTCTTTGGACGAAAGGACCGGTTCGCATGAGTAACGGTCAGCCATGCCCGGGGTCCGTGGCGAGTTTGGAGAGGCTGGTTTTCATACCCGCGTCCATTTCGTTCATGAGCTTCGTGATTCCCCGGCGTCCGCGTTTTGACTGGTGTTTGAGTCCAAGCAGGTATGCGGACATGGCCCGCCGGTCCCGCCCGGATAGCCGGGCGAGGCGTTGTTTCAGATCCAACCCGATGGATGCGATCATGATGCGGGAGCCGTCGTCGATTCCCGACGGTCGGTCAATGTCCGGTTTTGGCGGCGAAATCCGCGCGGGGAGTTCTCAGAAATCCAGATAGATCTCGGTGCGGCGGTTGGCGCGGCGGCCTTCGGGGTTGTCGTCGCCGGTTTCGGTGACGTTGGGGCGGCGGGGCTGGCTGGAGCCCTTGGCGAGGGTGACGATCTGATCCGCGGCGACGCCGGCCTTGATGAGAAAATCGCGCACGACGGCGGCGCGGCGCGAGGAGAGGCGGTTGTTGTAGTCCCGGGTGCCGAGCGAATCGGTGTGGCCGCTGAGGGTGATTTTCTTGCCGGGATCCGCGCGCAGGATGAGGGAGACGATTTCGAGCTGGCGGCGTGTGCGCGGGTTCACCGAGTCCTCGTCGAACTCGAAGTAGAGCGCGAGGGTGTCTCCGCCGCCGGGGTTTTTCACGAGGGGCGAGTAGTAGACATCGCCACCGGCGACGCGGCGCGCGTAGTCGGCGAGGAGTTGGTCGAGGTTGATCTCGGAGACGATCCAGTTGGACGGGGCGGGCGGCTGGCGCAGGGCGAGGGTGAACTGGGCGGCCTGTTTGCCATCGGTGGTTTCCACATTGGCGAGATAGCCGACGGTGTCCTCGCGCTGGAACATGGCGCGAAGGGGTTTGGATTTGCGCATGCGGTATTCGCCTTCCTCGAAGAGGATGCAAAGGCCGGCGATCTTGGCGTCCGAGACGGTCTTGGGATCGACGAAGGCGCGGGCGAACTCGAAGTCCTGCTTGAGCACGGCCTGGAGGAAGGCGTCGGCCACGCCCAGGGGATCGGCGAGAATGGCCTTGGGGATCGGCTCCCCTTCGGCGGGGGGGAGGGTGATTTTCTCGACCGACCACTTGCTGCCATCGCGCTTGAGATCGAGGAAGATGCGGTCGCGTCCGGGCTCGGTGCCGTCGAGTTCGAGCGCCCAGCGGGTGCGGGCATTGAGTTCGAGTTCGCCCACCTCGCGCACGCCGTCGGGCTGGCGGAGGCGGACGTTGGCGGCGGAGAGGGCCTTGAGGCGTTCCGCGGTGGCGGGATCGAGCGCGTCGCGGCCGATGAGTTTGCCGAGGGTGGCAAGGTCGCCGGCTTCGAGGGCCTTGGCGATGAGTCCGACGAGTTCGGCGGGATCGCTGGATGAGATGCCGACCCCAAGATCATCGAGGGTGGCGACAGTCTCCCCGGGCATGGGGGTGGGGTCCGGGGTTTCAATGGGAGCCGGCTGCGGAGCCACCGAGGTGGGAGGCGTGCCGCGCAAAAGGGTGTTGGCGGCGCTTTTTTCGCGCAGCCTCACGATCAGCAGCACCAGGGCGGAGGCGGCCAGCACGGCGGCGAGGCCGAGGAAGAAGTAAGGGAGCTTGGAGCGATGCATGAAGGTTGACGGATAGAACGTCGCGGCGAGGGTCCGCGTTTCACTCGCGACGCGGCAGGGCTGGAAGGGTGACGCGGATGGACTTGCCATCGCGGATGATGAGGAGGGAGGTGTCCTGCACGGCGGCGGACGAAGCGAGGTGCAGGAAAAACTCGCGGGCTCCGCCGATGCGGGAGTTGTTGACGGCGACGACGAGATCTCCGGCGCCGACCTTGCCCTGGGCGAGGGCGTTTTCCGTGAGCCCGGTGACGACCACTCCGCGGAATCCGCGCATGCGTTCGTGCACCGAAAGGTCGCGCACCTCGATGCCCATGGTCTGGAGGATTTCCTCGGGATCGCGGGTGCGGCCCTGGACGGGCCCGGCGAGGGGGAGTTTGGCGGCGGCTCCCTCGCCGCTCTCGGCGATGGTGGCTTTCAATTCGAGTTCCGAACCGTTGCGCCAGACGCCGATGGTGACGATGTCGCCAACGCGGGTGTTCTGGACGAGTGAAAACAACTGGGTGGCGGAGTGGATGGTCTCGCCATTGAAGGCGGTGACGACATCGCGTGCCTGGAGACCGGCGGCCTGCGCGGGCGAGCCGGGGGAAACCCCGAGGACCGCCGAGCCGTGTTCGCCGCCGTATTGGAGGGCGGCACGGACCGCGGGGTCCACATCGCGCATCTGCACGCCGAGGAAGCCGCGGATCGGCCGGCCGCGCTTGAGGATTTGGTCGAGGGCATCGCGGACGTCGTTTGAAGGGATGGAGAAACCCACGCCCTGGAAGCCCGGGTTTTCGCGGTCCGGGGAGAAAATGGCGACGTTGATGCCGATGATCTCGCCAAGGATGTTGACGAGCGGGCCGCCGGAGTTGCCCGGGTTGATGGCGGCGTCGGTCTGGAAAAGGTCTCGCTGGTTGTCCGAGAGCGAGCGTTCCTTGGCGGAGACGATGCCTTGGGTGACGGTCTCGCCGAGGCCGAAGGGATTGCCTACGGCGAAAACGATCTGGCCGACCTGGACCTCGGAGGAATCTCCGAGTTTCAAGGGGGTGAACGGCCCCTTCGAGTCGATCTTGAGCACGGCGATATCAAGCAGCGTGTCCTCGCCGATGAGGCGCGCGCTGTGGGTGGAGCCATCGTGAAGGGTCACCTGGATCTGCTGTTGGCCGGCGATGACGTGATGGTTGGTGACCACGTGGCCCTCATAGGTGACGATGACACCGGAACCCTGGCCCTGGGTGGGGTATTGGCGCACGCTGGTGCGGCCCCAGATATCGAGCATGCGTTCGGTGCGCACGCCGGCGGTATCGATGCTGACAACGGACGGCACGACGGCCTTGGTGAGGCGGGCATATTCGTTGTTGAGGCGGGCGAGGAGTTCGACCTCACCGATCTTGAGTGGCGGATCCTTGGGCGGAGTGCCCTGCTCCGGGCGGAAGCCATTGCGGTCCTTGGCAAGGCCGGGGATGATGTCCCGGATGCTGCCGCCCGCCCGACAGGTGCGCAGGGCGGACACCGCGACGAACGCGGTGAGAAACACGGTGAGCAGCGCCAGCAGGCGGCGGAATGCGGGATTCATCGGCAAGGGTGGGTGACAGGACGAAAGATGCCGGAAAAACGTCCGTTTCCAAGCGTGTAAAACGCCCGTGTTCCCGTATTCCGCGAAATTTCCCGCGCTTCTCCATTGGCCATGGTGTTTAGTCCCCGTATGAATCGCCCGATGAAAACCCTCTTCCGACTCGCCTGTATGGCCGCCCTGTCCGGAACCGCGTGGTCAGCCCCGCTATCCCCGGCCGACCGCGAGGCCTTGCTTGAGAGCCTGGAAAAACTCAAGGAAAACGCCGAGGGCAAGGTGGCCGCGAGGTTTCGCACGGCGATCGCCGCCTACCGCGCGGCCATCGGCAGCGACGAGGCGGCACTCGATCTCTATCTGAAATGCGTGGAAAAGGTGAACTTCACCGACCGTCAGCGCAAGGCGTCCGATTTCCGGGATTGGAAACGCGCTGAGTCGGACCGCCTATCCTCGTCCGATTTCCGCTCGGCCCTTCGCGCACAACTCCGCTGGCTGGTGATCTATCTGCAATCGGCCGATGAAAACGCGGACCGCTCCAAGCTGGCGGCGGACGGCCAGGCGATCCTGGATTCGCTGTATGCCAATGCCGGGCGCCTGCGCGCCCAGCAGCAGACGCTGGCCCAGCCGGTGACCTCCACGGTTTTCGCCCGCGCCTACGAGGTCGGCGGGCTTGAAAAAATCAAGTGGCCGCAATCGCCGGTGCAGCTTGAGCCATTCTACGACCAGGTGGTTTTCCCGCTTTATCGCAATGCGGCGGGCATCGAGTCCCTGCGCTCCGCCTGGCTGAAACGCATCCGTCAGGAAGCGGTGGCAGCCGAGGCCGGCGGCGGAAACGGTGGCGGGCGGCGTGGACCGAGCGCCCCGCGTTCGGCGGATGCGGATCGCTTCATCGCCGAGACCCGGCCCGAGCTGCAATGGCAGATGGAGGTGGATCTCTTCAAGGCGGGCGATGAAAGCGGCGCGGCCAGGCGCATGCTCGAGCACATCATGGCAAACATCACCCACCGCTCCGCCCGGGCATGGGGCGAGCAATTCCGCAACCTCCTCTCTCCCCCGCCGATCGCCGGGCAGCCCGGCACCTGAATGAGACGCCGGCGTTTTCCGCGCCATGGCCATGTCCGCCGGGCTTTACTTCCGCCCCGGCTCCCGCTCATCCTCCCGGCCCCGTCGTAGGCGCGCTGGTGACAGCGCGTTCCGCCTGCCACCATTTTCCCCAAAACCATGACCGCCGCCGAGATCCGCCGATCGTTCCTCGATTTCTTCCGCGAGAAACAGCACGCCATCGTCCCCTCCGCCTCGCTGCTCCCGCAGTCGCCGGGCCTGCTGTTCACCAACGCCGGCATGAACCAGTTCGTGCCCTACTTCCTCGGCTCCGACAAGGCCCCCTACGATCCGCCCCGCGCCGCGGACACCCAGAAGTGCATCCGCGCCGGCGGCAAACACAACGACCTCGAGGACGTCGGCTACGACACCTACCACCACACTCTCTTCGAGA
>CAZKQK010000128.1:0-14763 GCA_964554865.1 uncultured Luteolibacter sp. | reverse complement strand
TTGCGGATGAGCCATGCCTTGAGGATGGCGGCTTTGAGATAGGTGACATCGCGTTCGGCGCGGATGCGGTTGTGGACGGCGGTGATGAGGGAGGCTGGATAGTCGGCGCCGAGGAGGATGGAGCGCATGAGGGCGCCGCCGAGGAGGGGCGGGATGCCGTCGGCTTCGCGGGCGGTCTGGCGGAGAAGTTGGTAGGATGTGGGATGGATGGGTTCGGGGTTTTTCGAGTTGGTTTCGTCCCACTGGCGGACGAGTTCGAGTTGGTTGAGGTGGAGTTTGAGGTTGCCGATGAGTTCGCCGAGGGTGCCGGTGTGCCAGAAGCGGACGGAGAGGCGGGAGGCGTTTGGTGAGAGGCCGAGGATGTAGAATTCGGTGTCCGGGTTTCCGAGTTCGTCATTGCCCAGGGTGCCGCGGGCGATTTTTTGAAGGATGTCGTGGACGCGTTGTTTGGTGTTGTCGTCTTCGGCATCCGGGGTGCCGGACATCATGGACGGGAAAAGTGTTTCGGCGGGGGTGGCTTCGGCGGTCCAGAAAACGGTGGTGGCATCGCCGATGCGGAAACGGCGGTCCCTGCGGGTGAGGAGCCAGTTGAGCGCGTTGCAGTAGGTGAAGGCGGCTTCCTCGGAGACGGGGGAGTTGAGACCCTGTTCTTTGCCGAGCGAAGTGAAGGCATTCAAATTGAAGGACACCAATTTCGCGCCGGAGCTTTGCGCGCCTGCCACGCCTTTGATGGCGGGATCGTGGAGTTGGGCGAGTGATGATTCCTTGCCGGTGATCAGGCAGAAGCCGCGTTCGCCGTCTGAGGGAACGGTGATTTGCTCTTTCCACCAGCGACTGATGGCGGGGCTTTGGTGGACATATTTGGTATTTCCCGAGATTTGGAAAACGCCGAAGCCGGAGGTGATGCTTTGGAGGATGGGATGGGCTTCGGCGTTGTCGGGAGTCCACTGTTCGAGAAAGCGGCAGACGCTGGAAAAGTCGGGGTCGGCGATCAGGGGTTCCGCTTCGAGGTGGCGTGTTTTGAATCCATCGAAGCAGATCAGAGTGCGGGTCTTTTCTTTCTCTTGTTCGGCGGCGGATTTTTTCGGGTCTTCGGGTTTGAAGCCGAGCATGTAGCCGGTGTTGTCCCAGAGGAAGCAGGGGTTGATGCCCTGGCCGGATGGCTTGGCCTGACCGGGAACGAGGAGAGAAAGCGGGCGGACGGTTTTCTTTTCCTTGCCGTTTTTGCCGATCTCGATGGTTTCGGTGTTCCGGGGCTGGATTTCAACGAGGCTGCCGTCTGGTTTGATGACAACGCAGAAGCTGATGTTTTGCAGGCTGTAGCCGGGTGTGGGCAGGCCGTTGTCCGGGTCTTCGGAGAGCCGTTGGTAGAGGCTGGCTAGAGATTGGAGAATCATGGCGGCTCAGGCGTTGGCGGTGTGGAAGGGCGGGACGGTGAGGATGCCGTTTTCGAGCCTGGCATTGAAGAAGCGCGGTTCGGCGCGGACGCATTTGCCCTGCCCGGTGAGGAAAGAGTCCTTGGCTTTTTTGTCGGCGGGAAGGTAGGCGATGTCGTGGAGCATCCAGCCGAGTTCCTTGTTGAGTTGTTCGGGCGGGAGTTCGCAGGTGGGAAGCGGGGCGTCTCCTTCGATGAGGGTGAAGCGGGCGGGAAACTCGCGGTTGCCGAGGCAGGGTTGGTGGAAGCATTGGCCGGTGCGGGCGCGGCGGCGGAACATGTCGAGGTGTTTTCCGGCGCAATCATTCGCGGGGAGCTCGGGACCGTTTTTCTCGAAGCGGAATTCGAGGATTTCAAAGTGGGCTTCGATGAGGTAGGAAACATCCCGCAAAACGGTGGCGGCGCGTTGCTGGCGCTGGTCTTCAATAACAATGCCGACGGCGGCAACGGTTTCGCCTTTCATCGCGGCTGCGGTGGGAGCGGTGGCCTTGGCACCGACCTCGTTGCGGCGGATGTTGGTGAAGCGGATGGGTTTGAGAACATGGATGCGGTCGATGACCCAGCGGATTTGAGGTTTCCAATAGATGGCCTCGATGATTCCGCGGGCGGCGGAGGGCGTGATGACGTCGTAGGAAACACGCTCGACCTTCATCTCGGGCCGGGTGAAGCAAGCGAAGTCGCCGCTGATGTGGAGTTTGATGCCGTAGGACATGAAAGGTTAAGTGGTTTTGATTTTTGCAAGCCTAATGCTCACAGGCCGAAGGCGTTGGGTGCTGCTGGAGATTGGTCCGCATGAAGGGGAAGAACTCGTCGCGGACGATGGCGAGCATGTGGTCGCCGCTTTCGTTGCGGAAGTGGGGCCAGCGGATGTGCTGCTTGTTTTCCAGCAAGCGGGCGAACATCAGGTAGGAGATCTGCTCGATGACGGTGATGGGATTGGTGATGCCGCCGGAGTGGAAGTCCAGCCAGGGGGCGTCGATTTTATTGCGGTAGGCGGTGGCGAGGGTCATTGGGAAAGAAGTCTGAAGGTCTGAAGGTCGGAAGGTGATAGAGAGTGGGAAGATCCGGTTTGCTGGTCAGAATTTGAACGGTCGTTCAAGGGGAGGGATGAGATCTGGAGCAATGATAAGCCGGATGCCGCGAGCCTGGCCGGGGGGCCGTTTGATGAAGCCGCGCTGTTCGAGGCGGCAGAGCATGGAGTTCACTGAAGGCGGGGTGAGATTGAAAAACTTTTGGAAGGCAGCATGAGTGGGTGCCAGGCCCTGTTCGTTACGCATCATGTATTCGCGGATGAAGGCGAGAAACTGGCCTTGCTGACGGGTAGGTGCGCTCTTCGGGCGTTTCGTTTCATGCGGGGAGCCGCTGCCGATGGGGGAGGCCGACTTGGGGGATTCTATTGCTTCGATCCTTTGGCGGGCGATCTGAACGGTGTGATGAAGCTTTTCTTCGAGGAGCTTACGCGGCGGGAGGGCCGTCAAATATTCAGCGACGCGAATGCCGCGAGTGGCGAGTTCGAATACCTCGATGCGTTCTTCGGATTTCTGAGCGCATAGAATGAGTCCCAATGGTTCCTCCTCGCCGGGGCACATCTCGTGTTTTTTCAGCCAGCGCATGTAAAACTCCATCTGGCCGACATCGGAAGGCGCGAATTTACCGAGCTTCAAGTCGATGACGACGAGGCGGCGTAGGCTGCGATGATAGAAGAGGAGATCGATATAGAAGTCATCGCCATCGACAACGATGCGTTTTTGTCGGGCAACGAATGCGAAGTCGCTGCCGAGTTCGACGAGAAACGCTTCGATGTCGCGGAGAATCGCTGCTTCGAGATCCTTCTCGGAAAAGGCTCCCTTGAGACCAAGGAAGTCGAGGAAGTAGGGATCGCGGAAGACGAGATCGGGAGTGAGTCTGCCCTGTTCGCGAAGCCCTTCGAGTTCCTGCTTGATGAGCAGGTCAGGCTTCTTGGAAAGGGCGGTGCGTTCGTAGAGCATGCCGTCGATTTTCTGCCTGAGTGTGCGGACGCTCCATCGCTCGATGCGGCACATTTCCGCGTAGAAGTCACGTTGGTGGGGCTTCTGAAGCGGGAGCAGTTCGACGAAATGGGACCATCCCAAATGGGTGGAGAGCGTGGCTACAATCTGTTCATCCGGTAGCACTTCGGAAAACGAGATCATCCGGGCCAGATTGCGCGGGCTGAAGCCCTGCCCGAATTCCGGCACCAATTTTGACGACAGTGTCGGCAAAATCTCCGAGCCATACGCGGCTCGCTTTTCGTGAAGGACATTGCGGCGAATGCGGTCGCCCACTTTCCAGTAAAGCATCACCAGAGCGGCATTCACACCGCGAGCGACCGTTTGTCGGGTGGTAATGATCATGTCCCTCAGATCACCAACGAGAGCCGGGTCAAATCCGCCGATGACGGAAGTCGGCTTTGAGAGTGCGGTTTTCTTTTTAGCAGTCATCGTCACGGGAGATTTCTCTGAAATGAGGACGCATCCATGCCGGGACGAGGTGAATGTCCTGGATTAGTTGCTGGCGGGCGTCCTCGATGAGAATTCCTGCGGTGGAGACGCTGGCCTTGGCTCCGACCTCGTTGCGGCGGATGTTGGTGAAGCGGATGGGCTTGAGAACATGGATGCGGTCGATGACCCAGCGGATTTGAGGTTTCCAATAGATGGCCTCAATGATTCCGCGAGCGGCGGAAGGGGTGACGACGTCGTAGGAAACACGCTCGACCTTCATTTCGGGCCGGGTGAAGCAGGCGAAGTCGCCGCTGATGTGGAGTTTGATGCCGTAGGACATTGGGTTAGTATTTGATTTGGAACGATATTTGCCGGAAATGGATAGGAAACACGCCTATGCTCATCGGTTTTTAGAAGTGCTTGAGCATTTGTCTGTATGTGGGAAATCGGATGCCTGATGTATCATTCTCGGGAGCAGCCTCGGCGAAGATGCCAAGGCTGCCCTTGCTATGGAATGAAACCGTCGTGTGTTACTTATTGAATGTCTCTCAAATGAAGATCTTGAGTTCGATTATCTTGTTGTTCTGATCTTCAGGGAAATCAGAATCCGGCAATGATTTCTGGCTTCAATTCCGCGTCTTTTTCGTCTTTCTTGAACTGAAGAGTGAGTTTGCTCTCGTTGACGATTTCTCCGGTTTCTGGATTCACATTGTCGCGCACGGTTGCATGGACCTTGGCGGAGGAAACGTTGCCGCTTACATCCGCATGCTTCCACCAAACGACACGCACAACTTCCATGCTGCCCTCGGGGCGGGCGGATGATGCATCGTTCTCGAAAAGAGTTCGGAGGGCTTCTTTGAGCTTATCAGCATCGTCATCGGTGAAACCGGTTCCTGTTTCGTCGGATGCAAGCTGCGAGTTGATGCTGCCGTAGAATACGTAGATGCCGAAATCCACGCGGTGCTTCATGCCCATGGTGTCAGAGCCACGCTTGCCATCCTTGGTGTCTTCGAGGTTGGTGCTCTTGGTGATCTGAGTGCTGGTGATGCTGACAGGCTTCAAGCTGAAGGCAGTGTGGATGGAAACTGGTCCACGAACAGGAATTGAAATGCCCTCGCCTTTAGTTGTTCCTTTGAACGGGAAAATTTGGCCGAACGCGCGCACGTCAAACCATTTAGCGCAGGCATCTTTCTTGAATTTCGTGGCGTCTTTCATTTCAACCTTCGCGCCATCAATTCTTGATTTGATGGACTTATACTCGTCGTCGCTGTTATCGAGGGATTGAACGAGGATGGATTCGTCCAGTTGCATAAGACGGTTGCGGATTTTCCGTTTGATACAAACATCGGAAATTTCACCGATGTTGTCGTAGTTCGTCCGTGGACGGTTTCCGTTGAGAGGGTCTCCGTTGGGGTTGGCATTGGTAACGCGAAGGGTGACGGCGAAGTCGTATTTGTGTTTGGTGCTCATAAGTATTTATGGGTGGTTGTGAAAGTTTTGTTGAAGTTAGTTTTCAGAAGATTCAGAGTCTTGATTCGGATCTCCTTTGTCTTTTTTGGTGTAAAGAGCGGTGCGCTGGCAGTGGAAAGCGAGAAGAAACTCACCCTCAAGTTTTCCGTTATCGGTGTATTCCTCGGTAGAAAAGAGATTGTTAATCTCATCAAATTCGTGGAGATAAATACTAAGAAGTCCTGGCGCATTCGCCTTGAGACGGCGAATATACGAATCAAGAGAAAGGTAAATATTTAGCCATGTTTCGTATGGGTGAACAGCGAATCTTTGCATGAAACGAGATGCATTGGTGTCGCGTAATTCCCCGGCTGATTTCAGGGCGGCTTGTTCTAATACATCCGCCACGGCAAGTAATCTGCCGTAGAGATAACTCCGGGTGGTTCGGTCTCGTTCGAGTGACATGGTGTGTTTATGTTGGTTGGTTTGATTTTGCTGCTTGCGGTAAAGGGCGCAGGCGATACCGAGAGCTTTTTCCCATTCCCAGTTTTCAAGCCCTTGTCGGTTGGTTGCCCGTTGAATGCAGGAAGAGACAAGATCCGTCGGAATAGGTCGATTTTCGATGATGCTGGGAAGCAGTCGACGGTAGGTTGCCGACTTCAATTTGTCGTCGAGGCGTGATCCGTATGCGGATTGGGCGATATCGAACGGTGATGGAGCTCCTATAAAGCGTTTTCCTTTGCCGAAGTTTTGCGGCCAGGCGGTGTCATTATGCCAAATCTCTACCCGTTCCAAGAATTCACTGGATGTGAGTTCCCGATAATAAGTGATGGCCATGCGACCGGGAGTGGCGGAATCCAAAGCGAGAACAAGGATGTCGGTGGTGTCGCCAAGGTCTGCATAATACCCGCTCAGTTTTTTCTTGAGAGCTTGGGCAACCACTTCGCCGGTATTGGCCACTGGAATCGGGGTATTTTCCAGATTCAGACCGGAATTGAGGAACTCTTCTTCGTCCCAAAGTTCCTGAGTCGAAACAAGGGCGTCGGGAATGTCTTTCCCCGTAATGGCCCACGCGATGATCGCTTGATCTCCGAATCGCCTGCCTTGTTTGGCTATCAGCCAGCGAAGGGTGTTATGAGCTTTCTGGGTGACGTCGAAGCTGACTCCACAAGTTTGAGTGCCATCGGGATCGGTGAAGCGGCCTCTGAAGGTGAAACCGCTGCTGTCGTTGGAGGAGATGAGTTTGGCTTTGTCGGCTGCGTGTCTGAGTTTGGCCGGATGCTGAACGGCGAGAGTGGATTCTTCTCCGGTTACATAACACAAGTCCTTGAATTTCTGAGTGCTTTTGTAGTATTCATTCCAGCTTTGCCAGACGGTTTTATCCTGCCATAGATGAGATTCCGGATCGCTAGGTATGGTAACAGACCAGCGGATGAAGGCATCCTGAGGAGTGCTCTTGTCGGGTAGAGCTGCAAAGATTTCAGGGGGTGGATTTTCTGTATTTTCCCATTTGCTGAGAAAACGATATTGCTCCTCATTTGTGCGCTCAACAGGGATGATCTTTTGCTGAATTAAGTCTCGGATTAGCTGTCCCTTCTTCACATAATCCAAAACGATTTGAACTTTTAGATTTGGATGGCTCATTTGCCATTTTGAAAGAAGTTTAATATATCTTTGATGAGGTTCCTCAGGATTGGTGGCAAAACCGATTGTGACCGTTCCCCCATACTCTAGAAAATCTCCGGCGACATACTGCAACTTGTCGCAAAGTGGATGTGACACGGGTTTCTTTCCAGATCTTCCCCCGGATTTTTCCGTGCATGGAACGAGAGTTTTCTGATCGGCCTTTTGTAGAACACGAGCAGTGACCAGGTTCGCATGTTGATCGAGAATCACTTCAACTTGTGCGTTCTGCGTGGTATGCGAGATGGGCAAAAGGAGTTCGTTGCTCCCTTTTGTTTCTTTCCCCACGAAGTCGAGGCAGTTATCGTAAGTTTTTTGGAGTGCTTCAATCCAGTTCATACCAAGTTCTGTTGAGGTTCGTCGATGACGCTTTTGGGCGGATTGGGGTTCATTTCCCGGATGAACTTCCGAATTAGGGATGGATTGTCAGGCCGCGGATAGTGGATGATGCTTTGTGCATTAACCTTGGCATTCCAGAAACGGGCGTGGAGTTCGTTCTTTCCGGTTGTGTCGGGATAGTCAAAACCGTGAAACATGAGACCATAGCTGAGTTCTCCTGCTTGCTGATGTGTGCTCTCTCCCTCGCCAAATTCGCAAGGTTTCACGTAGCCTTGGCACTCACGGGTTCCAAGAAAGATGTCCCGGCGGCCACCTTTTTCGAGCATGCGCTTGGCAAGTCCCCAGTGCTTGCCGTCCACCCAGTCTGTTTTGAGATCTTTACGATTTTGATTCCATTCAAAATGAGCAAGCACCTGGTAGCGGACATCTGCGAGGTAGGTATAGGTGGCGAGCGTGTTTCCTCCACTCATGTTAATAGGTTTCATGTTCTTGGCCTCGGTGCGGATCGGAGACATGATGCGGACTTTGTCCACCACCCAGATGAAACTTGGCTTCCAGTAAATGGACTCCGTGATTCCTTTGATGGCTTCGTAGGTGGGAATGTGGTAGCTGCATTTTTCGCCTCCCACGCGGGTGATCGGATCGGTGAAAAGGGCGTGTTTTCCCCAAACTTCGAAGGAGATGCTGTTTTTCGGAGTGTCGTAATTCATAAGAACTTAGGGGTTGAGAAGATGTTGTTTTGAGATGGCTTCCAAGGTGATACCGAGATCATCATGGTAATAGCGTTCATCGAGGAAGAAGACTCCTTCTCCCTGTTGGATTTCCCGGATGGCACCTGATTTTTGAAGTTCGGAAATGACGTTTGGGAAAGCATTAACGGTGTATTGCTGGGCTTGCTTGTGCAGACGGACTTGATCGGCCAGCGTGATATCTTCGTTCGTATAACTGGCCGCGAGATCACCGATGATTTCTGATCCGCGATGGTCGTCACTGTCGTAGGGAACGATGATTCCTTGTGTTGGTGCGTCGATAACTTCAAACGCTTGCGCGGCGGTGGAAAAGGCGTGCTTGAAAGGAAGGCTGGCTGCGGTGTTGTTGTTGGTTCGCTTCGCTTCGTTCATCGATTCGGTATTCTGGCTAAGAAGACTGAGCAGGCAACAGCTTTGCGCCAGAGGAGGTTCCCCTTTGCCAGCCTTGCATGGATATTCCATCTCTTTTGCTCTACGATAAAAGTAGTATTCGTAGAAGCGATTCATTGCTCTCTCGGAAAGCAGATCGTCATCAAATGATATTGGATCAGCTTCATATTCGGAGAGGATGCGAAGAGTGATTTCCTGAGCTAATTCGATTTCCTTGAGAGAAGATCCGAGCATTTCTTCCCTGAAATTGAGAATATGGACAAATCCCATTTCACGATGACCGTGGCGGTTGCAGCGGCCGGCTGCTTGGATGATGGAATCGAGTCCCGCCAGTGCGCGAATGACGCAGCCGAAGTCAAGGTCCACACCAGCTTCGATTAGCTGGGTGCTGATGCAAATGACCGGCTGACGGTTGTCCGGGTCGAGTTTGGCTCTTATCTGCTCGATGCGATGTTTCCGGTGTGCCGGACACATGTTTGTGCTGAGGTGAATCACGGAAACACCGGGTGTGGCCTTCAGGAGGTCGAATAGGCTGCGGGCGCTGGTCTTGGTGTTGCAGATGATGAGGAGGCTTTGGTGCTGTTTCTGTAGTTTGAGGGCATGCTCGGCGATTTCAATATTGGACCATTTTTCCGGGCGACATTCGCTGAGGATGGTGGTGCGTTTGAGTTTTTTGAAGAGAGTGGCCTTGTCCTCGATCAGGTTGTTTTCTTTGGTGATTGGCAATGCTCCAAGGGATTTGTTGACGGTTTGCAATAAGGGCATGGTGGCGGTGCAGAGCACGGCAGTAGTGTTTTCCTGCTGGCAAAGAAAGTTGATGGCGTTGTTGAATAGGTGAACGGTTTTGATGGGGAGTGACTGAATTTCGTCGAAAATCAGGATGGCGTTGCTGAGCTGGTGCATGCGTCGCGCTGTTTTCGTGCCTGCAGCGAAAAGAGCGTTGAGAAACTGGACACTGGTGGTGAAAACGATGGGCGAGTCCCAGTTCTCGGAAAGAACGCGGTTGCGCCAGGTGTCTTTTTCTTCGGAAAGATTTGAGTGATGTTCGAGCACCGCGTCTTTGCCCAATATCTTGCGAGTCTCATCGGCGTTTTGATCGAGGATGGAGGTATAGGGCAGGATATAAATGATGCGGTCAACTCGATGGGTTTGGGAACTGGCGGCTCGGTGCAGAGCGAAACGCAAGCTGGCCAAGGTCTTTCCGCCTCCTGTGGGGACTTGAAGAGAGAAAAGGTTTCCCTGTCTGGTCGCGGCGAGCTGACACTCGCTGGAAATTTGCGAACGGGTTTTGTTGATTTCCGTGTCCTGTTTGAATGTCGCAATCTTGGACTCAAAAGTTTTGACGTAGGCGTTCCAGTCCGGGGTTTGCCCACCAGTGCGATATTTCGCAGCTTTGGGGCTTTCAAAATCACTGGTATTGATACGATCAGCATCAAGCAAACAACTGAACAAGTAGCGAGTAAGAAGAGCGAAAGCGTTGTGACAGGGAACTGGCTCTTGGATGGATTTTTTGATGCGGTTTATGGCAGATTTGAATTCCTCGACCAGTGCGGGAGATGCGAGGAGGCTGTCGATCTCCTTGAGAATTTGAGGATCCGCATTGGCGATCGATTCCTGTTTATGGGTTTTATCGTCAGGCCGTCCGAGTCGCTTGAGGAACGGGGACTTTCCTGTCAAATCGACAAAGTCCGTCATTCCTGATCGGCTGTGATGCGACATGATCACGACGCTGAGAACTTGAGCTAGAAAACAGGGGATGCGTTTGGCTTCATAGGCATCCCATATGTATTGGGCTCCCGAGGTGGCGTGGTCGATGGTTCCCCGGTCATGCTTTTCAGCATGTAATTTCGCTTCCTCTCCGTGGAGACCAGTAATATCTCGGATGTATTTTTGGAAAGCGGCGGAGTATTTGCCGAGATCGTGAAGCAGTCCGAGCAATCGACCACACAGCGTCAAGTCAAGGATTGAAGCAAAGAGGCTGCATAGTTCAGCGGAGCCGTGAAGGTGCTCTTTCACGGATTGAATGGTGCCGTCTTTTTTTCTGACGTGGGCGATGTGGGAGTGTTCGAGACGGCTCATTACTGGTGGCAGAATGGTGAGACGGGCATGTTCATCGGTTCAAATTGCCCAAATGAATGCATCACGTAAAGAAAATTCCATCGTATTTCTGAAAAATGTTGAAGAGTTCTGGTGATTTGAGTATCTTTTGTGTGTTGCGCCCCATACGGGGGGGCGGAAGGGTCGTTTGCGATGAACGGCTGCTTGAGTCGTTCCCCTCGCGGGAACGCGGGTTGAAACCATCGCATTTCCGAAAAGGCCGGTGACTTCGGGTTGCCGGTCCTTTTCGTGTGATGGTGAATCGTTGTATGGGATGGAAGGTCAGGATTCTTTGATTTTCGGGAAGTATTTGACATGGGGGAGACCCTTGAAGTCGTCGTCCTGGGTCCAGATGGTGGCTTTGTGAGCGAGGGCGGTGGCGTAGATGAGGGAATCGGCGAGTGGCAGTTTGTGCTTGAGGAAGAGGTCGGCGGCATGGGCGGCGATGGATGCGTCGATAGCGATGACGATGCCTGAGAGCATGGAGTTGGTGACGGCTTCGGCCTCGTCTGCGGAACGTTGTTTGAGAACGATCTTGCGAACCTCGGTGATGACGATGGCCGGAACGATGAGGTTCGGGAGTTTGTGGAGGATCGGGGCGAAGTGCCGGGTGTTGGGAGCATCATCAAGGCAGGCGATCCATGCGGATGAGTCGAGGAGATGATATTGCATGTGAATGAGGGATAAGGATGGTTTGCCGGTTTCCGACGATGGGCGTGGATTGGAACGATTGAGTTTCCTGTTTCAAAACTCGCGATCCGGTTCCCTTTCAAATTCCAGGGGTTTCGTTCCCTTGAGGAATCCGATGAGCTGATCCGGGGTGAGGATGGGGCGGATTTCGATTTTTCCGTCTTTCTCCACGAACTGAAGGCGTTGACCCGGCTGGAGGTTCATTGACTTACGAATCTCTTTCGGGATGACTACCTGATATTTGGGTGATAAAAGTGCTGTTGTCATACGGATTGAATTTAGGATGACAAATTGATTTTTGCAAGCGAAATGGCTCACAGGCAGGAGGCGTTGGGGTCGGAGCGGGCGTGGTGTTTTTGGGATTGCTTTGAATGCGTTTTGCTGTCAGATTGCAGGCATGGCGACATTGACCATTCGGAATTTGCCGGAGGAATTGCACGAGGCTTTGAAGATCAGAGCCAAACGGAATCTCCGTAGCCTGAACCAGCAGGTGATCGCGGAATTGCTGGCTGTGGTGCCGGAGACGGAGGAACAGCGGAAGGAAGCGGCCCGGGAGCGCATGCGACGCGCGAACGAGAAAATCGATGCGATGCGAAGCCGCCTTCCCCGTTTCTTGTCTGCTGAGGAAATCGACGCGGCGATCGAGGAGGGACGAAGATGATCGTGGTTGATTCCACCGTGCTTGGAGACCTTTTGTATAATGGAGACCTTTTGCGGGCGTCCGCGCAGAAGCTCCAGCAGGAAGATCCTGAATGGATCTGCCTGGAGCTGGTTCGTTACGAGTTGGGAAACATTGCCACCAAGTATGGCTTGTTTCAGGCGGCGGACATCCATGCGCTCATGGATGGATTGGAAGGAGCGGATGAAGTGGTGAGCGAGTTTGTGAGCATGACGGACTGGAAGCTCGTCTTGGAAATCGCCATTAAGGATCGATTGAGTTTCTATGATGCTTCGCATGTGTGGCTGGCACGAGCGCGGGGGCTGACGCTGCGGACGCGGGACAAGGAGATTCTGCGGAAGTGCCCGGATGTGGCGCTTCCGATGCCGGTGGTGTCGTAGGGGTTTCACAGGCAGAAGGCGTTGGGGTCGGAGGGGGTGCCGGGGCGGTTGAGGCCGGTTTGGGGGTGGTAGTCGTTTTCTGGGTGGTCGAGGATGGCGAAGGCTTCTTCGCAGTGGAGGGAGAGGCTGGGTTTGAGGTGCTGCCACTCGCTGTCGTAAACTTGGACGGTAAATTGCTGGGCGCGGCGGTAGTGGCTGCGGTTGGGCTGGCGGTTTTGTTTTTTGAGGTCGCGGATTTCCTGGCAGAGGACTTTGCCTTTTTTGCCCCAGGGGATGAGGATGGAGTGGGTTTCGCTGTCGATGAGGCGGAAGGTTTCGGCGGCGGTTTTGAAGCGGTAGGTGAGGATGTTGCGGGTGTCGGGGGCTTTGGTGGAGAAGCAGGGCATGTCGCCGGAGACGAGGTGGGGCTTGTCCCAGTGGCCGGTTTTTTCTCCGGCGCGGATGATGGCGTGTTCGAAGTAGAGTCGGTTGGCGGCTTGGGTGAGGAGTTCGGCTTCTCCGTATTTCGGAAGGATGTGGGCGGTGGTGATGCCGGCCTTGGCCTTGATGTCGGCGAGGCCGTTGGGGATGGGGTGGTCGGTGGGTTGGAAGAGGAAGACGCGGCCTTTGGTGCGATGCCCCGCTTCGTCTTTGATTTCGCCGTTGCGGTTGCAGCGGCCGGCGGCCTGGGCGAAGGAGTCGAGACCGCATTCGGCGCGGTAAACGACGGGGAAGGAGATATCTACACCGGCTTCTACGAGCTGGGTGGCGACGAGGACGACGGGTTTGCCTTTTTTCCGCAGGCGCTTGGTGCGGGCGAGGACGAGCATGACATGCCGGGGGCACATGCGGGCGGAGAGATGGAGGGTGGTGGTTTTTTCGCTGAGTTTTTGGTGGAGGGTTTGGGCGGCTTTGGTGGTGTTGAGGATGAGGAGGCAGCCGTCGGGGGCGTTTTGGAGGATGTGGGTGATGAGGGAGTCGTCGCTGAGGGGGCCGAGGTTTTGGCTGGTGACGCGTTCGAGGGTTTGGAAGAGGGCGATTTTGTCCCGGATGATTTCGGTGGTGTCTTCGGGCGGGATGCCGATGGGGAAGTCTTCGCGGCGGTCGAGGGCGGGTTGGGTGGCGGTGCAGAGGACGGCGGTGCTGCCGAGATCGTGGACGAGGCAGCGGAGTCCGCGTATGATGGGATGGAGGAGGGACGCGGGAAGGGCCTGGACTTCATCGAAGATGATCACGCTGCGGGCGGTGCGGTGGAGCTTGCGGCAGGCGCTGGTGCGGTTGGCGAAGAGGGACTCGAAGAAGCGGACGTTGGTGGTGACGATGAGGGGGGCGTCCCAGTTTTCGGTGGAGAGGCGGTTGGTTTCGGTTTCGTTTTTGGGGTCGAATTTGGAGTGGTGTTCGAAGACGATTTCGCGACCGAGTTCTTTGGAAAGCGGGGCGAAGACGGAGCGGAAGACGTCGGCGTTTTGCTGGATGATGCTGGTGAAGGGGATGACGAGAATGACGCGGCGGTGGCCGTTTTTCAGGGCGTGGCGGAGGGCGAAAAGGAGGGAGGAGAGGGTTTTTCCGCCGCCGGTGGGGACGGTGAGGGTGAAGAAGCCGCCGGGGTTTTCGGCGGCGCGGAGGCAGTCCCGGCGGACGGTTTCGCGAGCTTGGTTGACGGGATCGACGCCGGGCGGGCCGAATTTTTCCGCCATGTGGGCTTCGAGGGTGTGGGACATGCGGGCGAGGATGTCGTCGGGCCAAGGTTGGCGGAGTTCGGTTTTCTCCGGCTGCATGAAGGACTCGGTGGCGAGGAAGTCGGCATCGACGAGGCAGGAGAAGAGGAAGCGGGTGAGGAAGGCGAGGCCGTCATTGCCGGCGTCTGGACGCGTGAAGGGCGGCGCGGGGATCGTTTCGTTGAGCGGCACTCCGGCCGCTTGGGCGTGGGGTCGCCAATCGTTGATGGGGCGGAGGAAGCGCTCGTTAAAGAGTTGGTTGGCATCGGCGAGGCCGGCGTGGTGGCCGGCGATGAGGTAGCTGAGTAGAGGACCGAAGGGGGCGAGGGTGGGTTCGGTGTGGGTGAAAATGGCTCCGGCGGTGGAGTGGTCCTCGCGTTTGTTGGGCGAGCCGGTGGCTTCTTCGAGGTGGATGTCAGTCTTGGAAGCGAGGTAGTTTTGCCATTCGGGGGCGAATTTGCCGAGGTCGTGCCAGAGGCCGGCGAGGTAGGCCCATTGGCGGGCGGATTCGCGGTTGGGGCCGGGTGGGAACATTTCTGCGGTGAAGCGGGCGGCGTGGAAGGCGACTTTGTTGAGGTGGCCGTGGTGGGGGGTGAGGGTGCGGCATTTTTCGCAATGCTCGCGCTGGCATTGGTTCGCAGGGTCGTCGCCGAAGGGGGTGAAGAGGGGTTCCCATTTGGATGGGTCGTGCGGGAAGTCGGGATGGGTGTGGGCGT
>CAZKQK010000127.1:0-15244 GCA_964554865.1 uncultured Luteolibacter sp. | reverse complement strand
CCTCCGCTCCTTCGGCATCATGAAAACGTCCCCATCCGGGTCCGACAGGGTGTCCTCGCTTTCGCCCCACAGCAGCAAGGCGCCTCCCGATGCGTCATGCAGGGCGCGCCCGCCCCAGCTCACGCTGCTCAAGCCATCGGGGGAAAACAGGATGCACTCCTCGGTGGAGAAAACCATTTTGTCTCCTGTGTTCCTCATGTAGACGAAATCCGCGTCCGCCTCGAGAACAGCGGGTGTGGAATCGTCATATTTCACGACAAGCCCGCTCACCCGGACCTCCCGGAAAGTCTGCACGCCGATCTGTATCCAGCCTCCGGCGTCGGAGGGATCGTCGTTGCCAGGGTCCATCATCCACACCGTGCCGTCGTTGTTGTCCACCACCGCGGAACCGACGGCATCCTCAAGGGATAGGGCGAGGCGGGCGGCCTGGTTGGCGACAACCCTGGCGGAGGTCGGGGAATACCTCGCGTCCGCCTGTTCCAGCGTGATGGCCGTGCCGGGGTTTTCCGGAGGCGGATCGCCCGGCGCGTTGTTGTCCTCGTGCCAGATCACCGGCCCGGCGCAAAGCGTCACTTCCTCGCCGCCGGTCATCATGGCGGTGATGACCAGCCACCAGGTGGCGCGGTTGCCGCCGGGATCGAGGTTCATCTCCGCGTTGGAAAATGCAAACTCCGCGTGCTGTTTCGTTCCGTCCGCCCAGGTCTCCTGGGTGACGGTGAGATCCAGCTCCTCCGCCGCGAGGGTCTTGTCCGCGAGGATGGCGCTGCCGTGGGTCTGGCTCGCCCGCACCTTGAGGTTGAGACTCTGAACGCCCGAGAGATCGTGGATCGCGCCCGCCGCGGCAAACACGGTGGTCTGGAAGGTGGTGGCGTTCCCGCGCACCGTCTCGATGGTGCGGGAGGTGGCGACATCGAGCGGCGGCGCGGAAAGGAACGGCCCCCGGACGTGGGACGGAAAACGGACGATGCGGCTGGATAAAAGAGTCATGGAGTTATTGGTGGGTGGTGAGAAGTGGAAGAGTCTTCGTTTCGAATTTCGTGCTTGGGATTTAGTGCTTCACGCCCTCGGCATGCTCGTGATGTCGGAGCCTTGCACGGTGTAGGAGAGGATGACGCTGCACCCGATGACCTGGCGGCGCGGCGGCAGCACCACCGCGTCGTTCAGGTATCGGTTCTGCTGACCGCCGCCGGGCAGGAGGCTTTGGAGGCGCAGCGAGCCGGTGCGCGGAAACGCGGCGTCGTAGTCCGCGCTCCACACCTCCGCTTCCGCCGCGGTGTCGAAGAGGCGGGTGGTGCCGAAGCGGTAGGTGGTCTGGAGGTTTTTCCGGTCCCGCGGCTTGGCGCGGGCGGCGCGGATGTAGTTATCAATTTCCGAAACGATCACCGCCTCGATTTCCAGATCGGCCGCGCTGGTATGCTCGCGCTCGGACTTTCCGGGATCTCCGGCAAGCCAGCGGGTGGAACCGTCATGGATCAGGGCGACGCGCATGGTCCGGATCAGTCTCCGATTTCGTAGGGCGCGATGGAAAAGAGCGGAGCGGCCACTCCCGCGGTGATCGTCCGGGTCGGTATCCACTCGCAGGAGCCGATGCGATTGCGCTCCGATCCGTAGCCGATGTCCGCATCCACCAGCGCGGCTTTGGAGAGCGTGATCGAGGGCGCTCCGGCGACGGACGGGGTGATGGTGAAATCATCATCTCCCGCCAGCGAGGAGCCCAGCGCGGTATTGCTCTTGAGCGCCGCGAGTATGTTCTCCACGGACGGCCCCACCGGGATGCCCTTGAGCGAAACGTCGATGTTCTGGAGGCGCAGGTCCACGGTGCCGAGGCTGTCCGCCTTCTTTTCGGAAAACCTCGTCTGGAAGGTGACTTCCCAGCCCGCCTCGGAGAGGAAGGCAGCCCACGCCCCGGAACCCCACGAGGCCGTGGTGGCCGCGCTGAAGATTTCCGCCACGTCGAAGCCCTCGTCTCCGGGATACGCGGCGGCTTCTTCCGTTAGATAAGCTCCGGGCGAGGAGGGATCGGTGTTGTTTTTGAGCAGCGCTGTGAACTTGACGTTGCCGACGGACGTCTTGTCCACCGCGAAGCGGAGGGCGGGCATCTCGGTGACGGCCGCGTTGTGCAGCGTCACCTTCCTGCCGTCACGGCCGTGGACGACGAGCGGGAAGTCCGCGAACACGGAAGTCCCGGCGGGCGTTGAGGCATACGGCCAGAGCACCTCGCCGAGGTTTTCGTTGTAGCGGCCGGACGGCTCGAATGTCACTTCATAGCGGCGGTTGGAGAATCTTTCATCGACCTTGCCGAAGTGCGCGGTATCGACGTTCCAGCGGGCGTGGACGGGCTTGATCACGACGTCCCCCTTGGACCAGAATTTCTCGGCCTTGTATATAACCAGCGCGGGGCCGGAGATGATGGTGTTTTTATTGATGGAGGGCATGGGAATTGATTATTGAGTATTGATTATTGGAGATTGGTTTCCGGGTTCTGGCCTCTGGATTCTGGGTTCTAGTCTTCGACGATGTAGTTGAACTCCAGGACGTCGCCCGGAGCTTGCATGTCCGCCGCATGCGCCGCGCAGCGCAGCGGTCTGGTGGATTCAAACGGCCCGATGGGGCCTTCGTAGCGGACCGCTCCCGGCGAAAAGGGGGAGGGATGGGAACCATCCGCCGTCCACCAGATGGCCGCGCCGGGCGTGGCGCAGGAAAGGGTGATCCGGCCATCGCCATCCACTTCAGGATGCACGGCCGCGGGCTTGCTCGGAGCGGGCAGGGAAAGCGGTATCCGCAGCCGCACGACGTAGGAGAGGAACCCCGGCTTCACGGTCAGCGGCAAGATGGGGGGTTTTTCCGCATACCACGCGCGGGAACCCGCCGCGTGCAGGTGCAGCGCGCGCAGCACGCGGAGCGCTGCGAGGCTCGCGCGGATGCCCGTGCCTTGCAGCGGATCGCGGTTGAGGAGCGCGTGCTCGATCACCTGCACCGTCTGGAGCGCCACCATCTGGGGGCCGGGAAGGTTTTGATCCACATCCTCCAGCGAGGGCGCGATCACCAGCAGGGCGAGGCCCATTCGCCCGCTCTCGTCATCAAGCGTTGCCAGCGATCTCTCGATCGTCGCCTCCAGGTCTCCCTCGTTGTCGAGATGGTGCTTGGCCAGTGCGAGTCCCGGCGTGGCCCGCAGCGCGGCCGCCGTGTCCATCTGGATGCGGGAGAGGATGTCTTCTTCGGGGATCATGGCATGAGGTGTTTTTCGATTTGCGAATCGATGTATTCCGCCGCGGAATCGCCCGCCTCCTCGGCGAGTTCGTCAAAAGGAATCAGCCCTTTGTCTTCGTCGATTTCGGCTTTGGTGGTCAGGACATAAACGGTTTCCAGCCGCTGGCCGCGCCGGCCGTCTTTCCTGCGGCGGCCGGGTGCGGCGCGGTTCTCATAACTTTTCCCTCCGCTCACGCGGCGGACAAGGACGGGGGTTTTCAACGGCCCGGTGCGGATCGGGAACAGATCGGGGAATTCCCCCGCCCGGCGTCCGTATGCTTCCGCGATGGCGGGAAGGGTCAGGAACCTTTTCCCGTTTTGCGGAGTTAACACATAGGAACCGAACGCGGCGCGCAGGCGGGTGGACGAAGGCACGAGCAGCCGGGCGGACTCCGCATCGTAAACACTCTCGATGCCCTCGTAAGCCGCCGCCAGATGGCCGGTGGGGTCCGCGCCAAGACGGGAGGCGGAACGGTGGTTGGCCGGATCGGCCGCGATCCGCCGCCCCGCGGTTTTCACGAATTGCTCCGCGTCCGTCGCGATGTGCGCGTTGAGTTCGCGCGCGTCGGCCAGACCGGCGCGCAGGGCGTCGAGTTGCTGTGGCGTGAGGCCGCCCGTCTTGATTTCGACCTTCAGGCTCATGACTTCGTAGTCCCCTTCCGGACGGCTTGTTCCAGGCGCTCGATGCGGCGGCGCTCGCGTTCCTCCCTGCGGCGGCGGATGGCTTCCAGGACTTCCTCCTCGTTGCCTTTCGTCGTGGCGGTGCTTTCCACGATCACGATGCCGCCGCTTTCCTCGAAGGCTTTCCGGATCGCGGGATCGATCCCCTTCACGCTCGCCTGGGGCGGCGGAAGCGCGGCCTGTGTGCCGAGCAGGACGGGCCGGTCCTGCGCCAGCCATTGCTCGATGCTTTCCCCGTCCGGGCCGGTCACACCCAGCGCCCGGCACTCCGCCGCGGACACCGGCCGCCAGCCCATCCCGGACTGGAAGGCGAAGGGAGGGAAGTCCACGTCGAGGGCATCATCGAAATTTCCGGCGCTTCCCAACTCACCCCACACCGGATCAGCTTTGAACGCGATCATGCGGCCGTCGTAAAGCGTGCCGCCCGCGATGACCCAGCGGCCGGGCCAGTCGCGCGGCACTTCCCTCGGGTGAATCCGCACCAGCTCCCATGCCGGGAACTGCGCCAGCACTTCCTCCCGCATCCCGCGGAGTTGTTGCGCGCGGCCTCGCACCAGCGCCAGTTGCGTCTCGATGATCAGGTTGATCCTCCGGTCGCTGGAAAGGTCTTGCAGGCTTCCCCGCATGGCGGGCGGAACCGTGCCCGGCCCGTCCTCGGGAAACCCGCCCTCCGGCGTGTAGCCGACCGCCATGAGAACCTCCTTGATCGCAAGCCGCGCGTCCGCGTGGTTGATGTCGCCGTCGGCGAGCAGATCCACCACCCGCTTGACCTCCGAGACCACAATCGAGTTTGTCATCCGCGCCGAGAAAACCGACCGCGCCCGCACGTCCGCCGCGATTCGAGTGCGGATCTCCGCCGTGCCCAGCGAGGTCGGCAGCAAATCCCGAATCCGCGCCACCCCGGCGGCGGGAAGGATTTCATCCGTATGGAAATCGTCGGGCATCAGCGTTTGTGGCGGCCGTCCCGCGGACGGATGATCAACTCATGATATTCGGAAGCGCCTTCCCCGGCTTTCCGGGAGACGCCGGACTTCCGCGAGAAACCTTTGATCAGGCAGTCCTTGAACAGACCGCGATTCGCGGGAGTGTCGTCGATGGTGAGAATCCAAGTCCCGCGCATCCGGTCCAGTCCCTCCTCACGGAAAACCGCCAGATCATCGATGGTCCACGCGCCGTAGTGCGCCTCGCCGGTCGTGTAGGGAGGGTCGCAGAAAAACACGGCTGTCTTCGAATCGTAAAGCTCGACGCACTTCCGCCAGTCGAGGTTTTCGATCACCACCTTGTCGAGCCGCCGGTTCATCGCCCGCAGCACGGCCAGCTTGCCTTCCTTCGAGGAAAACGCCGCGCTTCCGCCCATGCGAGCGCGCCCGAAATGTTCCGCCGAGCCGCCGAAGCCGTTCTTCATCCGCAGCAGCCAGCGGGCGGCGCGCTGGATGTCCGTCAAACCGCGCTGCTCTTTCCAGCCTTGGAATTCCTCGCGGCTGTTGAGGCACCAGTCCATCTCGCGCATCAGTTCCTCCAGATGCCATTTCACGATCCGGTAGAGATTCACAAGCTCGCTGTTCTTGTCGTTGATCACCTCCGCGGCGCTTGGTTCCTTCGCGCAAAGCAGCGCCCCGCCACCGCAGAAAAGCTCCACATACATCTTGTGTTCCGGGATCAACGGGAGCAGCTCCCTCACGAGCCAGCGCTTCCCTCCCTGCCACGCCACGATGGGCTTCGCCTTCCCTTCCACCGGCATCGGGCGGCGCATCGTTTCCGCCAGCGCGGAGAAAAACACGGCCAGATCCACATCCGTGGCGCTGCGGCGGTTGGGGGCGGTGTCGTCCGGCCTTTTCATTCAGAATCCGCTGTTAGATATTCAAAGCCCCCCCAGCGTCTCCCTTGTGGAAATCCGCCCGTGGCTGGAAACCACGTCGATGGCCTGCGCTCCGCCGCTCTCGTCGGTTTCCCCTTCGGGTTGTTCGATCTGCACCCTGCATTCCGACACCCGCTGGAAGAACTGCACGGCCGTCCGGTATTCCGTCCGCCGGTCCTCGCTCACCTCTCCATCCACCCGCGTCAGCATGCGGAACCGGATGATGGCCACGATGTGATGGATCACCCGTTCCGGCACCGTCAGCCCGGCGGCGAGCTTGTTCGCCCGGCAATCCGCGATGTGCGCCCGCGCCTCGTTCACCGCCGTGCGGATGATGTCCGCCAGCGGGTCCTGGCCCGCGCCCGCCGCCGCGGACTGATACGCCGCCAGCTCCGGCGCGCTCATCGCGCTTCGCACATGATCCGCCGTCAGTTCGATCCAGGCCATGACTCGGTTGGGTGTTGGGATCGGGCGGATCGGTCTGATCCGCCCGATCTTTTTCTTCTTCAGGAAATCGTCCGCTTCGCGATTCCCAGCGTGGAGGTGATGCGTGTCCGCTCGTAGTGCTCCACCGCGATGCAGAACTTCTTCGGTCCCACCCGCCATTCGTAGACGCGGTAGCGCTGGCCGTCCAGAAGCTGGAAGAAGCGCTTGATGTTGGACGGGTCTTCCGGGTCCAGCCCCTTGTGGGCGGTGAAGGCGAGCACAAGGTTCCCCATCAGCCGCGTCTTGGTCGCCGCCGTGCCGTAGCGGGCCTTGGCCACGAAGACGGAATCCACGCCCAGGTGGGCGGCCACGTCGGCCGGGGAAAGCATCGCGCTGGCGATTCCGCCCGCCGTGTCCTGCGCCCGGTGCGCCTTCTTGCGCAGCAGCCATGCCGTGCGGCCGTAGCCCACGCGGTTCGGGTCCATCCCGGAGCCGTCGCCGGCGGCGGCGAGCATTGTCTCGATGTCCTGGTCCGGGTCTTTCCCGGCGGAGGTGTCCCAGGTCAGGTTGTCGTTGGTGGCGGCGGCGGAAAGCAGGTTCACCGCGCGGATCAGCGCGTTGCGTTTGATCCGCCGCAGCAGCTTGCCGGTTTTGCGTTCGCGCCAGTTCGGATCGCCGTTCACCTCGTCTTCGTCCACGAAGATCTGGAGACCGCGGTTCGCCAGCTTGTCCTGCACGATCCTTCCGGTCTGGGCCACGGTCTTGAAGTCCTCGCCGATGGCCCGCTCGTCGTCGGCATCGTGCTCGAACTCGTCCGCATTGGACCATTCCCGGTATTCGTAGCGCTGTCCCACCGGAGTCTCCGGCGCGAAGAACTCCAGCGCCTCGTCCAATCCGCTTTCGTCCCGCCAATCCACGGCGTAGTCGGTCAACGGCTCGGAGAGATGGGAATTGTCGAAGGTCGAGGCGTTCGCCTCCGTGATGCGGTCGTGCGCGAAGTCATCCGTGTGCCGCGCTTCGAACCGGAATTCGTCGATCCGCGCCAGGGCGTTGGCCAGCTGCTCGCGTCGCGGCGTCTGCTGTTTTTTCGTTCTCATGATGTTATCAATTCGGATTTCGATGTTGGACGTTCGATGTTCGATGTTCGGTTAAACCGTCTGCTTGACCGGGAAACAGGGGATCACCTCCACCTCGCTGCCGTCCCCGGCGGCGGTCTCGGCCGTCTTGCCCACCAGCCAGCAGTTGTTCACCGCCGTGTCGGTGATCTTCCCGTTCGCCGTGGTGAACACCCTCACGTTTTCGGCCAGCGCCTTGCTCGCCACCATCGTGGTGGTGCCTTCCGTCGCTCCCAGGTGCCGGACGTTCGCGCGGTCACCGATGGCCGGAGTGTCCGGCACCGTTCCAAGCGGCTCGCCCGTCGCGGTGCCCACCGCGATGCTTTGCGCCGCGGTCCCCTTGATCGCCAGCAGGTGGCGGGCGGTGAAGGCGGCTTCCGCCACCTTGCCGATGTTGCCGGTCGGATGCGGGCTTTCCGCATACGAGTTGCAGACTTCCTCGCGCCGCCCGGCGAATCCGAGCAGGGAGGCGATGGCGAGCAGAACCATGCTCAGGGAGTGTCGTGTTTTCATGTGTGTCTTGGTTTTCAGATTTCAGATTTTCAGCATTTCAGCTTTTACCGGCATCAAATGCCCGTTGGTTGGCGATGACTTCCTCCGCCTGGTCCCGCCTCAATCCGGCGGCCATCTTTTCGGCGATGAGATCCTCGTCGTGGCGGCGGTTTCCAACCGCCACGCCCGGAGAAAGACTCTCCCCCGCTTCCGTGGCGGCGGCCTTTTTCGTTTCCCCTTCCCCGGCGCTTTCGGAGGGGGAGGGAGCGGATGAGTGAAGCAGCGCCTGAAGCTCCGCCTTGCTCTTCGTCTCGTCGTGGGGGATTCCCCGCGCATTGAGTTCGTCGATGACTTGTTGCTTGTTCATGGTATTCGGATTTTCAGATTTTCAGCGTTTCAGATTTCAGCATCTTCCCCGAAAAGCCCCTTGTTCTTCGGGTCTTTCTTGGCCCGGAACCATGCGTCCTCGCGTGAGAGTCCGGGATGGGCGCGCTGGACTTCGTCCACGGCGTTGGAGATCGCCTCGCGCCGTTTTTCGCGTTCGAGGTTCGCGTTTTCGATCACCTCGCGGGTGGCGCTGAGATCCAATTCCCGCGTGTTGAGCTTCGGCGTCAGGGCGGCAAGCGCGTTGGCCTCCGCCTCGCGGTTTTCCCCGGCCAGGCGCTTTTCCCACACCTCGCGCTCGGCCTTGGTGATTTTGCCCTGGTGCGTGGCCAGATCGAGGCGGGCGTTCACCGCGTCCTCGCGGGCGGCATCCCGTTCGGATCGCAGCGCTGTTTCGCGGCCGGTGGCTTCCGCCAGCGCGTTCGCCGCGGTTTCCTTTTCCGTCTTCGCGGTCTGCGCCTCGGCTTTCGCGTCGTTGGCTTCCTTTTCCTTCGCCGCCGCCGTGTCGGCGGTTTGTTTCAGCGAGGTGATTTTTCCGAGGAGTTCCTCGTCGGTCGCTGCGGCATCCATGCCCAGCGAGTCTGCAAGTGCCTTGCGGTCCATTGTATTGTCAGGTTCGGTGTTTGGTGTTCGGGAGTTCGCCACCGGCTCGCTCTCCGTGATTCTCGGGATATTCGTCAGCCCCACGCTGATCAGCCTGTCCGGACGGAATTCCTTTCTTCCCGCCGGGGCGTCCCAGCGCGGGCTTGGATACATCCAGTAGCCCTCCTCCTTGTTTTCCCGGCCCAGCGAATTCCACGCGGGCTCGCCCCACAGGCCGTCCGCCCTGGCTTCCAGTTTTACTATCTTGCCCAGCCGCCGGTGATCTTTCCACATCTCCGGGTTCTGGTCCGGGTGGCCGATGTAAACCGGGATGCCGCGGAACAGGCGGCCGAGCCGTCCCTTGAGGCCGCGGAATTCGCCGACCATCGCGTTGGCCTCCGCCTCGCCGAAGAACTGCGGGCGGCCGGGCCGGCTTCCGGAAAATCGCCCGTAGGGGGAGATCTTGATCCAGCCGTCCTCGCCTTCGTCGATGGGCGGAGTGGGCGCGTTGTTCACCAGATCCTCGCGCTCGTCGGCGGCATGCGCCGTGTTGGAGATGGTCTCGCGATGAGGGACCGGACGGAAAAGGGAGTTGAGGAATTTCGGTTTCATGGCAGATTGGTGGTCCTGACAGCACCCGCGCGGGCGAAGCCAATACATCCGCGTGAGTAGATGGCGGCGGTGGCCGTGTTCATCTGTCTTGAGTCCGGCATCCCGTGCCGGACACTTTTCGTTTCAGAGCCTTCGGTCATTGTAGTGGGTGAGTATCCAGGCATGTGGATCGTTCGGGTTTTGCACGATCACCGCTTTGTCGCGTCCGCGAATGATCAGCCGTTCGTTTTCGGACGGGGAACCGCCCTCGTTGATTTCGACATGGATTTTTCCAAGAGCCAGTGTCCGGGCCATGCGTTTCACATCTTCCTGGTGTTTCGCGCTGATGTGGGCCATGCCTTTGCCTCCATCGTAACCATCCGCTTTGAGGCCGGGGACTCCGGCGGGCAAATCCACCCGCCCCACTCCCTTCCTCCAGATCACGCCTTGCACCCCGGTCCGGTTTCGGAAGGCCCATGCAATCGCCCGCTTGGCGCGGGACAAATTATCCCGCGCGGAAAGATATTCTTTCCGTCCGCCCGGAATCCTGCCGAAGACATCGGTTTTGAATCCCTTGTCCTCTCCTTCCCTTCCCCGTCCGCGTGTGTATTGATTCCCCCGGAACGGATGCCCCGGATAATCCCCGTTCGAGATTTCTTCTGAAGAGCCATCCCACCACGCCGCGACCATCTCTTCTTCCAGCAGCGCGGAGAGCGCGGAGCTCTCACCGGCGACATGATCCGGCATCCGTTCGGAAATCCTCCTCAACGCCGCTTTCGCCGCCGCGAAGTCACCGGCATTCCACGCGCTCCACAGCGCGTCGCCCAGCGGCCGCATGTCCTCCGCGAGAGCCTCGCGCAGATCCTGCATGAGTTCACCGGCATCTTCCGCCACCCCCGCATTCGCTTCGTCCGCCCTCGTCTGGTTTCTGGTCTCTGGATTCTTGTCTCTTGATCCCTCATCCCCCAGCGCCTCTTCCTCCCCGGAGGCTTCCTGCACGCCCAGGCGGGCGAGGAACGGGCCTTTCGCCACCCTCACTCCCATCTCTTTCGCCGCCTTCGCGCTTTCCAGATAAAACTTCTCGTCTTCACTGCTGGGGGCCACCAGTCCCACTTCGGCCAATGGTTCGGTGCCTGATCCGTAGTGCCACCCGATCACCATGCGGCTCACTTCCGCCAGCGCCTCGTTGATCGTCTCGGCGTCGTCGGAGAGCAGGATCTCCTTTTCCTTCCCTTGCAGGCTCGCGCCCACCGCGTTGTCGGCGGCGGACATCGTGCTCAGATCCGCCCCACGATAGAGCGCGGCGAATTTCCGGTCCACGCGCTCGACCACGGCGGGCATCGGCATCCCGCTCGGATTGCCCTCCGCCTGGATGATCTCGATGGGTTTCTCGTGGATGCCGTCGTCGCCATACAGCACGCCCTGCCAGTCATGGCCGAAGGCAAGCACCGCGTCCCGCATCATTTTCCCTTCCGGGGTATCCTTTTTCGCGCTGGTGCGGCCCAGCACGCCGGGCACGGAGAATTTCTCGGAAAAGATCAGCCAGTCGTTGAAGGCGTTCCGCTTCGCCGAGTAGCCGATGGAGCACGCGATCATCAGCCCGTCCCCATGCGTCACCATCCATTCGTCCGGTGCCAGCGCCTCGCCCTCCATCGCCCACGGCTCCCGCAGATAGCGCAGGCTCCCCGTCCGGTTCTCGAACAGCCAGAGCGGCACGAACTCGAAGGTCGCCCGCAGCGTGTCGCGCTCCGGCTTCCAGACGATGTGATGCGCGGCGTAGCGGAAGCTCACCGAAGTCATCATCTGTTTCACCAGCCTGCGGAAGCCGCCCCGCTCGTTGCGGTCATAGGCGTTCACCACGCGCACGCTCTTCCAGAAATCATCGAGGATCGCCCGGTGTTCGTCCCCGGCCTCCCCTGTATCCGCCTTGGCCGTCACCTGCCACGCGAGCTGGCTCACTTCCTTCTCGCGCTTCGGTTTCACGCTCTTGAGCGTGTCGTCGCGGTCCGCCATCGCCTCCCACAGCAGGGCGGCGTCCCGGAGCATGCCGGTCTCGAACGCCTCAAGCGCCCGCGCCAGCCGCGCGGGGGTCAGGCCGCGCAGCGGATTGTGGCGCTGGTTGCGGATGCGCCGCAGGCTCTCCAGATCCGGGATCAGCGGACCGTTTTCCGCAAAAACCGCGCTCACGCCGCACCTCCTTTCCTCCCGTCGGGAAAACAGGCCCATGCATGGTTTTGCAAGGGTCCGTGGCGCGTCCCCGCCGCAATCCCGGCTGATGGTGCCGTTTTCCGGCACCCCCCCCTTGAAATCGATTCTGGCGCGTTTTGAAAATCAGCCCGCATAGCGCCTCCCGCGTTCGATGTTTCCGCCCAGGCTCTCGAACTCCACCGGGCCGCCTTCCGGCGTGCCCAGCACCTCGTGCTCCGCCAGCCCCGAGTAGGCGTCCGCCAGCAGGAGATGGTTGTCCACCTTGTCCACGTAGTCGCCCTTCTCGCCGTCCTTCTCGTCGCGGGCGGAGCCGACGATGAGATGCTGGTCCAGCGTTTCCAGGATCGCCGGAGATCCATCCACGCGCCGCGGCAGCAGCATCACCGGCTCCTGATAGAGTTCGTCCTTGTGCTGCCGGATCACATTCTCCTCCGGAGTCAGGAACTCGGTCACCACTCTGTCGATGGCCTCGAACCGGTTGCACTGGATGATCGGGAAAAACCTCGTCTGCCCGTCCGCCTGCTCGCGCCCGATCTTCTGCACGATTCCCGCCCCCTCCTTCCGCGCGAACTCGACGACCGCGCACCTGAGATTCTCCCACTGTTTCTTCGGCCCGTTCCACACCAGCCCGCCCGGAAAAAGAATCCTCGCGTTGTCCGGGTCGGAAACCACCGGCCATTTGATCTTCGCCAGCCCGTTGATCTGATAGGTGATCTGCCGCGCCTCGTTCACCGCCGGCCGCGCGTCGATGAACAGCGCCGTCAGCCTCATCTTGTGATAGAGGGCCACCGCCCGCCTCACCACATCGGCCAGCGGGATGTCCTCCGCGTGGACGATGCGCTTCTCCACCTCGCTCACCACCTCCCGCGCCACGAACCAGCAGCGGTTTCCCGTATCCAGCCCGCCGTAACCCGTCGCTCCGGGGCGGATGGAAAGCGACATGTCGAACGGTTCCCCCGCCGAGCGTGAGCGGGTGAGGATTTCAGGGGAAAGGTTCTGAGTCGTATTCCTCGGCAGCGCCAGCACCTCGCAGCAAAAGACCACCATCGAATCCGGGTCTTTCACCGCCTTCTGCCAGCGGCTCACGATCTGGCTCAGGTCGATGGCATCGATGGCAAGCTGCGAAACCGAGAACGACCAGTTCAGCATCCCGATGCGCTCGGGCCGCAGGTGCCTCTCAATCGGCTTCGTGCGGTCCACCGGCACTCCGGTTTTCGGATCGGCGAGATAGTAAACATTGCCCGGCTTGTGCGCCCATCGCTTGCCCTTCGCATCCTCGAAGTCACCGCGCTTCGTGCATTTCGGATCAGTCGGCTTCGGCGTCCCGTCCACCGCCAGGCGGCACACCTGCGGCCACTCGCTCTCAAGACGGATCTGTTTCCCGTTTCCGACATCGAACTCGAAGATCCCCTGGCTGCCCTCGCTCCAATCGAGGTTCTGCCCCGCGCCGTGAAGACGCTGCGTGCCGATGGAAACGCGGAGGCGCAGATCGCTGGCCGCCATCCGGCCTTCGAGGTATTTGGAGTTCTTGACGTCGATGTCATCCTTCTCGTCCTCCATCACGATGCCCGCCGAAATGGAGGTGGGCACCTTGTTCAGCCCCAGGAACAGGCCGAAGGCGCTGCGGCTTCCGGAGCGGACGCTGAAGGCTCCCTTGCGGTTCACCATCCGCCCGCGCTTGTCCTTCATCTTGCCCAGCGTCATCAGCGGGCCGAGGAAATCGATCCGGTCGATCACATCCGGCCGGAACTTCGAATCCACGATGTCCTGGACGAGGTTTCCGTCAGGCAGATAGAGCGCCGTGGAAATGAACCGGGAGGCGACGGCATACGCCTTCAGGTTCAGCTCGAGGATCGTCTTGCCCCACTGCGCCCCGCCGCAGATCGCCAGCCGCGCGTCCGGCAGCATCTTCCCGGTGTGCGAGCCCAGCACCCGGTCGATCACATCGATGATCGGTCCCAGCACCTCGCGGCCTTTCAGCGAGTATCGCACATAAGTGCCGTCCGGCTTCCGCGCCCAGGCGTGCTCTGTTAGGAATTCGCGGAAGCTGCCGATCTCCGGCACCTCGGATTTCTTCTCCGCGTCCAGCCGCGCGTCCAGCCTGTCCAGCACGCCGCTCATGCCTTGCTCACCACCTCCTTGAGTTCCTTGAAAAGTTTCAGCGCCTTCGGATTGCCTTGGATCTCCGCGAACAACGCGTCGAGGCCCGCCTCGATCTTCGTCTTCGCGGCGGCGGTGATCTTCTCCCGCTCGATGGCTTGTTTGCCCGCCGCGAGCCTCAGCTTCGCCAGCCGCACATAGCCTTCCACATCGCCTTTTTGGAGTGTCTCCGCCGCGAACACCGTCTGCGCCACCCTCTCGATGTCCTCGGGCGTCAGATCCGAGTTCCTGAGCAATTCCAAACGCGTCTGCCCGGCCCGCTCCGTGGCGTTCGCCATGCGCAGGTTGAGCGCATGCCAGGCACGCCATTCCGAGAGCGAGCCAATGGAGACGGTGAACCCGAACATCAGGGGAACCTGCACCTGGGCCTCTTCCAGCGTGGGCATCCTCCGCTCCCCGCCTTCCACCAGCGGCGTGTTGAGGTATTGCCACAGTTGCTCTTGTTCCTCCGGGGAGAGGTTCTTGAGCTTGGCGTCGGCCCGTGGCTTTTTCGGTGCTCTCATTCACTTGATCGCTTGCTTTGCGAGACCATCCCTCGTGATGCGCCACTCGCGGTTGTCGGTGTCCTCGTTTTTCGATTCGGAAACGTATCCCTTGCCGAGGTTGAATTCGGCGGCACGCAGGATGTCGCTGTCCTCGGCGTGGTGCATGGGCAGCAGCTCGCGCACGGCGGCGCAGAGCTGCCCGTCCTCCAGGCCGTAGCCGGGGGCCATCGCCAGCACCTCGCGGATCAGGCCGCGCAGCTTCCCGTCAGTTGCCGGTTGTTTTGCCATTGCGTTGATGATTCTGTTTGAGCGCGTCCGCCAGCTTCCCGAGCTGCTCCGCCACGTTGCTGGTCGCCTTCAGCGCGGCCACCTCGCGGGCCAAGGGCTTCAGGTCCTCCCAGATCGCCACGCGGCCATCCACGCCGGTCCTCGCGGCCCTCTCGATGGTCGCCAGCAGTTCCAGGTGCTTCGTTTCCACCCGCTGCGTCATCTGGTCATACTTCGCCTCCAGCAGCTTCATGTCCGATCTCATCTCGGCGCGATAGACGTTGTGTTCGTCGCGCGTGACGAAGTCCTTGGCCATCTCCACCTTCAGCGGCTGCGGATCGATCGTCGTTCTGCTTGAGTCGGACACCTTCTTGCCCAGCACCCCGCCGGAGATCAGCGCCGCGATCACCGAGGCGATGATCATCCCCACGATTTCCGGGCTGATCCCGCCCGCCGCCGTCTCCGCCAGCCACATCACGCCGCACCTCCCTCTTCATTCGACGTTCGATGTTCAACGTCCGATGTTCGACGTTCGACATCCCCCTCGCCCACCGCGCCCGCCGTGGAGCGGATCACCGGCTTTTTCAGATAGTCCTCAAAAAACCTTCCCGCCGCCTCCACCTTGCATTGCAAGCGCACCACTTCCGCGAAGCCCTTGTGACCGCGCAGGAAATCATGCAGCCGCGCCAGCTCGCCGCCCGTCAGCCCGGCAATCGCCGCCGCCACATCGCCCGCCTCGCAGACAT
>CAZKQK010000126.1:0-15587 GCA_964554865.1 uncultured Luteolibacter sp. | reverse complement strand
TCCCACGCCGTCAATCCATTTTCTCAACTTTTCCGGTTTTTTTCCGAGGAGGGGGTTATTCACAAGGCTTGGGATTATTTCTTGACGCTGACTGGGCGGCGGATCGGCGGGGTTTTCTACTAGGTTTCCCGTACTTTCGCCGGAAGCCGGAGGGTGACGGCGAGATCGATGTGATCGCCGCGGGATTCGGCGGTGACGGCCACTTTCGCGCGGGGACCGGCGTGGATGCCGGCATTGCGGATGGGGTTGCCAACGGCGCTGCCGAGCGGGGCGGAATCGGCGAAAACTGTTAGATCCGGGCCGATCGCGACGCTGGCCCCGATATCGGCCGACTCGCGGCTGATGGCCGCGCGAACGACATTGGCGGGCGAAATCTCCCGCATGGCGGGGAGGCGAGAATTTCGTTCACAAGGGCGGCGAGCATGAGCACCGGGACGTCCGACTTTTTGCGGAGTTCGCGCAGCACCGCGAAACCGTCCATGGCGGGCATCATGACATCGAGAATGACGGCCTCGCGGTTTCCCGCGAGGGCCTCGGCGAGTCCGTCGGGGCCGTTGTGGCGGAGTTCGACCTCATAGCCCATCGGTGAGAGATAATCACGGATCAGGCCGACAAGCTTGCGGTCGTCATCCACCACGAGGAGGCGGGTTTTGCGGAGGTTTCCATGGGAACGGGCGGTATTGAGTCAGCGGAAGCGACGGGAGCCGACGGATTTTGCCGAAACTTAACATTTTTGCGGAAACTCCACACACTGGGTTCACAAACCGGGGGTTTCATGCTCAGGTATCCGCAAGAGCGGACGCCTACAACTCAAAAACCGAACCAATCATGAAACTCCACCCATTGCCACTGCTGGTCCTCGCGCTGGTCGCCAGCGGCCTTCAGGCCCAGGATGCGAAGCCGCCGGAGCGTCCGCCGCCACCGGTATTGCTCAAGGCGCTTGACGGGAACAGGGACGGCTCGCTTTCCGCCGATGAGATCGCCAATGCGTCCGCCGCGCTGCTGGAACTCGACAGGAATGGCGACGGAAAACTCAGCCCGCGCGAGATCTCCCCTCCCCCCAAGCCGGGGAAAGGCAAGAATCCGCCGCCAAAGGGAGCGCCCATCATCGTGAAAGCACTGGATCTGGACAAGGACCGCTTCCTCTCGGCCGACGAGATCGAAGACGCTCCGGATTCACTGTTGGCGCTGGACAAGAACGACGATGGCAGGATCGACAAGGCCGAACTCAAGCCCGGCAAGCCACCGGTGGATCCGGCCACGTGACAGCCCGCGCACCAATCCGTTTCAACAAACCAACGGGTGCCATGAAAACGAAAATCCCCGCCGTTTGCGTGCTCCCGATCGCCGCGATGGCAAATGCCGGCGCCCAGAACCGCCGCGAGAGCGAACTCCAGCAGAGACCGGCGATGCCTCCGGTGCCGCCGGTATTCGCATTCTTCGACAGCGACCGCGACGGCTTTCCGAGGAGGAAATCGAAGCCGCCTCCGGGATGCCGGCCAAGATGGACCGCAATGGAGACGGGCGCATCACATGCGACCGCCGCGCGAGGATGAGCCGGAAGGCCCGCCGCCTGCGGAAGAGGGCGGGACGGACCTTGAGTGAAATGCACCCTGCCGATGCCATCACAACAACCCGCCCGGCCGCCGAGCCGGTGCGGTTTTTTTGTCAGATGCCGGTCATTGGAAGAAACCCCGGACGCGATCCAAGTCCCGGCGGTCCCGCTTGGTGGGCCGCCCGCGGGGAGCCTCACGCCGCATCTCGCGCCACAGGCGCTGCGTTTCGTATGCCTCGGGTGTGGTGCGGTCCTCATAACACGCGCGGGCTTCGGGCGCTCCGACACGCCGCTGGACGATTCCGGTGACGATCACCACGCGGATGCCGGGACCATCCTGGAACGGCAGTTCGATCACATCACCGGGATGGATGGAGGACGCGGCCTTGAGCGGATGACCGAGGCGTTTCACCTTGCCTGCCGCGCACATTTCCGCCGCGACTCCGCGGCTTTTGAAAAGCCTCACGGCCCACAGCCATTTGTCAGCCCGATCGGTTTCCGGCATGGGGGGACGAGTAGTGGGCAAAGGTGGCGGATCAAGCGGATTCTCAGTCAATCCGCATGCGGAAAAAGCGCCTGGGGCGGTCGAAGGGAACCAGCAGCTCGTGACGGTCCGAAAACTCGGCCACCGGCAGATCAAGCGGCATCCAGACATCGGCGCCCGGATCGATGGCGTGTTCCACACGATCCGCGCCGAGGTCCTCCGGCCAGGTCAGGCGGAGGAGTCCGGGGTGACGCTCCATCCGCAGCGAGCCCGAATCCGGCGCCACCACCGGTTCCACCCGATAGACGGAGAAATTGGCGATCTTGGGGGTGCCCTTGCTTTCCCTTTCCAGCCGGAGATCGAGCGTGCCATCCGCCACGGAAGTACGATAAGGACCGTAGTTCACCCACTCGCCGAGCGCCTGGTCGCCGATGCCGCGGGCGACCACCTCGTCCTCGATGATGACCCGCACGTCGCGCGAGTAGGCGGTCTGTCCCTCGATCAGCGAGAAATAAACATCATAGAGGCCATCCGGCATCGGCATGGCGATGCGCAGCGCCGGATCCGGGGATGTGTTCGGCCGGGCGATCTGGCTGCCGAGCATGGATGCGATGGCGGGATCCGCGTTCGGATAGATGGTCACCGCGGGCGGAGTGGTGGTCGATTGGAAGTTCGCCAGCGTCATTCCGGCGGACGTGGCATCGGTTTGCGCCAGCCAGGTCTTGCCATGAACCGTGGCGCCGGTGCCGTTGAGGTTGACGGCGACCTGATGCGGGCCCGCCACCCGGCATTTCACCGGTTGGGACAAGGCGGCGGATCCGTCCGCCGCCACCACCTTCGCCTGAATGAGATGGGAGCCAAGGGAAGGGGCGGAAACCGTTATCTCGTAGGGCGGGGTCTCGACCTGGCCCAACAGGACGCCGTTCATGAAAAACTCAACACGCGAAACCTCTTCCCCTCCTCCGGCCGCCTCGGCGGAAACCGTCAGCGAGCCGTCCGAGGGAACGACCGACTGATAGATCGGCGCAACCACCGTCACCGATGGCGGCCGCGCGGCTACCGTCACGAAATGAAGGAGGACGTCCTCGGCATAGACCGGCGACTGCGCGGTTCTAACACCTCCCGGATGGGTGAAGGGGGCAATCCCGGCCAAATCCCGGCCGGAGCGGGGATCAATCCAGCGCCCGCTCCAAGTGCCGGCCGGGAGGTTCAGGCCGAGCGTCGCCTGCGTGCCGCCCCGCAGATAGACGGCGTAGGTTTCCCCGGCCGCCCCGAAGGCGCGTGCGGCTCCGCCGGCAGGGATGCCTGAGGCGACAAAGTTCGTCTGCGGAGAGCAACGCCCGAGCGGGAGCGCGTCCATGAACCAGCGGAGAATGCCAAGTTGCCTGCGGATCGCCGGGCCGCCGCCGCCGGGCGCGTCCTGCGCGGCGAGGCCGTCCTCGCGGGCGGCCGTGAAGGAATAGTCGAGATGCTTTTGAAGCGCGCCGCCGGAGAGCATGAACTCCCAGGCCTCGCGGCGATAGGGGAAATCCAGTTGTGCCTGGTTGGCCGGGAAAAAGAAAGATCCCGTCTCGTCATTGCCAATCACCTTGCCGAGCCCCTGGTTGGCGAGTGCGGCAGCCGGCAGGGCGTAGTGGAAGTTGTAAATCGAAACGAGCGGATGGGTTGAGGTGATGACACCCTGGCGATTGGCCACATTGCGGGCAACCAGCGGCGGGTGCGGATCATCGGCAATGGCGTCGCCGATTTCGTCAAGGATGAGTTCCTCCCATGCGGCGGGAACGTTTCCCTGATAGGGTTCGTTCATCACTTCGAGGATCACGTTGCCGAAGTCGCGGAGTTCCATGACGCACTTGCGGGCGAAGGCCTTCTGATAGGGAAGCAGGTCGCCATCCGGAAGAAAACACGATTCCCGCCCCGACGCGCCGGCGGAGTTGACATGATTGGCGGCGTTCATGGGGGATATGTCCCAGAGAACATCGTCATAATAGGGACAGAAAAGCGAGAGCTGGACAAAGATGCCGCGCTCTTCGGCGGCCCGGAAGAAATCGCGCAAGCGGTGGAAATACGCGGGGTTCCACCGATCAAGGTCGAGTTTGTTGCCGCCGTCCTGCGCGCCGGCTTCCTCCGTGCGCAACCATGGCAGCTTCAGGCGGTCCATCGGGGGAGCGAGCGTGTTGTCCTCGATGTTGAACGATCCGTCCACCTCCCTGTATGTTCCGGAGAAAACCCGCAGGTAGTTCAATCCGCAGGCCCGGACCTCATCCAGATAACGGATGTAGTCGAACCCGGTGTGAATCACCGCTCCGTAGTGCTCGCTGGAGCCCACCAGCACACCGGCGCGACCGTTGATTTCGAAATAGCGGCCGTTTTCCGGATGAATTCGCAGCGGAGCGCCGATGGAGGCGTTTGCCGCCCCCCACATCGTTGCCAACACGATTCCCCAACACCTCGCCGAAAGCGACGCGCCGGGCCATTTGATAGGGAGGGAAAGGCACATGCTACGGATTTCCTAAACAAATCCGGATATTGCCTGAAATCAAGGAGGATTTTGTGAAAACCGCTTCAATTCATCGCTGGCGAACCGTTCCGCGAGCCCGGTGAGCAGCGAGTCCGCATTTTCGATCAGGTTTTCCAGTGGAAGGCCGGTGGACCGCAGTTCGAGAACATGATCGAAGCATCCCGCATCGGCGATTCCCTCATCGGCACGGCCACAGAATGCGATCACGGTTTTCCCCACCCGTTTCGCCAGCCGCGCCAAGGCGACCGGTCCCTTGCCCCCCAGGCTCTGGGCATCCAGCGAGCCCTCACCTGTCACGATCCAGTCCGCCTCCTGAACCCGCCGTTCCAAGCCGGTAAGCGAGGCGACGAGATCGAAACCCGGAAGCAAGCTCGCACCGGCAAATGCCACCAGGCCGAATCCGAGTCCGCCCGCAGCACCCGCACCCGGCGTTTCCGCGGCCAGGCCTGCCCCGGCAGCCCGAACCATCCGCTCCAGAGCCTCCTCCAATAGCGGCATGGCGGTTTCCCCGGCGCCTTTTTGTGGTCCGAAAACGCGTGTCGCCCCACCCGGGCCCAACAACGGATGATCCACATCGCACGCGGCATCCACAACAGGCAGCGGAATGCGGTCGCCAATGTCCACACGCGCCAGGCGGCCCGCCAGCGCGGCGGGTATCGGATCGAGAGGCCTGCCATCCTCATCGAGAAACCGGACGCCCAGCGCCGCAGCCATGCCCGCCCCGCCGTCATTGGTCGCACTGCCGCCAAGTCCGACGATGAGCCTCTCCGCGCGGCTTTCGAGAATCGCGTGCCGCATCAGCTCGCCGGTGCCGAAGGTTCCCGAGCGCAGGATGTCCCGGTCCGCCGCGGCCACCCGCCACATGCCGGAAGCCTCCGCCATTTCCACCACCGCCACCCGCTCGCCATTCGATTCCCCCGCCACGTAGCGCGCCCTAACAGGCCGGCCGAGGGGATCGTGCGCATCGGTCTCGGCCCATCGCCCGTTCAGCGGCCCGCGCAGGGACGCGGCGAAGCCCTCGCCGCCGTCGGCGATCGGGTGGGTTTCGATTCTCGCGCCGGGAAGCGACCTGGCGAACCCCCTTGCGATCGCGGCGCAAGCGTCCGCCGCGTCGAGGGAGCCCTTGAACTTGTCACATGCCACAAGGATTGTCGGAAAGGAATTCATGGATTTGGAACCGGACGTTCGGTTCCGGATAGGCGGCCGGAAGCCGTTTGGCAACCGGGGAACACTCAATCGCCGCTGAGTTTTTGAAAGCGGGCGCGGAGCTTCCCCGCGAATGGCGGCCTAGGCTGCAAATCAGAGCGTCGGCCCGGTTGCCGCCGCGCACCAACCCCGAATTGTGAGTCACCATGACAATTTACCTGTATCTGTCGCTGATTCCCGAGGCACTCGTCGCCTCCCACCTGCCGCCCGAGGAATACGGCGCGTACCTGTCCCTCGGTTCGAAGAAACGCTCCCACGGTCAGGCGCTGTTCTTCAAACTCTCGGACTCCTACGCACAGCAAAAGCTGGAGGAGTTTCCCGGGATCGCCGAGCTGCGCAGCGGCCGCCTGAGAAGGTCCGCCTACCTCGGCATTCACCGCGTGCTTGAAACCACTCCGGTGGACGCCATCGAATCCCTGCATCTCACATCCAACGACGGCCACGTGCTCACCCTGCATCCGGGCGAGTACGAACCCGACCCCGGTCCCCGCTTCCATCTCTATCAGGAATTCTGTCCGGTCACCCCGCGGGTGGCCAGCCTGCTGGAGGCGAGGGAGTTCGCCTCCACCATCACCGACACCACAAAACCCGTCTCGCTGCCGGCCATCGCCTTCGCCGAACTGATGCTCGACCGGCTCGGTGACGATCCCGAGGCCAACGGCGTGGAAAACCTGCCCTATGGCAGCCTCGAGCACCTGCGCGACTGCCTGCGCGAACTGCGCGCCAAACCCGGCAAGTCCTCCAAGCTCGTCGTCCGCCACCTCGAGCAGGACGTGCTGTTCCGCACCATCCGCCGCGGTTTTTTCGTCGCCGCGGCCGACGGCTCGTTCCGCCACTTCCCGATGCCCGGCAAGGACGAACTGGAAACCACCTACTACGCCTGGTGGCGCTCGGCCCTGCGGAGCGGCCTGTGAAAACCCGGATCAACCCAGCTATCAAAACCAACAAACACTGACACATCATGCATCCGATATTCTGGATCATCCCCGTCGCTTCGATCCTCGCGCTCGCGTTCGCCGCCTATTTCTATCAAAACATGAAATCGATGCCGGAAGGCACCTCGCTCATGTCCGAGATCGCCCAACACGTCCGCGATGGCGCGATGGCATATCTGAAACAGCAATACAAGATTGTCGCCATCGTCTTCGGTTTCATCACCCTGGTCTTCGCCTGGCTCTCCTACGGGCTCCATTTGCAGAACGCCTGGGTGCCCTTCGCCTTCCTCACCGGCGGTCTCTTCTCGGGACTCGCCGGTTTTTTCGGCATGAAAACCGCCACCTACGCCGCGGCCCGCGTCGCCCATGCCGCCAGCCAGTCGCTGGATGCCGGCCTGCGCCTCGCCTTCCGCTCCGGCGCGGTAATGGGGCTGGTCGTCGTCGGCCTCGCGCTGCTGGACATCTCGATCTGGTTTCTGGTGCTCAACCACTTCGTCAACGATCCGGATCCCGGCCACAAACTGATCGTCATCACCACCACCATGCTCACCTTCGGCATGGGGGCCTCGTTGCAGGCGCTGTTCGCCCGCGTCGGCGGCGGCATCTTCACCAAGGCGGCCGACGTCGGGGCCGACCTCGTCGGCAAGGTGGAGGCAGGCATCCCGGAAGATGATCCGCGCAATCCCGCGACCATCGCCGACAACGTCGGTGACAACGTCGGCGACGTGGCCGGCATGGGAGCCGACCTCTACGAATCCTACGTCGGTTCCATCCTGGCCACCGCCGCGCTCGGAGCCGCCGCCTTCGCGCAAGCGGGAAACCCGGAAGCCGGCATGAAGGCGGTGCTCGCGCCGATGCTCGTCGCCGCCGTCGGCACCGCGCTTTCCATCATCGGCATCTTCGCTGTCAGAACGAAGGCCGGAGCCAGCCAGCGCGATCTGCTCAACGCCCTGGGCAACGGCATCAACCTCAGCTCGGCCCTGATCTTCATCTCGTCGTTCTTCATCCTGAAGTGGCTGGACATCCCCAACTATGCCGGCATCTGGGGTTCCATCGTCACCGGACTGATCACCGGCATCGTTATCGGCAAGGCCACCGAGTATTTCACCTCGCAGGAGTTCTCGCCCACCAAGGGCATCGCGAGGAACGCCCTCACCGGTCCCGCCACCGTGATCATTTCCGGCCTTGGTGTCGGCATGCTCTCCACCGTTGTTCCCGTCGTCGCCGTGGTCGTGGGAACCACAATGGCCTACTGCTTCGCCGCCGGTGACTGGCACTTCTCCGCATCCGGCATGGGCATGGGCCTCTACGGCATCGGCATCGCCGCCGTCGGCATGCTCTCCACGCTCGGCATCACGCTGGCCACCGACGCCTACGGCCCCATCGCCGACAACGCGGGCGGCAACGCCGAAATGGCCGGCCTGCCGCCGGAAGTGCGCCAGCGCACCGACGCGCTCGACTCGCTCGGCAACACCACCGCCGCCACCGGCAAGGGTTTCGCCATCGGCTCCGCCGCCCTAACAGCCCTTGCGCTGCTGGCTTCCTATGTGGAGGAACTCAAGATCGCCATGCTGCACGCGGGCACCAAGACCATGGAGGTCGCCGGTGAAACCGTTCCGGTCATCACCGCCACGCTCACCCAGTTCATGACCCACTTCGAGGTCCACCTGCTCAACCCGAAGGTCATCCTCGGCATGTTCCTCGGAGGCATGATGTCCTTCGTTTTCTGCGGACTCACCATCAACGCCGTCGGCCGCGCCGCCGCCAGCATGGTCGAGGAGGTGCGCCGGCAGTTCCGCGAGAAACCCGGCATCCTCAAGGGCGAGGACAAGCCGGACTACGCCCGCTGTGTCGCCATCTCCACCGCCGGCGCCCAGCGCGAAATGGTGCTGCCTTCCATGCTAGCGGTCGCCGCGCCCATCATCACCGGCCTGCTCTTCGGCGTGCCCGGCGTCTTCGGCCTGCTCGCGGGCGGACTCTCCGCCGGCTTCGTGCTCGCCGTCTTCATGGCCAACTCGGGCGGAGCATGGGACAACGCCAAGAAATTCGTCGAGGAAGGCCACCACGGCGGCAAAGGCTCACCCGCCCACAAGGCCACCGTCATCGGAGATACCGTCGGCGATCCCTTCAAGGACACCGCCGGTCCATCGCTCAACATTCTCATCAAGCTCATGAGCATGGTCTCCATCGTCACCGCCGGAGTGAACGTGGCCTTCACCCTGTTCTGATCCCCCGCATATCAGCCAACGGGCTTCCGGACACGTTCCGGGAGCCCGTTTTCTTGTTCATGGAAACCGCCACAAAATGCCCGGATTTCCGTGCAAAACGCGTGGCAATCCTCCCCGCCCGGCCTATCGTGGCGGTTGATAACCCCAGAAATCCATGAAACCGGAAGACCCAGGCATGTCGGCGCTCGTGAAACAGGTCGCAAGGGCGGAAGCAAAACTCCAGGAACTCGATTGGGAAATCGAGGACATCGGCCAACCCGCCGGACACGAACTGCTGCGCCGCCTCGATGCCCTGAAAATCGAGGAACACGCCCTGCAACGCAACCTCACCGCCCTGCTTGAAGCCGATCACCCGGATGACGGGAAGCGCCTCGCCAAAATCCGCGCGCTGCTCGACCACATCGCCCGCGAGGAATCCTCAATCGAACACGACGCCGACTTCCTCAACCAATCCGGCCACACCAGCGCCGAGTTCGCCGCGCAGGCCGGCTCCGCCGTCGTCAGCCTCGTGCTCGGCGCCGTCAGACGCCTCATCGGCGACCGCCACCCGCTCGGCATGTCCGTCTTCGTCAACCACAGCCACCGCGCCCTCGCCGAGCAATACGGACTCACCAAGCCGGAGGATTCGAATGACGTGTGATAAATGAATCCGGAAACGGAAGTGGGAAACCACGAAACGGGCGAAATGCCCGCGATTGAAGAGGAGTCACGGACTGGCCGAGGCGCGGTAGAATCTCCGGGTCGCCGATGTCGATGCATCGAGGAATTCCACCTCTCCGGGAGCGGAAACGACGCGCCGCTCGAGGGTTTCCCACTCTAACAAATCATCGGACCACTCCACGAGATATGTCCCGGGAGACTCCGCGGTCAGGAACAGGCGGCATCCGGCGGGGAGTTTTTCAAGACGGATGGGCGGCATCGGAACCGGCGGCACCGCGAAACTCACCGGGCTGAGGGCGGCAACGACCACATTGTCGAGGAGCAAGTCGATCGAGATCGTGGTGGGAGAAATATCCGAGAATGCAATCGTGGTGGAATCGCTGTCCGCGATGAAGGTTTGTGAAAACTCCCGCCACTCGGCGACCTGGCTGCTATTGCCCACCAGCGTATCCTGCCGCTGCCCGCGCAGGGTGTCTCCCCGGATTTCCATTCTGAGGATCTGCTGGAGGTTTTTGTATGAAACGGTTCCGGCATTGTAGGAAACCCGGTATGTCACGCCCGGAACGGTGGCGAATGCGTGGGAAATCACTCCGTTGGGTGCGGTGTTGCCGCCGTTGAAAACGATCAACTGCGATCCCTCCGCGGCGGTGTAGCCGGGAAACGGGCCTAACAGAAAGGCGTTTCCCGCCGCCTGCCAACCGTCAAACCCGTTTTCAAAACCCCCGTTGGGAAAATCCGGCAATGCCACGGACAACATCGCAAGCTGGCTGTTGACCTGTCCTCCGGAACCGGAAACCTCCACATCGTAGGTCCCCGCCGCCAGACCGCTCACGCTTTCAATCGGCAAATGGGGTTCGGATGCTCCTTCGATCGGCGCGCCGTTGAAACGCCATTGATAGGAAAGGTCGCCACTGCCTGCGGCGGAAACCGAGAATTGCACCGCGTCTCCCGGGCCCGCCAGAATGCTCGCGGGATGACTCAGAATCACCGGCGGACCGGCTTCATAAACCGCCACCACCGAGCGGTTGGCCGCGAGGTTGACGACCAGCGGATTCGCGCCGCCCCCATTCACGCCATCCACCAGCCAACGGCTGAATCCCAGCGATCCGGAAACGGGCGGCGCGGTGAGCGTGACGGAGCTGCCATCCTGGAAATTGCGGTTGAAGGGAGTGACTCCGCCGCCTGCTCCGTTCAAATCGGCCGGGCTGACCGTGATGGCCAAACCCGCCGTTGGGAGCGAACCGACACTGAGTTCGCGATCCGCCTGCGCCCTCACGCGGACATGATCCGCCACCAGGTCCATCGCGCTCACACTGGGCGAGGCGTCCCTGAGGATGAGACTGGTGACAGGAGAGTCGGCAACGAAGGAGAAGGTCCGCTGGGTCCACACCACGTTCCCGTTGTTTCCGTCGCTGATGACCCCGTTTTGGTTGAAAGTCTGAAGCGGCTGGAGTGTGTGGCCCCGTATCTGCATGGTCAGCCGCTGCTGGGCGGTGGTGTTGAAGGCGATGACTCCCAGATCAAAGTCCACGATATAGGTTCTCCCCGGAACGGTGGGAAATGTCTGGGTGACACCGCTGCCCGCCGGTTTGCCGCCGCCGTTGAAAACAAGCACGGTGTTGCCATCGGTCGCCGGATGTCCCGCGAACTGCGTGAGGGCGTCGCTTTCCCCCTGAAGGGTCCAGCCCGCGAGCCCCTCCGCCAGCATGCTGTGGCCGCCGGGTGTGAACGGCCCCGTTTTGCCGTATTCGAAACTTCCGTTGTTGAAATCCGGATTTGATATGAAAACCCGCACGATATCCGTATCACTGAGCCCCACATCGTCGGTGACCGTCAGTTCCACATCGTGGATGCCCGGCGCGAGGTTGGCGGTCGGGTTCTCGCCACTGGCAATTTGCACGCCTCCCGCTTTCCAGACATATGAAACAATGGGCCGGTCTCCGGGCACGCTGGACGATCCGTTCAAGGGCACGGCGTGGACGAGATCCCTATCCGCATCCGTGTGATATTGGTCCGCCCCGGCATCCGCGTTGGGCGGGTCATGGTTCACGGGGGCTACGGCAAGGGCAATCCGGCTGCGCCGGGATTCGTTGTTCTGGTTGTCCACCGCCTTGACCACGTAGCGGTGCTCCATGCCGCCCGCGGCGGTGGTGTCGGTGAAGGTGAGGATGTTGCTTGCGGTGGTGGCGAGAGGAGAGCCTGCGAAGGTGGGCGTGCCGGAGCCCGAGTGGCGGTAGATCCTGTAACTCGCCAAATCCGCCGCGGGCACTGCCGGCCATGCGAGCCGAATGTCGCCCTGCGCGTTGATGGACGCCACCAGGTCCGCCGGCGGTGGCGGCGCGGTGGTGTCACCGGCCCCCGTGCGGTCGATGCGCAGCGCCACATCCTCCTGATAGGTGACCGGCTGCATCACGCGTTCTCCTCCGCCATGGGTGAAGGTTTCCACCCGCGGCGTGGACATGTCAGACGGCCGCGTCCAAACCGCCCGATAGGATCCCGCCGGAAGATTCACCCGCAGGCTGATCGGGTGGTTGGAGGCGTCGATCGGCGCGTAAACGACCTGATAGGGAGCGGAAAATGTGCCGTGATGGAAATACGCGGCGTATTGCTGGCCGGGGACGGACATGGCTTGCACCCGGGCGTTCGCGGCGGTACCGCCCGCGATCCATGAAAGGTCGCGGCGGATGTTGAGGATATCCAGCGCCTGGATATAAGACACGAGGTTTCGCAGTCCCGCGCGGATCGCCGGGGCCGGCGCGCTGTTTCCAACCGGATCGGATACCGAATACACGGCGCTCCCCTGATCGAGTCCGTTGTAGATGGTCCCTCCTCCCATCAAAAACATCCAGGACTCCAGGCGCGCCTCCACCGGACCGGCCATATTGGGCTCGTCCAGCGAAAGCACCCGGTTGCGCGAGTAGAAATCCCGCAGAAGGTTCTCCCCCCCGATGATCGTGGAGGAGGGAACGGCAAAGGGATAGTGGCAGTTGATGATCTCAAAATCATCCGTCAGCGTCGCGATGCGTTGCGGGAAGTTGTGGGCGACCGGATGACGGTTGGGCAAGGTCGATTCCTCATTGCGGATCACCGCGAGCATCGTGTTGTGAAACGCGGTCTCCGCCGCGTCCTGGATGCCGGGCTGATTCCAGAATGGTTCGTTCTGGATCTCGAAATACACGTTGTCATAGGGATTCACCTCACGGACGATGCGCCGTACCGCCGCCTGCTGGGCGGCGTAGAGATTCGCATCCACCGGCCGCATGGCGTCGTAGCGGCTGTTGGCCCCGGTGTTCGGGCCGTATCCCTGCATGTTGTTGGCGGGATTGAAGGGATTGATTAGCCATTGATCGGCGAAATAAATCGTGCTGAAAAGCGTGAGTTCCACGATGATCCCGCGGTCGGAGCATGCCTGGACGAATTGGCGCAGGCGTGTGAAGTAGGCTTCATCCCAGGAGGACAGATCCCATTTGCCGCGGCCGTCCAGCGCGTATCCCGAGGTCGTCCGGCGCGGCCACGGCTGGAGAAAGCGATCCGGCGAGGGGTTGAGCGTGTCATTGAAGTCACCGGAATTCGGATGGAACCCGACGAGAATCACACGCGTGAGGTTCATCCCGTTGGCCTGGAGGGTGTTGAGATAGGGGATATAGTTGAAGTCCGGATTGATGACCGATCCATAATGCTCGGCGAGGGTTTTCAGAATCACCGGCTCGCCCCGGAACTCCAGCAGTCTGGAATGTTCCGGATGCACCCGCAGGACCTGCCCCCGCAAGGGGCGGCTGCCGATGCAAACGAGCAGCAACAGGCAAAGTCGGAGCGACCACAGGGAAAACGGGGACATGGAGGGGACAATCGGACGGAGGATCGGAAACAAGCGCGCATCAGGCCGGAAACCCTGATCGTTTCCGAACTAAACAAGCGCGTGCTGCCGGGTCAAGGGAAAGAGACCTTGCCGGGAGCCGAACCACCACAAGGGAATATGGCAGGGTGATGAAAGGGCCGCCCGCTCTTGCCATTCACCGGTTATTGGAGAATTACGGGCCTGGCGGATGCAATCCGCCGCCACGATTGCGCCGTAGCGCGAATCCGAGAAGGGCAAGGGCCGCGAAAACCGGAATCGACGGCTCGGGAACAGGGACGATCCCGGTTTGATCCGTAATCCAGGCGTGGAACTGGTTCAGGTCCGTCGCACCGCTGATGCTTCCGTAGCGGGAGTTGGTTCCCGGTGCGAAGCCGCCGGTGAAACTGGTGATTCCGACGAGGCGCGTCTCGCCATCGATCGTGACGAATACGCCACCACCGCTGTCGCCGCTGGCGACATTGCCCTCAAGGCGGGTGGCCTCCGGGCTCGATCCGCTGGCATTGGTGCTCCCGTCCGGTTTGTCGAAGTCCGAGATGAAGGCGGTGGATGTCAAACCGTAGGCTGGGCCGAAGACATCGATCACATTGGTGAAGGCGCGGTGGTCGAAGCCTCCTTGCGCGCCGCTGGTGCCGGTCCCGCCGATGCCGAAGCCCACCCAGGTGGCCTCCAGCCCGAGCAACTGCGTGGACGTGTCCAACCCGAGCATCGTGGCCGGGGTCACCCCGAGCACCGGTGAGGACAGATACAGGAGGCCGATGTCGCTGAAGTTGTTCGGAAACGCGTAGTCGGGATAGGTGATCGAGGCCTGGATCTGATAGGCCGTGCCGCCGATGGTGAAGGTCCCGCCGGTTTTGCCCAAGGCCACATGGCCCGCCGTGAGAACCCAGCGGTCGGAAACCAGCACGCCGGAGCCGCCGAATATCGCGCCGGTCACCCTGCCCACCGAGGGATACAAGGCGGCCTCGTCCCGATACAACCGGGGATCAACATCATCGAGAATCGTCGCGGCCACCGCCGGGACCGCCGCGGACCAGAAAAGGACAAGCGGCCGCCAGTGGAAAAACCATGGCCGGCTCACGAATCCCGCGAGCGTGAAACCCCTCTCGCGGGGAGCGCGGGAAGTGTCCGCCGGATCTGACAGTGGAGAGGATGTTTCCATTTTCATTGTGATCGGCGGATTTCTTCCAGAGGAAGTCTTTCCATGCGGAAGAACGGTTCAAGGCCGATCATCCATCCGCAAATCGTCCGCTTGGCCATCATGTTGTCGATTGCCTCAGTAAGCCCATACCGCCCCCGCCCGGGTCGGTACCGCGGTGGGTGTTTTCGCCTGCTCCAGTTCCAGCAGCACCACTTCGTTTTCCGCATCGGTTTTGATCCAGCATGCCGGAAGGTAAATCCCCTGGACCGGACCGGCCGACCAATAGCGACCGAGGTTGCGGCCGTTCCACCAGACGATCCCGCGGCCGAATCCCCTCAGGTCCAGCCAGGTGTCTCGGGCGTTCTCCACGGTCACCCGGCCGCGATACAACATTGGCGCCGCCTCCGGAACCTCCTCCGCGCGGGGGCGGTAGGGCGCCTGCGGGGGTCTGCGCATCGACCAACCGGTCAGCTCGAACTCCGCAAGCCGCCGCCCGCCCACGGTGACCGGCCCGTCAAGTCCCTTGCGTTCGCCGTTCATCGCAGCGCCGTAGTTCACCCGGCCCATGTTTTCCACCCACAGCTCCAGACGGCGCGAGCCTCCCGGAATCCTCAGCCTCATCGTCCGTTCCGATGCCATCCGCCCTCCCACACCGGTGAGGCTGCCGTCCACCAGCACATGAATCCGGTCCTTCACCCCGTGAAGGTCGAGCGTGCCATCGATCGGGCCCTCCACCTCCGCGCGATATCGCAGAAACCCGGTCGTCTGACCGAGATCCTCCATCGATGGCCAAGCCCCCTCCGCCGTCATCTTCCGCGCCATGCCGTCCTCCCCGGCCACTTCCGCCAGCGGACACCACTCGCCCAGCGGCAGGCTGCCGATCGTCGCGGCCGGCTTCATCCCGGGAACCGGCGGCACCTGATCGGCCGGCAGATGGGACAGCATCACCGTAAGCGGTCAACAGAACCCCACTATCCCGCGGCAGCTGTTTGGGCGTAGGA
>CAZKQK010000125.1:0-15779 GCA_964554865.1 uncultured Luteolibacter sp. | reverse complement strand
CCGCCGGAGAGTCCGTAGGCGCTTTCGTGCAGGCGGTCCTTCACCTCGTCCCACAGCGCGGAGCCGCGCAGGGATTTCTCGACGACGGCATCGAGCGAGGACTTGTCGCGCCGGCCGAGGATGCGCGGGCCGTAGGCGACGTTTTCATAGATGCTCCGCGGGAAGGGATTGGACTTCTGGAAAACCATGCCGACGCGGCGGCGGAGTTCCACCGGATCGACATCCGGGCTGTGGATCTCGGTGCCATCGATCCAGATGCCGCCCTTGGAGACGCGGGCTCCGGGAATGAAGTCGTTCATGCGGTTGAGGCAGCGCAACAGGGTGGACTTGCCGCAACCGGAGGGGCCGATGAAGGATGTGATGCGCCTGGCGGGAATGGCGAGGTCGATCCGCTTCAGCGCCACGGACTTGCCGTAGCTGAAGTCCATGCCGCGGACGTCGATGCCTTTGGGAAGGCCGGTGATGGTGGATGGCGGCCGCATGTCTAACTGAATCGGCCGGTGATGTAGTCCTCGGTTTCCCTCTCGCGGGGATTGGAGAACAACCGGAGGGTTTCGCCATACTCGATGAGTTTGCCCATATAGAGGAAGGCGGTGCGGTCCGAGCAGCGGGTGGCCTGCTCCATGTTATGAGTGACGATGACGATGGTATAACTTTCCCTGAGCCCGCTGATCAGCTCCTCGATCCTGAGGGTGGCGAGGGGGTCGAGGGCGGCGCAAGGCTCGTCCATCAGCAGGATTTCCGGCTGGTTGGCGATGGCGCGGGCGATGCAGAGCCGCTGCTGCTGGCCGCCGGAAAGGCCGAAGGCGGAGTCGTGCAGGCGGTCCTTCACCTCGTCCCAAAGCGCGGCGGCGGTCAGCGAGCGCTCGACGGTTTCATCCAGCTCGCGGCGCTTGTTGCGGCCGGCGACCCGCAGGCTGAAAACAACGTTTTCGTAGATGGACTTGGCGAAGGGGTTGTATTTCTGGAACACCATGCCGACGCGCTTGCGCAGCGAGATCACCTCGACGGAGGGATCGTAGAGGCTGGTGCCGCCAATGCGGATGTCGCCCTCATGGCGAACGCCGTCGATGAGGTCGTTCATCCGGTTGAGATTGCGCAGGAGCGTGGACTTGCCGCAGCCGGAGGGGCCGATGAGCGCCGTGACCTGGCGCTCGGGGATGGCCATGTCGATACCGAAGATCGCCTGCTTCGGACCGTAGTGGAAACTGAAGTTGTCCACACGGATGAAGTCGTGGCGAGGGCTTTGGACGGTGGTATCCACGGAATCAGGCATGCGGTTGTTTCAACCGCGAATGGCGGAATGGGTTGTCAAAGTCCGGAGCGGATTTCCGCATCGGTTTCAATTCCCGTTGGTTGGCGTTCATTCGCGGTTTGATTGTCAGAAGGAACTTGTGGCAAAGCGTTTCCGGATGCGGTTGCGGACCAGGATGGCGGCGAGGTTGAGGGTGACCACCACGATGATGAGCAGCAGGGCGGTGGCATAGACGATCGGCTTGGCGGCTTCCGCATCGGGCGACTGGAAACCGAGGTCGAAGATATGGAAACCGAGGTGCATGAACTTGCGCTCCGGGTGGATGAAGGGCGCGATGTCGTCAATGACCAGGGTGGGCGCGAGTTTCACCACGCCGACGAGCATGAGGGGCGCGACCTCGCCCGCACCCCGGGCCATGGCCAGGATCACGCCGGTGAGGATGCCGGGCAGCGATGCGGGAAGGACGACGCGTTGGATGGTCTGCCACTTGGAGGCGCCGCAGGCGAGGGCCGCCTCGCGCACGCCGCGGGGCACGGCGGAGAGCGCCTCCTCGGTGGCCACAATGACCACGGGCAGCGTGAGCAGCGCGAGGGTGAGCGAGGCCCACAGCATGCCGGGTGTGCCGTAGGTCGGCGTGGGCAGTTTGTCGGAGAAAAAGGCCTGGTCGATGGATCCGCCAACGAAGTAAACAAAAAAGGCGAGCCCGAAGACCCCGAAGACGATGGAGGGCACGCCGGCGAGGTTGTTCACGCAGATGCGGACGATGCGGACGATCAGTCCCTGCCTCGCGTATTCGCGCAGATAGATCGCGGCGATCACGCCGAAGGGGGTGACGAAGAAGCTCATCACCAGAGTCATGATGACCGTGCCGAAGATGGCCGGGAAAACCCCGCCCTCGGTATTCGCCTCGCGGGGTTCGTCTGTTAGAAACTTCCGGACCCGGCGGCCCATCTCCCCCACCCTGGCGGCGAGGGATGCCTGGTTGGGAGCGAAGACGTGGAGGAGCTTGTCGGCGGGATAGGTAACCTCGCGGCCGTCGGCGGTGCGGCCGAGGAATTTTGATTCGGCGAGTTTGGTGCGGATTTCGGAGGCCTGGGCCTGGAGTTTCTCGAAGTCGGACTGGAGTTCGGTTTTGCGTTTTTCCGCGACTGCCGGATCGACGGACCCGTTTTTCAACGCGCGTTCGAGGGCATCCATCTCACGGCTGATCGCGCCGATCCGCTTGCGCTCGATGCGGAGCAGTTCACCGCGGGCGGCTTCACCGGCGGCGAGCGTTTGCCGGAGGCGTCCCATGAAGCAGGGGCCTGTCGCCTCGACCCTTCCTGCGGGTGATTCGAGGGCTACGGCTTCGACAATGGCGGGGCCGAACTCGAGGCGCTCGATGAGGAGTAGCGAATCGGGCCGTAAAGTGGAGCGGATGGCCGAGCGATCGATGAACTTGTAAGCCTCGGCATTGAGGTCGCGATTGCCGCGGAAGATCTGGATTTCCCCGTGGATGCCACCGTCCGCTCCACGGCGTTCGGTTTCCTGGACGACATACCCGGCGATTTTTTCGGTGGCTTCGTTCGCGGCGATATCAAACACATCGATGCGGCGCGGCCAGAACGAGAGCGCGCCCTTGATGAGGATGAGGAGGAACAGCCCGACGGCCATCATAACGCCGAGCGTAAGACCCGCGGCGGTGAGCCAGATCCATGGTTCGCCCTTGCGCGAGCGTCCGGTGGTCGCGAAGGCGGGGGCTTGCCTGTTGTCCGTGGCGGCCATGGGTCAGACGATCCTGTTGCGTTCCCGCAGGCGCTGGCGGAGCAGCTCGGCGATGGTATTCATGACGAAGGTCATGGCGAAAAGGACGATGGCGCCGAGGAACAGCGCGCGGTAGTGGGTGGAGCCGACCGGCGCCTCGGGCAGCTCCACGGCGATGTTCGCCGAAAGCGTGCGCATGCCGTTGAAGATGTTCCACTCGGTGACGGGCGTGTTGCCGGTGGCCATGACCATGATCATCGTTTCCCCCACCGCGCGCCCGAAGCCGATCATCAGCGCGGAGAAGATGCCGGAGGACGCAACGGGCAGCATGATGGACCAAACGACCTGCCAGCGGTTCGCGCCGAGCGCGGCGGCGGCGGCGGTGAGCGACTTGGGGACATTGGAAAGCGCGTCCTCGGCGATGGTGAAGATCACGGGAATCACCGCGAAGCCCATCATGAAACCGAGAACCATCGAGTTGCGCTGCTCGAAGGAAATGCCGGCGGCCCGGGGCCACCACAGGCGGAAGTCCGCGATCTCGCGGCCGGTGGCGGCATCCTTGTAAACGAAGAGCCATGATTCCACGAGCGGGCCGAGCGACCAGCCGGACCAGGCCGCGAGCAGGAGGAAAGGAAGGACGATCCACCACTCGGAGCCTGCGGGGAAGCGGTTGCGGAAGGCGATCGGCAGACGGCACCACGAGTAGCCTGACAGAAGCGCGGCCAGCGGCACCACGATGACCATCACCATCACCGAGGGCACCCGCGTTTCGAGGATGGGTGCCAGCCACAGGCCGGCGAGGAAACCGAGCACCACGGATGGCAGCGATGACATGATCTCCATCACCGGCTTGACCACGCGCTTCGCGTCCTGTGGCAGAAAGGCTGCGGAGAAGACGGCGGCGAGCAGGGCGATGGGAACGGAGAAGAGCAGCGCGTAAGCGGTGCCCTTGAGCGATCCGAAGATGAGCGGTATCATCGAGAACTTCGGCTCGAAGTCATCCGAGCCGCCGGTGGACTGCCACTGATAAACCGGGCCGGAACCTCCCTCATACCAGACCTTGCCAAAGAAGGCCTGCCAACCGGCCTCCGGGTGGTGATCGTCGATGGAGAAACGCCGGGCCTCGCCGGTATTGGAGGCAACGATGAAATGTCCGCCCTTCGCATCGATGGTGACGGCGGCGGGATCGATGTCCACGGTTCCCTCCCAGCGAACCTTGCCGGAAGTGCTGTGGCGGATGGAGAGTTCGCGGCCGGCACCTGTTAGAAACGTGCGGTTGCGCTGGCTGGAGGCGAAAACCACCGCGCCGGAGCCGAGTTTGGGAAACTCCTTGGTCACGCCGAAGAGTCGCTCGTCATTTTCGGAGCGGCGGAACAGGCTCCATTGTTCCTGTGATCCGTCATCGGCCGTGAGAACGACCGACACGCCGCCGAAGAGGAAATCCATGCGCGCCGGGACGCGGCCCTCGAAGGGAACGAATGCCTGGCGTTTCGAAACCCCGGAGCTGTCCGCCATGAAGTAGTGGACCTCGCCGCCGGCGCAGGCAACGAGGACCATCTCGCCATTCTGCGAGGCGCGGAGCTTCACGGCTTCCGCATCGAGTTGTGAAGTGATGTCCACCTCTTCCAGCAGCGAGAGTTTTCCCCTGCCGACGAGTCCCCGTTTCATGCCGAGGCGGAGAATTGAAACGGATGAATCCGCTCCGCCGCCGCGCTTCGCCACGATCACGCGGCCGGCTCCGGAATCGCCATAACTAACAGCCACGACCGGGCCGGAACCGTTTTGAAGCGCGAACCATGGTTCGGCGGAAACCTTGGGCTCGACCCTGGATTTCCCGCCATCACCGAAGATGCGTTCGTATTCGACGAGGAAGGAGCCCACGCGGCCGTCGTCGAGACCGAGGGCGACGCGGTGTTGTGCGGCATCGTATGAAATGGCGGTGACCTTCAGCTCCGCAAGGCCGGGCACCTCGATCTCGCGACGCGCGCCGGATTTCACATCCACGAAGGCCAGCTTGTCGCCGCCATCATAGAAAAACGGCAGGCCGCCCCACTCGTCCACTCCCAGCACGGCGGGATGGGCGCCCGCTTCCAGTTTGCCCGCCGCTGCGACGCTCGCGCCACCGAACAAGGGCACGACCTCCTTCACCACGAAATAAAAGATGCCGAACACGGCGAGGATCACCCCAATGCCGCCGAAGCGGATCATCCAGCCCATCAGGCGGTCAAACCACAGGGTCGCGCGCGAAACCTCAAAGCGTTTCGGGTCTGGAAGCTTGGTGTCCTGCGGCATCGGAAAATTAATCCACTTCTGGGAAATCGGCCCGCGGGAAGCTAGGTCACCCGAATCCGGGCAGGCAAGCTTCGCGTCGCGGGCCGATGGGATTCAAACGGTCACTTGACGAGGGAGTCGAGCACCCCGGCGGCCACTTCGGCGGGCATCGGGAAATAGCCGTCTTTTTCAACCGTCGCCTGGCCTTCTTTGCCTAGGACGAACTTCAGGAACTCCAGAGTCAGCTTGTCGAGCGGCTGGCCGGGTTTCTTGTTCACATAGACCACAAGAAAACGGGCGAGCGGATAATCGCCGGAGAGCGCGTTGTCGTAGTTCGCCTCGAAGAACTCGCCGTCATCGCCGGCGACGGGCAGGGCGCGCACGCCAGAGGTCTTGTAGCCGACGCCTGAGTAGCCGATGGCGTAGGGATCCGCGCCGATGCCTTGGACGACGGCGGACGAACCGGGTTGCTCCTTCACCGTGGGCTTGAAGTCACCCTTGTTGAGCGCGTGCTCCTGGAAGAAACCGTAGGTGCCTGAAGCCGAGTTGCGGCCGAAGAGCGAGATCGCGCGGCCTTTCCAGGCGTCGAGACCGAGTTGGCCCCACTCGGTGATGTCATCGCCGCCGCGCTTGCGGGTCTTGGAAAACACGGAGTCGATCTGCCTCATGCCGATGCCTTTGATCGGATTGTCCTTGTGGGCGAAGACGGCGAGGGCGTCGATGGCCACCTTCACTTCGGTGGGCTTGTAGCCGTATTTCCTCTCAAACGCGTCGATTTCCTCCGCCTTCATCGGGCGGCTCATCGGACCGATCTGCGCGGTGCCTTCGATGAGGGCCGGCGGAGCGGTCGAGGAGCCCTTGCCCTCGATCTGGATGTTCACGTTCGGATAGGCCTTCTTGAAACCCTCGGCCCAGAGCGTCATCAGATTGTTGAGCGTGTCCGAACCCATCGAATTCAGGTTTCCGGAAACCCCGCTTACCGACTTGTATTCGGGCAGGGCGGGATCAAGGTGGGATTCCTCGGCGAGGACGGCGGGAGCCGACAAAATCGCGGAGGCTAGCAGGATGGCGGTGGATTTCATGATCGTGGTCGATGGTTTTTCGCCGGCCGGATTGCGGCCAGCGCCCGCACTAATCCGGAAGCAATCGAATGCGACAAAAACGTCATTGTGACATAATTGTCACATTTCGCGCCGGGAAGGGAGGAAAACGGAAGGCCCGGCATACCAATTTAAAACGCAATCCATTTATTTTCAATTCATTGAACATTCTGACATTCCCGTCACATTGGAATATTCGGAGCCACCGCTGAAAGCGCAAACCGCACCGCTGATCGCTCGTCAAGGCACCCGCTCAAGCATGCGAGCCCACGAGCTTTCGGTCACCGCACTCCAAAGTGACTTGCCGGAATGAACTCTCCATGCTCCGGCATCATTGAAATCCAATTTCGCAAAACCGAATACCGGTGAGAGTCCACCAATCAGGAAGAAGAAATTCGGTCTTGTCTCGTGATTGTCGGCAGCCGGCGAATTCCCCTTGCCATCCGCGCCAACCATGTCGATGGACACCCGCTTGCCGCCGAAGCGGTTGCGGGTTTCCCGCGTCTGATAGCAATCCTTGACCCACTCGCTGCGGATGCGGGTGTGAATGTCGAACCGATCCGGCGCGGCAATCGCCCTTAGCGCAAGGTTGACCGCGGCATTCAGGTCGGCGTTTTGAGCGATGCCGGAACCGGCGGGCACGAAAATCTCTCCACCGGCACGCGGCAGCAGGACGGTTCTGCCCGATGCCTCCGGCTCCCGCGAAAAGAGATCCTTTACTGCGAGCACCGCCTTTGAGGAAACGCTCACGGGGTCCTTCTCCGCCCGCATCATCATCTGCTTCCAGTGGAAATCATTCTCGAAACCGCGTTTATTAACCTGCTCCGCCCTGAAACCCGGCTGGCCGGTCAACGAGCAGAACCGCGACGAATAGGCGGCCGGCGTTTCCAGCACCACCAGTCCGTAAGCCTCACACAGCATCTTGAGTTTCGCTGTGACCTGACGGTGACACCATTGCATCAACCGGCTGTTTTCCTGGCGTGTCCTTCCCTGTGTGGTTCGGTATCGGGACAGATCCTCGACGATGATGAAATCCACAGGTTGCCGTTTGCGGGTGTATTCACCATGAAGATCGAGGGCCCTGCGCTCTTTCGTTGTTCGCTCCGCGCCGCGCAATTCCAGCCCCAGAGCTTCAGCAAGGATCCAGTGGGCGGTTTGATCGACCCGCTGCTCTTTCATGGCCTCCAGCTTGTCCGAAAGCGCCTTGCAAGGATCAGGCATCGGATGACTGCGCATCTCGCGACCAGTCGGTGGTGGTTGGTCGTCCTTCAAGCCATAAAGCCGATTGAACGACTGCAAGGTCTTTCTGAAGTCCGTGATCCGGTCGATACGTTTCACGGAAAGTCCGCCTTGATCGCGGTTGGGATTTGCCGGCGTGCCTTTCTCTTTCCCCACCTGCTTCAACTCATGGCAAGGAGGGCGACCATCCATCGCTACCGCCGTCTCGTGCCAATCCCATCTCCCATGGCGCAGCGGCACAAGAAAATCAGCGGTTCCAACCACCGCATCCTTCAATTTCTTCTTCAGGATTCCGGCTTCGATCCAGCAGTCTTCTGCCGATGGAAGGCGTCGCAAAACATTGCTCCACTCAGCGAAAGCCAGCGATTCCCCGCGATTCTCCGCCTCTTCCTTCAGCTTGATCTCGCGTTGCTGACTTTCTCCAATCTCTTGCTTCACCGCATCCCACTGATCCTCCATCCGCCCCCAGCGTTGCAGCGAGCGGAGATGCGACATTCCACGCCGCAAGGCGACGAGCAACTTCGCCGCCACTTCTCCCACCCGGTATCTCCCGCCTTCAAATCCAAGATGCTTGGGATGCAAATCCAGCGAAAGAATGATGCCCCGCGCTTCCGCGATTTCCTGATCCTTCGCCCAGCGGCCATCCGCATGATCATCGAAGTCAACGCCACGCCTCCCCTCGCCCGGCAGCCGGATCGTGACGAGGCGTTCCACATGTGCATGCCAGGATTCCGGACCCACCTTGCCGATCAGGCGATCCCTCTCCCTCTCCTTCGTTTCTCCCGCATAAGCCCGCACCCGCGCACAGGCACCGGCGAAGCGCACACCCAAGTCCACCGACAACACACGGAACGTCTTCGTCTGCTCATGCCACGGTTTCACCTTGGCCGCCTCCTTGTCGAAGCCCGGCCAGCGGAGGTAAAAATGTTGAGTGCTTGCCCCTTTGCCATAGGAAACCGCCTGGCTTGCCCAATCGATCGACTGCCCTCGCAGTTCACCGACTTTTTCCGCCACCGCCCCATGTTCCAAAGACAGCGGAAAATTCAGCAAAAACCGCAAATTCCCCTGGCGATCCCGATCCGGCATCAAGGCCACGGCGGATGCGGTTAGATCCTGTTTCGCATCCGCCGCGTCGATTCCCAAGGCCACCATCATCGGCTGATTCCAAGCGGAACCATCCAACCCGCCATCCGCGCCACGCAGGCCGTCACGCAACAAACGCGGCGCCGCATAGTCCAACCTGACCCGGCGCTTCACCAGCATCCCGCTTTCCTCCACCACCATCGGCACAATCACCGCAGTGGCTTCGGGAATGTGCCGGTATTCCCCACGCGGCTTGAACGAGCATGCATCGCTGAACATGAACAAACGCCGTGACAGTTCCTCATGTGCGGGCGAAAAACGGATCGGTTCGGCGAGCCGTTCGGCATCGGTCACCAACTCCGCCCACCTCACATAGTCGGCGAGGAAATCACTGGAATGCCCCGCATCCCGCCGTGCCTTTGCGACTTCGGGCGATGGCTCGCGCCAGAAATCGAAGTTTTCCTCTTTGCAAAACTCCCGGAACAGCAGCGACCAGCCCATGTCATCCCGGTGATCTTTCTGGTGTTCGTTGAGTATGGCCAATAGCGATGCTTCCATCCCGTTCTCGAACTTCAACTCACCACCCTTGCGGAGTTGCTTGTTCCAAGCGGCGAACAAGTCCTTGCGCCCACGAATCGCGCGAAAACGCAAATCATGCGGCTCCTCCGCCGCATATTCCTCCGCCCCGGCGTCCTTTTGGGTCTTGAGAGTTTCCAGCAGTTTCCTGAATGCCGGAAACCGCCCGTCCCCGGCGAATGTCGCGATATCCGTCTCGTCCTCTTCTTCGCCGCTTTTCGAGCGTGGCGGCTTGCCTCCGCTTTCGATGTAGCGCAGCACATCCAGAACTTCCTGGCGCTTCGATTCACGCTCATCCGCACGCCCTTTGATCTGATTGAAGGCTTTGAGCGCTTCCTTGAAAGCGGCGATGTCGAATTCCTTCCAACCCATCTCACCCGCCTTGGGCGTCAGCCATTCCGCAAGACTCGTTAAACCCGGATACGCCACGCCCTTTCCTTTCCGCGCGAGTTTCACCGGGTCGTCGCCATGCTTGAGGAAATCCGGACCATCACCGCTCTTCGGCTTCTCCGTTGCTTTCTTCGAAGTCTTGATCGCCTTCGGTGCGGGATACGTATCTCTCAAAATCGCGAAAGTGACCGATGACGTCTCAAGATGTTTGAACACCAGAAACGCGAAAAACCGGTTGCGCAGAATGCCCTTCACACTCGCGCCACGGTAAGATGGCAATGAAAAATCCGCCGGAAGATGTTCCCGAAGTGTCAGAAGCCTTTGAGCCTCGGACTCCGCCAGGCCGCTTTCCGCAACCAGCAGCCTCATGCCCTCCTCAAACAATTGCAAACACCGCCCGCGATCCAGCTTCCCGCCCTTCTCATTCACATTGGCGAAGTGCCCGAACTCCAAGTCCCGCTTCAATGACTCCAAATCGGCCGCGGTCTCGGGATCATGCAAACGAACGGGCAGTATCTCTTGCACCGCTTTTTTGTTACGCGCGCTGTCCGAGCGCGGAAACGAACCGGAAAATCCCGGATCGCAGAAGCGCGGCAGATACTCGCGTCCCTTCTGTTGGATGGCGCCATCGCCACCCAGATCCGCGACCAAAGCCTGCACCGACAGATCATAAATCTCCGATGAAACCTCCGGCGAATTGAACCGCTTGCCCGCCGCGTCCAACGCTTCATTCAGCGATCCACCTTCCGCCAAGCCTAACAACCCGTTGATCTGCACTCCCATCCCCGGCCGCCGCTTGCCATCCCGGCGCAAATCGTTCCACACATCGTGCTCCGCCAGCGCCTGCAAGTCCCGCTTCTCCTTGTCATCCCGCCAGTCCTTCGCCCGCAAGCGCCGTGCCGCCACATCCGCCCCGACCATCCGCTTGCGGATTTTCCCCAATGCGGAGCTTTCGTCTAACGAAAGTCTCAGCAACTGAAACTGATGGTAATTCACCGCCTTTTGAAACTCCGCGTGATGCCGGGAAAGCAATTCCTCCATCCGCTGCTGGGAAACCGCCTCGCCATCGGTGCTCTTCTTGTCGTCCAACAGCTTCAGCCGCGTGACACGGCCTTGATAGATTCGTGAAAGTGACATGGCTCTGATGTTCTGGATGAATTATGCGGCGACACACATTGGATCGCGTCTCAAATGAGTCCACGTCAATTCTATGCCAGCCTTGGATGGGGAGAAGAAAATGGAAAGGACACCGCTCATTCCGTAAATCAAGATCTTCACTGATGCGACCCGAAGACCGTCCGCACGAACCATCGGAAAACTGGCGGGATTCATAGGGATACGGCTGTGAAGGCGCTCAAGGAGCGGATTCGTCTCTTCCGCCTGGCCAAGCAACGAAAGGGAGGCTTCGTGGTTTGGATGATGAATAAGCGTGTGCATGAGCTACAGGCTCACTCATACGGCAAAAAGTCAATCAACGAAATTTGGTCCAATAATATCAAGGCAAGTCGTGACCTATATTTCGTTCCGCATCAATGACTTGCGACATGATAAAAATTTGTAGGATTGCAAGCAAGAGCCAACCCAAATGCGGTAGGTCGGGGGAATTTGGCAGCGTGGCCGCTGGAATTCGAGCATGAACGGCTTGTTTCACAAGCTTCAAATCGAGCGCCCCCGGAAGCAAACCACCCTCGTGACTCCATACTGCTCGAACACCTCGTCCGAAGTGATCACCGCCAGCTTGCGATCCAGTGCCTGGGCGATGAGTATGCGGTCGAAAGGATCCCCGTGATGGAACGGGAGGTCTTGGGTCATGCGGCAGTGGCCTGGGAGAATTTCAAGGCGGGGAATTCCGCGTGATTCCAGCCGCTGCGGAATCACCGTTTCCCAGTCCGGAGGCAGCGTGAATTTCCGGTAGCCCTTGCCTGACATTTTGATCCCCATTTCTCACAAACTCACGATCGAGTAACTCAAAGCGCACCCGGATTCGATGGCATTCCCGGCCTGTGCGCCGAGCAAGTCGGGGCGCAGGCCCATTCACAGCAAAGCCATCGTATCGAGTAGCGCCGGAGCCTTCATGCGCTTCATTTGCCGAAGGCCTGCCATCCCTCATCGCACATTTCCGGATAAAAATCCCTGGCGATCCCATCCTCGAATTTCTTGTCGAAAAAGCCCGGGGAATCCGGCGGCTCCTGCTCGGGCTTGAGCAGGAAACCCAATCGCCGTTTCGGCTTTTTCGGCACCTCATGAACAAGCCGCACCACGGGTTTGTCCCGACGGGCAATGACCACCTACTCACCGCCGCTCGACGGCGGCGATCAGCTTGGAAAGGTGCGTTTTCGCTTCATGGATGGTCACTTGCATGGCACGAACTCAGCCAACTTGGCTTTTTGTTTCAATCCACCGCTCCCGCCATGCACCCGGAACTACCCCTCATGCCCGTGCGCCGCCTGCACAATTTCCTCTACTGCCCGCGTCTTTTCTACCTCCAGTGGGTCGAGAATCTCTTCGTCGAGAGCGCCGAAACCGCCTCCGGCTCCGCCGTCCACAAGAGCGTCGATGATCCTTCCCACCTGCGCGATCAGGATCTCGACCTCGCCGAGCGCGCCGCACTGCGTTCCGTGGCAGTCGAGTCCGAAGCACTCGGGCTGACCGGCGTGGTCGATCTCATCGAAGACACCGGAAACGGCCGCGAACTCCTCGATTACAAACGCGGCGCTCCCCTCCGCGATGGAAACGGCGACCCGGTCCCGAAGGAAAACGACGCCGCGCAAGTCGCCGCCTATGCCATGCTGCTGCGGGAGCAAGGCCTCGATATCGCCCGCGCCTCGATCTACTACGCCGCCGAACGGAAACGCGTGCCCGTCCACCTAACAGAAGAACTGGAGGGAAAGACCCGCGCCACCATCACGGAAGCCCGCGCCATCGCCGCATCCGGCACCTGCCCGCCACCACTGCGGGACGATCCGCGCTGTCTGCATTGCTCCGCGTATTCGATCTGCCTGCCCAGCGAATCCAGCTTCTGGAGCGGAGTCGTTCCCGATGCTCCGAAAGACAAGGAACCACCCCGCCCGCCCGGAGATGAAGGAGAGATCCTCGTCGTGCAGAACCCGCGCGCCTTTGTCGGCAGAAAAGGCGGGGAAATCACCGTCTCGCTCGAAGGCGAAACCCTCACCCGCCACCCGATGGAGCAACTCCAGTCCATCTATCTTTACGGCGCGGTCCAGATTTCCACCCAGGCCCTGCATGGTTGCCTCGAACGCTCAATTCCCGTCGCCTACTTCTCCCCCGCCGGACGCTTCCTCGGCATCACCGGCGGCCTGCCGACCAGCGGCACCGATGCCCGGCGCGGTCAATACCGCCTGCACGAGGAACACGGCCTCCGTGCCAAACTCGCCTCCCGCATCCTCTCCGCGAAAATCCACAACCAGCGCGTCATGCTGATGCGCAACGGCGATGCGCCGAAAACCACCATCACCCGCCTCGCAGAACTCCGCGATCAGGCCGGCTCGGAAAACCTGACGCTCGATACCCTGCGCGGCATCGAAGGCATGGCCGCCGCGCTCTACTTCGAACACTTCGGAACCATGTTGAAAGGCACCGCTTTTGAAAACTTCGACTTCAACGGCCGCAACCGCCGCCCACCCAAAGACCCCGTCAACGCCCTGCTCTCACAAGGTTACTCCATCCTCGCCAAGGAACTCACCGGCATCTGCCACGCCGTCGGCCTCGATCCCTTCCTCGGCTTTCTCCACCAACCTCGCTACGGACGACCCGCCCTCGCGCTCGATCTGATGGAAGAGTTCCGACCGCTGATCGCCGATTCCGTCGCCATCTCCCTGCTCAACCGGCGCGAACTCGATACCGGCGACTTCGTCAAAACCACACGCGGCACCTTCCTCGGCGATGAGGGGCGAAAACAATTCTGGCGCGCCTGGTTCCGCCGCATGGACACCGAGATTTCACACCCGGACTTCGGCTACAAAATGAGCTACCGCCGCATGCTCGATGTGCAAACCCGCCAGCTCTGGCGCTACTGCCGTGGCGAGGCCACCGATTACCGCCCCTTTGTCACCCGTTAGAAAATCCCGCCATGGCCCGCACCCGCTACCTCGTCTGCTACGACATCTGCCACCCCAAACGCCTGCGCCGCGTCGCCAAGGTCTGCGAATCCTTCGGCCAACGCCTCCAATACTCCGTTTTCGAGTGCCCGCTCGACGACCTCCGCTTCGAACGCCTCCGCGCCGAACTCAACGACATCATCAAACACGACGACGACCAGATCCTCTTCGTCTCCCTCGGCCCCGAAGGCGGGAAACAAATCTTCCGCATTGAGACCATCGGCCAACCCTACACCGAGCGCTCGCGGGTGACGATCATCTGAAAAATGAGCTTTCCAATCTCAGGCGATTTGCTTCCCTGTGCTCCGGCAACTAAGTCCGACAGCACTGCCATCCTCCGATTTCCTCCGCCTTTGGGAATCCAAGCTCTTTGACATCGCGAGTGCTGCGGTGACGCGTCGCACCCCAGGGCGCGCTCGCAGGCTCCGTGCGACAAGGCTTCCACGCCGCTTTCAAGCGTGAAACGAAGCCCCTCCGCGCATGCCTTTTGTGTCACGCTCGCAAATGCGGTCCGCAGCTATTGAAAATCAAAGCCCGCGAGCGCCCGGAGCCGCAGTCCCCGCGATGACGAAGAGTTTGTGGCGGAAGCAAGAGCAGGAAGGCGGGAAGGGTGGGGGCGGCCGCAGTCCCCGCGATGACGAAGAGTTTGTGGCGGCGGCAATTCTGTTTCGAGCTGCGGGTGCGGGCGATGCCGCAGTCCCCGCGATGACGAAGAGTTTGTGGCGGCTCCGGACGACGGTGGCGGAGATGGATGGACTGGGCCGCAGTCCCCGCGATGACGAAGAGTTTGTGGCGGAGTTGGAAACCCTCATCCCGGATCTCTTCACCGCGGCCGCAGTCCCCGCGATGACGAAGAGTTTGTGGCGGCATTCCAAGGCGGCAGGGGTCGCCATGCTTGCGGCCGCAGTCCCCGCGATGACGAAGAGTTTGTGGCGGATTTGAGAAGGGAATGGGTCACGGCGGACTCCCGTGCCGCAGTCCCCGCGATGACGAAGAGTTTGTGGCGGAAGGCACCGGCCACATTCCAACCCCGCGTGTGGGGCCGCAGTCCCCGCGATGACGAAGAGTTTGTGGCGGTGACCCACCCCGGGAACAACCGATACCCCCCTCAGCCGCAGTCCCCGCGATGACGAAGAGTTTGTGGCGGGGTATCCACCATTCGACCCATTCGGCATCGAGGATGCCGCAGTCCCCGCGATGACGAAGAGTTTGTGGCGGTGTGATGAAGCCGTCCGCCTCAAGTCCGGCACCTCCGCCGCAGTCCCCGCGATGACGAAGAGTTTGTGGCGGAAGGTTGACGACGCATCCATCGAGTTCCAGCCCAGCGCCGCAGTCCCCGCGATGACGAAGAGTTTGTGGCGGGCCGATGAAACGTTCGTCATCCGGGATGCGGGCGGCCGCAGTCCCCGCGATGACGAAGAGTTTGTGGCGGCGCCCTCTGGCGAATCAGAAAATCATCGATGACCAGCCGCAGTCCCCGCGATGACGAAGAGTTTGTGGCGGTCCCAGCGGATAAGCTGCCTCGCCGCCGCCTTCGTGCCGCAGTCCCCGCGATGACGAAGAGTTTGTGGCGGAGATCGCCTCCTACCGTCACCCGATAGTACTCCGGCCGCAGTCCCCGCGATGACGAAGAGTTTGTGGCGGCCCGAAGGCATATTCCGTTTCCACAAAAATCCCACGCCGCAGTCCCCGCGATGACGAAGAGTTTGTGGCGGAATCGACGTTCCGGGGACACCGGCGGGCATCGTGGCCGCAGTCCCCGCGATGACGAAGAGTTTGTGGCGGAACTGATGACGCCTTGGCTGATGCCGTTGCCGACGGCCGCAGTCCCCGCGATGACGAAGAGTTTGTGGCGGCGGGCGCGGCGTGCATTTGGTGATGCGCGGCCATGCCGCAGTCCCCGCGATGACGAAGAGTTCTTGTAGAAACAGCTTTCGTCACGGTTCTCTTCGGCCAATGGCTTCAGGGCGTTCCTCATGAGCCATGCGAATGGCTCGAAGCCCA
>CAZKQK010000124.1:0-15795 GCA_964554865.1 uncultured Luteolibacter sp. | reverse complement strand
CGGTCTCGTCGTTGAGGCCGAGGTTGAGAATGGTGTCCATCATGCCGGGCATCGAGTCGCGCGCGCCGGAGCGGACGGCGACGAGCAGCGGCATGCCCTTGGCATCGCCGAATTTGCAGCCCATGATTTTCTCCATATTGGCCACACCGGCCTCCATCTGCGCCTGGAGCGAGGCGGGATAGGATCTCCTGTTGGCGTAGAAGTGGGTGCAGACCTCGGTGGTGATGGTGAATCCCGGAGGCACGGGGAGCCCGATGCGGGTCATTTCCGCAAGGTTGGCTCCCTTGCCGCCGAGCAGGGCCTTCATCGTGCCGTCACCGTCGGCCTTGGCGGCTCCCCAGGTGTAAACGTACTTGGTCTTGCTGTTGGAGGACTTCTTCGCGGCCTTGGGCGCGCTCTTCCTGGCGGCCGGCTTGGCGGCTTTCTTCTTGGTGGCCATCGTTGTGATAGGTGTGGTGGGGTTGGGCGAATGGCCGGAATTTCCGGGGAAAAACGACCCCCGACCGGCGAAACGCGCGGGAAACTAGGCGTTTGGCGCGCGGGCTGTCAATCAACCAGTTTGCTTGCCCGCGGCGACGGATCAAAAACCCGCCATATGCCGAAACCCTTGTGCGGAGCAATCCATCCCTCGGATCGTCCTGTCGCGACAAATGCCAAGCCCTGCCCACAAGGGCCGCCGGGATCAAGTCGCGAAGGGAGCCGGCAATGGAATTCTCTGCCGACGGTTCCGGCGATAAATCAGGAAATCCCGGTCCAGCGAGAACACCATGCTGTCATCGCGGAGTTCGCTCATTCGGACAATGCAGGCATCGGCAAGCGACATGGGAACATCCGAATACGAATCCAACAAACGCCGGATGGCCGGCCATTCGTCGTTGAAACGAAAATCCACTTGGACCAAATCCCGCTCGAAAATCCGCATGAATCTCGCGGGAGGCAAACCGTGGCCCATGGCAGGAAAGGCAGCCTCCGCAATGACCGCCTCACAAGCGACAAGAGGTTCCGCCAGGGCACCGAACCGTTCGAGGGCCCAAGTGTGCCACCGCCCGCGACGATCCAGAAAGGCGGCCAGGGATCCGGCATCACAAATCACCCGCGCCATTTGCCGAAATCCTTGAGATGACGGGGGTCGGCGGCCAGCTTGCGTTTTCCACCGTCGAAGCATCCGGCCAGATCCCCGGCGCGATCCAAGAGACTTATGGGCGGGCTGGCCGGGACATTACCCACCACGTCTTCAAGAGCGCCTCCGGAGGAGGCAGGAAACCGTTGTTCCTCGCTCGTGAGCCAAGGCTTTGACCTTTTTCATAGGTTCGGGAGGAATTTTCATGACCTCGTTGAAACGAAAACAGCACGGATTCCCGCCCAAGGCAAGTTTACGATAGCCGTTTTGAGGGGAGAGGAGGAGGTCTGGCGCTCTTGCCAAGCGCCGCCATGTTCACCGCAAACCGCGCAGGAGCAGCTCGGCGTTGGTCTTGGTGGCCCTGAGATTGGTGAGCAGGCTCTCGATGGCGTCGCCAATGGGTTGGCCGGCGAGTTGGCGGCGGATGTCCACCACCTTGAGGAATTCGTCGGGGTGGTAGAGGCGATCATCGTTGCGGGTGCCGGACTGCGGGATGTGGATGGCGGGGAATACCCGGCGTTCGGCGAGTTCGCGGTCGAGGCGGACCTCCATGTTTCCGGTGCCCTTGAATTCCTCGAAGACGACGTCATCGAGCCGGCTCTCGGTTTCCACCAGGGCGGTGGCGAGGATGGTGAGCGAGCCGCCTTCCTCGACGTTGCGGGCGGTGCCGAAAAACTTGCGGGACTTTTGCAAGGCCACGGGACTCACGCCGCCGGAGCCGATGGGGCCGCCCTGCATGGCGGAGTTGTGGCCGCGGGCGAGGCGGGTGAGCGAGTCGAGCAGCAGGATCACGTCCTTGCCGAGTTCGACAAGGCGTTTGGCGCGCTCGATGACCAGATCCGCCACCTGGGCATGGCGGCGGGGGGACTCGTCGAAGGTCGATGCAAACACGCGGGCGCCGACGGTTTCCTCGAAGTCGGTGACTTCCTCGGGGCGCTCGTCGAGCAGAAGGATGATGAGTTCCGAATCCGGGTGATTCTTGCGGATGGCGCGGGCGATCTGCTTGAGAAGAATGGTTTTCCCGCCGCGGGGCGGGGCGACGATGAGGCCGCGCTGGCCCTTGCCGAGCGGGGCGATGAGGTCGATGACCCGCACGCCGAGGAAATCATTCCCCTCCCCTTCCAGGTGGATGCGCTGGTCGGGAAACAGGGGCGTGAGTTTGTCGAATTCGGTTGGCACGCGGTAATCGGCGAGCGGAATGCCTTCCACCTCGATGACTTCGTGGGCGGAGAGGTATTTGTCGCGCTCGCGGGGGGCGCGCACGCGGACCTTGATCGACTGGCCGACGCGCAGCCCGAGTTCTCGCAGCATGTTGGTGCCAAGGTGGATGTCGTCCGGCCCCGGGCGGAAACTGCGCTGGGGATCGCGCAGCATGGCGAAGTTGTCCTTGGATTGCTCGATGACGCCCTCGCAGACCAGGCCGGTTCCCTCATGACCGTAGAACGAGAGCAGTTCATAAACCAGTTGCGCCTTGGGGATGCCGCCCTGGATGCGGGTGGGCAGCGCCTCGGCCATGGCCTGGAGTTCGGAGAGCGGCTTGAGGCGGAACTGGTTGATATCGATTGAAACCGGCACGGCGGCGGGAAGCGCCACGGCGGCGCCGGGGTTTTCGTTTTCTGAAGGGGAATTCATGAGGAATGCTTGGGCGAAACGGCGGACTTGGGAACGGATGACGGATGGCGGTCCTTCATTCCAGATCACCACGTCCGCCTTTGCCATTTTCTCCTGAGCCGGAAGCTGGGCGGCGAGGATCGATTCGATGAGGGAGTCCTCGAATCCTCCGCGCGCCTTGAGCCGCTGGATCTGGGTGGAACGGGACGAGGCGACGACGAGCACCGCGTCCTGGCCGTAGTCGAAGCCCTTTTCGAAGAAGAGCGGAACGTCGGCAATGAAAAGCTCCGCCCCATGAGTAGCGGCCTTCTCGCGGAAATCAAGACATTCCTGCCGGACCCTCGGGTGAAGGATGGCCTCAAGCCGGAGGCGTGCGTTTTCATCGGAAAACACCCGGCCGCGCAGGAAGTGGCGGTCGATGCGGCCCTGGGAGTCGAGCGCCTGGTCACCGAAGGCCTCCGTGATGATGGCCGCGACTTCCGGATCCGCCTCCAGCATGCGGTGGACGGCCGTGTCGCAATCGAAAATGACCACCGAGGGGATGAACTCGCGGAGCAGGCGACAGACCGTGGATTTCCCGGACGCAATGCCTCCCGTCAGTGCCATGACTCGCATGGGCGGGAGAATCCGCGGATCAGAGCGCCGAATCAAGAAAAGAAGACGGGCGGTGGATGACTCCACCGCCCGTGCCTCAAGGGGTTTCGCGAGCGGCCCGGCTCACAGCGGCGGGAGATCGCCGGGGAGCGGAAGCAGGGACGAATCCAGGCCGTCCGAAGCGCCGGTGTCGGCGGGAGCCGGACTGGCGGCATCGGCTCCGCGCAGCGGGCGACCGGTGGCATCGATGATCTGGGCGGTGACAAACACGATCAGATTGCTCTTGATGCGGTTCTCCGCCTTGGACTGGAACAGGCGTCCGATGATCGGGATGTCGCCGAAGATAGGCACCTTGTCTTCGACGTTTTGGACATCCTCGCGCATCAGGCCGCCGACCGCGACAGTGTAGCCGTCATAGATGGTCAGGTCGGTGTTGACGCGGCGGGTGGAGAAGACCGGCATCTCGATGCGGTTCTCGGTGATGATGGCCGTGACCGGGTTGCCAAGGGCGTCCGTGGAGGGCGATTGGATCGGGCTACCGTAGTTGATGAAGCCTTCGAACTCGACGATTTCCGGAACAAAGCGGAGGTTGATCACGAAATCGTTGTCACCGATGGTGGGTTCGATTTCGAGGGTGACACCGGTGTTGCGGGTCTCGAACGCGGTTGGAGTGGCCGGAGTGACCGGGAAGCTGCCGCCACCGCCGCCGAGGATGCCGCCGCCACCGCCGAAGAATCCGCCACCGGTCTGGCCAACCGAGTTCGGGAGTTCGGGGGGTTCGTATTCGGTCGGGTAGATGAATTCGCGGATGATTTCGATGGTGGCCTTCTGGCCGGAGCGGGCCATGACCGAGGGGGCGGTCATGAGGTCGGTGCCCTTCTTCTGATTCAGGCCGCGCATGATCATCTGGACCTGGCCGTCCGAGAACAATCCGGTGAGCCCCATGATGCCGGGAGCGATGCTGCCGGACTGGGCGGTGCGGTTGGTGTTGTTGAGGATGGCATCGATGCTGTTGCGGGAAGTGGCGAAGTCACCCGAGCGCAGGCCGTTGGTCATGCCGTTCTGGGTAAGCTGGGAGGGATCGGCCGGGATGCCGTCCACCGCCACTCCGCCGACGGGGGTGATGAAATCGCCACCGGTGCGGGAACGCTGGTTGCCCTGGGTGCCGCCGGAAGCGAACATGTTGTTGGCGGACAGGCCGAAGGGGTTGACGATCCAGTCGAAGCCGAGTTCGTCGCTGTTTTCCTGGGAGATTTCGACAAACTTGGTGGTGATCTTCACCTGCTTGGGCTGCTGGCCCTTCGACAGTTCGACGAGTTGCTCGACCTTGTCGAGTTCCGACGGCGTGTTGGTGACCAAGAGGATGCCGTTGGCCGAGAGCGTGGCGGAAGTACCCTCAGGGAAGGCGATGCCCGAATTCCTGAGAAGTTCGATGATCGGCTTGCGGGCTTCCAGACGGGTGGTGCCGCCGGAAGAGGGCTCCGCGAAGGGATCGACCTCGCCTCCGCCGCCACCGCCGCCGCCACCGCCTTCGAGCGATGCGTGGAAGTCGGGCGGAACGGTGAAGTTGCGGGTGAAGACGTCCTCACCGATCTCGGTTTGCGGCACCAGGGTGACGGCGAATTCATCCACCTTGTAGCGCAGCTTGGTCTGGTCACAGATGTATTTGAGGGCGACCGCGAGAGGAACGTTGCGGAGACGGAGTTCGCGGACGCGGAGGGCTCCGACGTTTGTCGCCGGGGTGACGAGGGCATCGCCGGAGGCGGCGTCAAGTCCCGCATCGGCGCCACCACCGATATTCGTGGTGCGGGGCGGACGGACGACGAAGTTGACACCCTTGCGGGCGGGATCGAGTTCGAGGGTGTCCAGCTCGATGGCGCGCATGCGGAGGAAGGCGATGGCCTCGTCCACGGTGGTGTCCTCGAAGTTGATGGTGGGAATGATGATCCGCTTCAGCTTCTCGTTGATGTATTGGATGCCTGTTTTGCCGTCATCAAGCGAGCCGCCGAGGTTGGTGGGAATATCCGGGGTATCGGCGGGAACGGCGAGTTCCCAGGCCTTGTCCACATCGGCGAGCAGTTCGGCGCGGGTGTGGTCGTAGGCGGCGCGGTAGTAATCGGACTTGGCCTGGGCAAGACGCTCCATGCCGCGGCGGGCGGCGGAATTGTAGGGATCGATGCGCAGGACGCCTTCGTATTCGCGCTTGGCGGCGTCATACTTGCCGAGGTTGTAGTTGCCCTCGGCCACGTAGAGGGAGCGGCGGACCTGGTCGACGTTCCTGGTGTGTTCGTAGGTGAGGGCCGGGTTGGTGCGGATCGGGTCGTCAAGGTAACCGAGTTCGCGCTGGGCGTCGCCGTTGGCGGGATCCTGTTTGAGAACGTTTTCGAGCAGATTGCGGGCCTCATCGTATTTGCCGACCTTGCGGTGCTTCATGGCAAGGGCCACGCTGGCATCACCGAGGTGGGCGGTGTAGCTGGCGCGGCGGTCGGCGAACATCGGGGCGTCCGGCACGCGCTGGAGGGCCTGGGTGTATTTGTCCACGGCCATTTGGAAATCGCCCTTGGCATAGGCTTCGCGGCCTTCGGCAAGGAGGCGGTCACCCTCGACCACCGCCTCCTGGCGGCGGACCATTTCACGCTGGGCGAGGCTGCTGTATCCGTCGGCGTTCGCCCGGGTGATGACGATTGGCATGGTGGAGGCCGCAGCCATCAAGGCGACAGCGGAGCGACTGGTTCTGTGGACTGGCGTTTTTTGCATGGTGGGCAGGCGGTTTCTGGCGATGTTTTGGAGTTTTGGAAAGCGATTTTTAAGGAAACTACTCGGGCATGGCGGGCATGGAGCCCTTGGGGATATCGACGGTCATGCGGCCGCCCTTGCCGTCCGGACCCTCGACGACGACTTTGTCCGGGGTGACTTCCTTGAGCAGGTAGTCCTTTTTGTCCGAGGAAAACGGCAGACCGAAAGTGGTGTTTTCCTCGACCTTGAATTCGTTCGCACCCTCACCGAGGGCTTCGAGAGCGAAGATGGCGGTGCGGTCGTGCTGGGCGTATTCGTTCATGCGGTCCTCCGAGAGCGGGGCCGGAATCTCGTAAACGCGGCCCTTTTTATTCGGCTTCTGGTCCTCGACGCGAACGTAGGTGACATCCACTTCCGTGTTGATGCGCTTGTTGAGTTCCTTGCGCTCCTCATGGCCGAGGAGCTTGAAGCGATTGGTCATCACGCCCTTGGGGAAGAACAGCTCGTCGGGTTTCACCATTTCACCGGCGGGCATGCGGTTGGTCTGACGCCTGGAGTCGGCGTAGTTGAAGGGGAAACTTCCATTGTCGCCGTAGGTGGGGCGCAGCGCCCATGTGAGGGTCTCGTCCTTGACGAATTTCAGCTTGGCGAGCAGGGCGGGAACGGACTTCGGGTTATTGGGATCGGTCTTGGCAAGGAACTCCTCAAGATTCGAGAATCCGTCACCATCGGGATCGCGGTTGGGCGAATCGGCGAAACCGGGATCAATGCGGTGTTGCAGCCACCAGGTGTTGGGGATGGGGTCATGGATGGGATCGTCCTTGATGGGATCGATGGCCTTTTCGGGCTCCGAGCTTTTGATGACAAGCGGGACGCCGGTGAAAAGGTCCACCGGGCGTTCGCCATTGGGATCGACACCCGGGGTCCAGGCGCGGTCGAGTTTGAGGGACTGCTCGGCTTTGGTGATGGATTCGGCCCCCTCGATGGCGGGGCTGCCTTTGCCGGTGCCGGAGAGAGAGCTGGAAAACTCGGACTCGACGGCTCCGATTTTGCTCCAACCGAGATATCCGAGGCCGAGGGCCACGACAACGGCTCCGCCGAGGGCGGCCTTTTCGTAATTCTTGGATAACCAGGACATGACTGGGTGTGTGGGCTTTGGAAGGAATGGATCAGTCGATCTTCCTGGCGGGCAGGAACTGCATCAGGTCGAGGCGGATGAAAACATGGACTTCCTCATTGCCGAGCACCTGGGCGAGAATGCGGTTGCCGTCTCCCGCGGGCGCGGGCTTTTCCGCCGGTTTTTCCTCCGCTTCCGGAGCATCCGCAGCGGGTTCGTCACCAGGGAGCACGAAGCTACCGCCGAAGACATCGGCTCCTGAGCCGCCTCCGGTCGCGGTGGCGGGTTTGGCGGACTCGAACTTGGCATCCGTGGTGCGCGGCGGATCCTTTTTCGCATTGGAAATGCGGACCGAGCGAATGACGAAGTAGCGTTCGCCTGGCTTGATGACGGAGGAAACGAAGGTGCGCACGGCTTTTTCCGGGCCGGTGAAGGTGATTTCAAGAGGCAGTGGGCGCGCGACATCGGAGTCGGCGGGTTTGAACTCCCTGCCCTTTTCCTCATCGAGTTCCGGGCGATGGAGGTTTTTCAATTCGGAGGCTCCGGAATTGGCGAGCCCCTGCATGAGGTATTTCACCGCGTCGAGCTGATAACCGAGGATGCCGGTGGCGGAGCCTGCGGCGGGATTGGTCCGGTAACTTTCGAACCCGCAGAAGAAGGGCTCCGGGAACTTCACATTGCCATCGGCGAAGGCCTTGCGGAGTTCCTCGTTGACCTTGACGAGGGTGTTGCCGAATTCCTGAGGGGAGATGTTTTTGATTTCCTTCGGCCGGTAGGGCTCGAAGGCGGCCTGAAGCCGTTCGACGCTAGCCTTGTATTCGTCGAGCGCCTTGGTCTTGGCATTGGCGTTCTCGTCGGTGGGGTAGAGCGACGATCTCTCGTACGAGGAGGCCTCCCCGGCCGCGAGATCGAAGGACTCCTTGGCGGCATCGTATTTCCCGGCACCGTGGGCTCCGACGAAATAAAGGCCGATGACACCGGCCAGCGTTCCGCCAATCAGCCCTGCGAGAAACTTGTTTTCCTTGATCCAACTCATGGGTGCGATGGGAAAGTGGGGTGGGTTTGATTACTTGACGACGACCTCGCGGGCGAGCGGGAGGATGATTTCGAAGGGCATGCCGAGATCGCCGGCCTTTTCGGGAACCGCGCTGATCGTGAGGATCTTGCCAAGGTTCTGATCCTCGCCAAGATTGATGTCCGTGGATGGGTTCGAGGGATCCTTGACGGCGAAACTGAAGAGTCCGCTGTTGTCCCGCAATCCCTTGAGCAGATCATAGACGACATTCTGGGCCTTCGCGTTCTCACGCCAAAAGCCCTTGATGCGCACGGCGTTGGCGGTGATGACCGAAGGGCCGGGCGGCGGCGCGTTGCGGGCACCACCTCTGCCTTGCTGCTGGGGCTCCTGGATCTGGATATCGGCCAGCGCGGAAGCGCCGTATTGGGCGTTGAAAAACTCGGGTTTGACGATGGTGCGGCCGTTCTGGACCTTGGCACTGGCCGCGGTTTTCGGTTCGAGCGCCTTGGCGGCGTCAAAACCGTGGATCGGCTCCAGATCGATGAGCCACACGGCATCGCTTGCAAAGGCACCGCGGATTTCGGCGATGAGATCGGCCCAGAAGGCGTGGTCGGATTCGGCTCCGGTGTAGCCGTCCGCGATCTGACGGATCCCGGCCTCGCGTTTCAGCAGGCCATCGATGCGGGTTTTGATCGGCTGGAGGGAGTTACGGGTCTCGACCATGAGTTTCTCCTTCTCGGCGGCCTGGGCGGCGGCGATGTTTTTGGAGACGGCCCAAGCGGCCATGCCCGCGAGCAAGATGGCGGCAGCGGCGACAAAGAAGGGCTTGCGGCGGTCCGCGGCGCGCGATTGCTCGACGACCACGGGGACGAGGTCGATATTGATCTCGGACCTGCCACTGCCGCGCAGGCCGAGGCCGACGAGTTCGCCCATGAGGTGGCCCTCCCGCTGGATCAGGGACGAGTCCACGCCCTTGCCGATGGCGACATTGCGCACCGGATTGAAGTATTCGACCGGGAGGTTGAGCTTCTCCTGGAAGAATTCGAGGGTGTAGGGAAGGTTCGCCCCGCCACCGGCGAGAAGAATGCGGCGCGGGGCGCTGCCGCCGTGCTGGCTGCGGTAGTAGTTCGTGGTGCGGGAAATTTCGGCGGGCAAACGGCTCAGGGCGTTGCGAATCACCATGGCGAGCGCGGCCACCGCCTCGTCCATCTGCTCGGTGTGGCCGCCGCCGAGGGCAACCAGACCGTTGGAAATTTTCTGATGTTCCGCCTCCATGAAGGGGATGCCATATTCCTTGGCAATGGCGGCGGTGATCGAGGAGCCGCCGATGTTCACACTGCGGGTGAAAAACCGTTTCCCCTCGATGTAGAGAAGGTTGCTGGACTTCGCGCCGATATCGATGAGCAGAACGGGTTCCTCCGGCGTGCCGTAGGTGGAGCGGAAGGCGTTGAACAGCGCCATCGGGGCGATATCGACCTCGGAGGTGCCCATGCCGCTGTCATTGACCGCGTTGTTGATCTCATCGAGCGCGTCGTTCTTGATGGCGACGATGACCACTTCCTTTTCCGGGGTGGCTCCCTCGATCATCTCGTAGTCCCACACCACTTCGTTGAGCGGGAAGGGCAACTGCTGCTGGGCCTCGAAGGTGACGATCTGCTCGATGTCGTCCCCCTGGATGGGCGGCAGTTTCACGAAGCGCGTCAGCACCGACTGTCCGGAGAGGGCATAGCGGGCCTTGACTTTCCCGACCTTGAGGCGCTGGGCGAGATCGGCCACGGCGACCCGCGTCTGCGAGATTCTGGTGGCGTCCATCGCGGGGTCCGCGACGATGCCTTCCGAGTCGTAGGCCCTGAGGATGAGACCGCCGTTTTTCGAAGTTTCGAAAACGGCCATGCCGATCCGCTGGGAACCGATGTTGAGAGCGACGGTAGTCTGAGGGTCAGCCATGATGCGGGGAAACTGGGAGAATGGGGAAACCGGGCGGAGTGACGTAACACTGGCGGGGAGGACCGGTCACTTGCCGGGCACGGCGACCTCGGCGTAGCGGTCCCACCACATGTTGGAGAAGGGGGTTTCCGATTTGTTCAGGAGCGGGACGGTGTCGCTCTTGGAAAGACTGGCCGAGGTCCACCAATCAACCTTGCCCTTGCTGGTTTCCTTGGCCTCGGTCCTGCCATTGATCAGCACCTCGTAGCCCACGTACTCGACCGCCTTCTTGCCACCGCCGTCGGAGCCGGTCAGGCGGCGGATGGAGGCCGGCGAGAGATAGACCGAACAGTGGATCTCCTCTTCGAGCGGCACGTTGACGTGCTCGACGTCTTTGGTCAGGAGAAGGAAGCTGCCGGACTTCTCCGGGTTTTTCACGGCGATATACCACTTGATGGTGAGCCTCTCACAGGTCTTCGATTTCGGCTCCGGAGCGAGGGAAACCCTGAGCTTGGCCTCGATCTCGAGCCAGTCCTTCGGCTTGAAGGATTTTTGCTTGCCGCCGGAGAACTCGGGCGACTGGAGATCGTCGAAGGCCGGCTTCGCGCCGACCACCTTGGCGGCCTGGCCGAATGCGCCGCCGACGGAGAGTCCGGCAATCATGGCGGTGGCGGCGAATGAAAGGGATTTGCGGAGCAGAACGTTCATGGTGCGTGGGGTTTGAAGGAAACTAGGGAATCGGTTTTCGGGTTGGCCAGAGAAAAACCCGGAGCGCGGAAAATTTTCCGTTCGAAGTAAATACAGTGTCGGGCACATGCGGTTGACTCCCGCCCGCGCGGCGCGCATGACTCGGCCATGAGCCACTCGGCGTTTTCGATCAAAGGTGGGCGGACGTGGGCCGTCGGCAGCATCGGCGGATTGCCGGAACTGGCGGAATGCACTGCGATATCAGCCCGCCGGGCCTGCGATGTGGTGGAGATCCGGCTCGATCTGATCGCCTCCGGAAACAAAGCGCCCGATCCCGGCACATGGAGCCATCTTCGCGGATTGCCACTGCTTTTCACCGCCCGCAGGCGCGAGGAGGGTGGCGCCTTGGATCTCGGCGACGATGCCCGCGGCAAACTGCTGCGCATCGCGCTCGCCGACGCGGCGCTGGTGGACATCGAGGTGGCGAGCATTGCCGGGATGAAACCTGTGATCGATGAGTTGGCAGGCCTGGGCATTCCGTGGGTCGCCTCGTTTCACAACTTCGTGAAACCGCCGGACAATGATGTGCTGGAAAACGCCGCCCACCGTGCCCGGGAGGCCGGTGCGGCGGCTTTCAAGGCGGCGGCACGGGTTCACACCCCGGCCGATCTTGCACGGCTCGCGGAGTTCCAACTCACCGATCACGGTCTGCCCGTGGCCACGATGGGCATGGGCCCGCTCGCTCCGGTTTCCCGTTTGCTCTGCGCCCAGTGCGGCAGTGTGCTGAACTACGGCCATCTTGGCGGGAAACCCACCGCTCCGGGGCAATGGGACGCGGCTTTCCTCAGGGACGCCATCGGCCGCCTTGCTCCGTTGGCCTAGCCGATCACCTCGACGGGCGCGTCCGGCAGGGCGTTGAGAAACGACTTGCCGTAGCGCTTCGTCAGAATCCGGTTGTCGAGAATGCAGACCAGCCCCCGATCCCTCGCGGTGCGGATCAGGCGGCCCACACCCTGACGCAGCTTGAGAATGGCCTCGGGCACGGAGTATTCCATGAACGGATTTCCACCGGCCGCCTCGATCGCCTCCAACCGTGAAGCCGTCAGCGGATGATCGGGCACGGCAAAGGGCAAACGGGTGACGATCACATTCGAAAGCGCCTCTCCCGGCACATCCACGCCGGTCCAGAAACTGTCGGTGCCGAAAAGCACGCTGTGGATGTCCTTGCGGAACTCCTCGATCATGCGGTGCCGCGGCATGCCCTCGCCCTGCATCAGCAAACGCCAGCCCTGTTTCCTGAAAAACGCCTCAAGGCGGCCGGCCGCGTCACGCATCGTCTTGTAGCTCGTGAACAACACGAAGGCGCGCCCCTCGCTCTCCAGCACCGACTGCCGGATCGCCTCGGCCAGCGCCCCGTCATACTTCGGCGTGCCGGGATCGGGCACCGATTTGTAAATCCGCACCCGCATCTGCTTCCGATAGTCGAATGGACTGCCAATGCAAACCGCCCTGGCGTTTTCCGCCCCCACCCTGCCGCGAAAGTAGCCGAGCTTGGGATCTCCCACGCCGAGGGTGGCGCTGGTGAGCACCAGACCCTTTCCCGGGCCGAAAAGCAGCGGTCGCAGCCGGTCCGCCACATTCACCGGCGCGGCGTGCAGGCTGTATTGCGTCTCATCGCGGCCACCGCGCTCGACCCAGTAAACGCTGTCGTCCTCCGCATGATCGAGAAACGCGCTCACCGCACCGTGCGCCTCGCGCAAGCGGCGGGAAGCGTCCTGAAGCTCGGACTTGGTGGACTCGCCATCCACATCCGCCGCCAGCGTGTCGATCTCCTGCCACAGCCTGCGCAACGGTTCCGCGATGCTGTTGGGCACCAGCTCCGGCTGGCGGATCCGGCACTCCTTGGCAAACCCGCCGAAGTTCGCCACTTCGCCCACCTCGTCGAAGAATCGCTCGGACGCCCGGATCGCCTCCTCCACCGCCACCAGCGCCGAAGCCTTGCGGAAAGACTTCAGCAGCCCCTTGCGCGTCTTCGGATGATAGAGCCGCTGCAGGTCGAAGCGCAGCCCCGACTGCGAGACACGCAGGCCGAGTTGCACCGCAGCCACCTGTTCGATCGTGTGCGCCTCGTCCAGCACCGCGAAATCGTTGGGAAACAGGAAACCCTTCGCCCGCCGGTTGTCCTCCCCGGTTTCCTCCATCGCGGCATCTAACAGAGCGAAGAAAAGCGTGTGGTTCACCACCACCAGCCTGGCGTCCGCCGCCGCCTTGCGCGCCTCCTGGAAAAAGCAGTTTCCCCGCGGGCCGCAGTTCCTCGCCGTGCAGATGTGCGCCTCGCTGCACACTTGCAGCCACACCTTCATCTGCGGCTGGAAATCCAGATCGCTGAGCGTGCCGTCGCGCGTGGCCTCAGCCCACTTGCGGATGGCCTCCAGCTCGGTGGTTTCCGGCCTGGTGAAAAGATCCCCGGACTGGTCCAGCGCCCGCCGCAGCCGCTGCGGACAAAGATAATTCTGCCTGCCCTTCAGCAGCACCGCCGGCAGCTCGTGGCCCACCAGTTTCCTGACAATCGGGATGTCCTTGCGCACCAACTGCTCCTGCAGGTTGATCGTATGCGTGGAGATCACCCCCTTGCGCCCGGTGTCCAGGGCGAAACGCGCGGCCGGCAGCAGGTAGGCCAGCGATTTCCCCACACCCGTGCCCGCCTCCGCCACCAGCGGCGAGGAACCGGTCAGCGCCTCCGCCACCGCCACCGCCAGATCCTGCTGCTCCCGCCGGTACTCGAAGTCGCTCGACTTCGCCAGAACCCCCTTCGGCGAAAAGGCCTCGCGCACCGAGTCGCAAAACCCGGGCATCGGCTGGCCTTCCGTGATCGCTATCATCGCCCGCCCATCGCATCCGGCATCCGCCCGCATGCCAAGCCGCAAGTTCCCCGCCCACAACACGCTCGACACCCCCGCCCCTCCGCCGACACTCTCGCGGCCACGCGCCACGGCATGGAATTCACCCGCCGCCACCTCAAACCGCTCCTCCTCACCCTGGCCCTCGCGGCCCTCGGGGCGGTCCTCTACATCCTCCTGCTCCCTGCGGAAAACCGCGCCATCGAGCAGCAGCTCATCGGTTTCCCGGACTCCGACATCGCCGCCCACCGCGCCCGCACCCTCTTCCTCGCCGGACTCTGCGCCCTGCCCGCCCTCGCCGCCGCCGCCTACACCCTCGGCGACACGCTCGACCGCTACATCACCCGCCAGTTCCTCGCCATCTTCGCCATCTGCCTCTCCGCCCTCTTCCTCATCTGGCTGCTCATCGATCTCAGCGACAAGATATCCGACTTCCGGGACACCCCCAGCATCCTCGGCACCGCCCTTCACTTCTACGCCGCCCGCTCGCCCGCCATCCTCCTCCTGCTCCTGCCTTACAGCCTGCTCCTCGCCCTCCTCTACGCCCTCGGGAAACTCTCCTCCCAGCGCGAAATCATCGCCGTCGTCCAGTCCGGGCGCAGCGTGATCCGCACCTCGCTGCCACTCGTCGTCGCCGGCGTTTTCTGCACCCTGCTCAGCCTCGGCCTCAACTACCACTGGGCCCCCGTCGCCGAAGGCAGCCGGGATGAAATCCTTGCCGAAGCCTCCGGCGCCGAAGCCACCGAGGCCACCAAGGTGCTCTTCCGCAACCCCGAAAACCACCGCCTCTGGATGATCGGCGCCTTCCCGCCCGACTACGAGAAAGGCGGCCCCCTCCTCAACGTGGACGTCACCACCACCGGCCCCAATCGCGACATCCGGACACGCCTCTCCGCCAGCCACGCCATCTGGGACCGCCCCAACCGCCGCTGGACCTTCCAAAACCCCGTCATCGGCCGCTTCAGCCCGGGCAACGCCCCCGTTTTCGAAACCCCGGACGCCCCCGTCACCATCGACTCCTGGCCCGAGACCCCGTGGCAACTCATCAAACCCGGTCTCGACGCCGCCCACCTCGGCATTCCCGACCTCAACACCTGGCTCAAGGCCACCCCCCGCCAGCGCGGATTCGCCGATCCCGCCCCCTACCTCACCCAATGGCACTACCGCTGGTCGCTCCCCTTCGCCTGCATCGTCACCGTGCTGCTCGCCGCCCCCCTCGCCATCCACTTCTCCCGCCGCGGCCACGGCGGCGGCGTTTTCCTCGCCGTCGTTCTCTCCGCCCTCATGCTCCTCCTCAGCAACATCTCCCTCGCCTTCGGCGAAGCCGGCCTCCTCCGGCCCGCCATCTCCGCCTGGCTGCCAAACCTCTCCTTCGCCCTCATCGGCCTCTACCTCTTTCACCGCCGCGTCACCGGCCGCCCCATCTACCAATCCCTCCGCCGCCTGCTCCCCGGCACCGACTGATCCCTCCCTCCAACCCCATCCCCACCCACCATGGCCCTCGCCGAATCCTGGCATGTCCGCTCCCGCGCACGCGAGTGCGCCGCATCCCAACGCCCCTTCGAGGATGGCGAAACCATCGTCACCGCCCTCTTTCCCGATCCCGAATCCTCCGGATACCTCCGCCGCGACTATTCCCTCGACGCCTGGCAACAAATCCCGGCCGACGCCGAAAAACCCTTCTCCTTCTGGAAAACCACCTTCTCCTCACCCGGAGCCGACGCCAAACCCGACCCCGTCGAAAAACTCTCCGCCGAGGAAATCCTGCGCCGGCTCGTCGAGGAGGATGAGGACCACACCGAAAACACCCGCTACATCCTCGCCGTCATGCTCGAACGCCAGAAAACCCTGCGCGAAACCGACAGCCAACGCACCCCCAACGGCATCCTCCGCGTCTACGAACACCGCAAGTCCGGCGAAATCTTCCTCGTCCGCGATCCCGACATTCCCCTCTCCCAGGTCGAAGCCGTCCAAAACGAGGTAATCGTCCTCCTCGAAAACAACGGACGCCTCCCGGACCCCGCAACCGATCCAACCGATCCGACCGATCCGACCGATCCGACCGATCCGACCGATCCGACCGATCCGA